>NC_005085.1:3600000-3900000 GCF_000007705.1 Chromobacterium violaceum ATCC 12472
ACAAGGACGTCCAGCTGTCCAGCGGCAGCTACAGCACCTGGCCCAGCTACGACAAGAACGGCAAGATCACCGGCTGGCAAGGCCGTTCCGAAATCCAGCTGAAGAGCAAGGACTTCGCCCAGGCCGCCGAGCTGATCGGCAAGCTGCAACAGACCATGCTGCTGGAGGGCGTGCAGTTCGGCGTGTCCGACGAAGCCCGCCGCAAGGCCGAGCAGAGCATGATTCCCGAGGCCATCGCCAACCTGAAGGGCCAGGCCGAAGTGGCCGCGCGCGCGCTGGGCAAGAACGTGGTCAACATCCAGCAGCTGGACATCGGCCAGCAGAGCCACGGCTTCCGTCCGCCAGTGATGATGATGAAGGCGTCGATGGCGGGCGCGGAGGCGGCCAACGTCAGCCAGCCCGACCTGCAGCCGGGCCAGACCCAGCTGCAACTGCAGGTCAGCGGCAAGGTGGAGCTCAAGTAAGGCTTTCAGCCCCAGCCCGCTTGCGCTAAAGTAAGCACTGCGCGCGCCGGCCCCACCTTCGGGGCCGGCGTCCTCTTCCCGACCTCTCGCCATCGCTCCGAACATGAAACTGATCGCCTCTTTGACCAGCCCATACGCCCGCAAGGTGCGCATCGTGCTGGCTGAAAAGAAAATCGACTGCCCGCTGGAGGAAGACGTGCCCTGGAACGCGGACACCCGCGTCGCCGAGTACAATCCGCTGGGCAAGGTGCCTGTGCTGGAGCTGGACGACGGCTCCACCCTCTACGACTCCCGCGTGATCGTCGAATACCTGGAAAACAGCTCGCCGGTATCGCGGCTGCTGCCGCAGGACAATCGGCAGATCATCCTCACCCGCCGCTGGGAAGCGCTGGCAGACGGCATCATCGACGCGATGGTGGCCATCGTGCTGGAGCGCCGCCGCCCGCCGGAGAAGCAGATGGAGGAAGTGGTGGAGCGCCAGCGCGGCAAGATACTGCGCGGCCTGGCCACGCTGTCGGAAGACCTGGGCGAGAAGCAATGGTGCACCAGCCACGGCTACAGCCTGGCCGACATCGCCGTCGGCTGCTGCCTGGGCTACCTGGACTTTCGCGCGCCGGAAATCGACTGGCGCGCCGCCCATCCCAATCTGGACGCGTTGCTGCAGCGGCTGTACGCCCGGCCGTCCTTCCAGGATACCGAACCGCCCGCGGCCTGAGCGCCCGCCGGACGCAAAAACGCCACCGCACGCGGTGGCGTTTCGCATTGCAGGCGGATCAGATCAGCCCGGCGGCGATGTTGATCATCAGCGCCAGCACGGTGGCGTTGAAGAAGAAGGCCAGCACGCAGTGCACGGTGCCGGTGCGGCGCTGGCTGCCGTCGGTGAAGCTGACGTCGGCGGTCTGGCCCGAGGTGCCGATGATGAAGGCGAAATACAGGAAGTCCTCGTAATCCGGCTGCCGGGTGCCCGGGAACTCCAGCCCGCCCGGCAGGCCGTGCGCTTCCCTCGCGTAGAAGCCGCGCGCGTAATGCAGCGCGAACATCACATGGGTGAACGCCCACGAGGACAGCAAGGTCAGCACCGCCAGCGCGATATGGGCGGCGCGCGGCCAGCCATGCATGTCTTTCACCACCGCCAGCTCCATCACGATGGCCGACAGGCTGGCCGCCGCCGCCACGCACACCAGCAGCAGCACCAGCCATTGCCCCTCGTCCTCCACCCGGGCCCAATGCCGTATCGGCTTGCGCCCCGCCCCGAACATCATCCAGCCGGCCAGCGCCAGATACAGCCAGGCGCCGGCGTTCCAGCCGACGATGTAGCGCGTGACATCGTGCATCGCCGCGACATGGGGCAAAACCGCGATCACCAATAGGCCGAACAGCGCCGACCATGCCAGCCTGGGGCGGGCCAATATCATGCGTACCAGGATGAAACGGCGAATCATGCTCGTCATCAATGGATATCCTCCAGTGTCGAATGCGCGCGACGCGCCGCGCCCGGACTATCGGGCGGGCATGGCCTCACGCTAAATTCAAATTGCATAAAATATTTCTCTTTTCAATTCAGTTACAGCAGAATTCAGATTACAAGCACAAGAACCATGGAGAGATCATGACTTCGGCACTCGCCGCCCACCACCCGCAAGCCCCCTCCCATCCCGAACCGCAACTGGAGCCGATCTGCCGCCGCCTGGCGCTGCAGGACTTCTGCCTGCTGCCGGCGGAGCAAAGCCGTTCCCTGATGCAACGCTTCCCGGGCGCATTGGCTGACTGGACCGCCTTTCAGGACAGTTGGAACCATCTGCAGCAAGACAAGTTCATGGCGGACGGCGGCCGCTACCGCAAACGGCTGCACGCGACGCTCAGCGCCGAGCCATCCTCCCGCGTCGCGCGCGCCGAGCCCCACCGCCCACACTACCAGAGCAAGCTGTACAACCCGCTGAACGGCGGCGTGCCGCGCCATTTCGAGCCGATACGCAACGAAATCCTGCTCGGCCCCACCATGCAGGCGGCGCTGAGCCTGGGCTGCGCCATCTTCGGCCAGCTGTCGCCGTACACGCCGTGGCATATCGAAGCCCACCAGTTCCGCATCGAGGCACGCAACCGCGAACCCGGCTGGCCCACGCCGGAAGGCGTGCACCGCGACGGCGTGCATTTCCTGATGATGATGCTGGTCAAGCGTCACAATCTGGTGAACGGCGCCACCGAGCTGTTCGACCTGGAAAAACAGCCGCTGGCCTCGTTCACGCTGACCGACCCGCTGGACATCGCGCTGGTCAACGACGAGCGCGTGCTGCACGGCGTCACCCCGGTCAGCCAGCTCGATCCCTCGCGCGACGGCCACCGCGACGTGCTGCTGATCAGCTTCCGCCGCCGCTGACCCTCTCCGGCCATCCAGTTCCCGCCGGAGGCCAGGCGCGCCGGCGCGGCATCGGGACATGCGCCGGCCACGCCAAATGGTAATCTTCTTGGCCTATGCTGATGTAAACAATGGCGACGACAAGCCGGATGGAGTGGACCGTGATGAGAAGCATGCTGGCGCTGATGGCGGCCTGCTGGTTCGGCTGCGCGCCGGCCGCGGAGCTCCATGCCTATACCGAAGACGTTCCGCCGCTGAACTATCTGGACAATGGCAACGTGAAGGGTTACTCCACCGAGGTTCTGCAGCTGGTGGCGCGCGAGGCGGGCTTCAACCTGACGGTGGAAGTGCTGCCCTGGCTGCGCGCTTACGCCAAGGCCAGGGACACGGCGGGCGGGCTGCTGTACACCGTGGTGCGCACGCCGGAGCGGGAAGCCCAGTTTCAGTGGGTGGGCCCCATCGGCTCCCGCCGCATCTACATGTACCGCCTGGGCCCGCGCGGCAACATCCGCGTCGACGCCGCCAGCGACCTCACCCGCTACCGCAACGGCGTGCTGACGGGATCGGCCACCGCCAGCCAGCTGCAGGCGCTGGGCCTGCAGAGCGGCCTCAACCTGGACCTGGGCCAGAGCGACGCCGTCAACCTGAAGAAGCTGCTGCTGAAACGGGTGGACCTGATAGCCATGCTGGACTGGGCGATGGCCTGGCAGCTGCGCCTGCAGCGCCTGCCAGAAAACACCGTCGCGCCCGCCTGGCTGCTGGACGGCAAGCTGCAATACTGGTTCGCCCTGAATCCGCACACGCCCCCGGAGCAGGTGGCCAAACTGCAGGCCGCGCTGGACCGGATACGCGCCGACGGGCGGCTGCAGGCCATACGCCGCCGTTACCGCGACGACTGAGCGCGCAAACGAAAACGCCCCGGCGGCCATCCGCTCGGGGCGTGGCGATCAGGCCTCGGGACTCACTCGACGCCCAGCGCCTTCAGCAGCGCGTCCGGCGACTCGGCGCCGGCCATCGCCTCCCGCAGGCGGTTGAACGCCTCCGCGGCTTTGTCCGGATGCTTGGCGAACGGCACCAACCCGTCGTAGCTCCAGCCGGCGGCGGCCAGCGCCTGCTTGCGGAAATTCATGCCGTCGTTGCCGCCTCCTCCCATCGCGACCAGCGCCTGCTCGATCAGCGTATGCGGCAGCGGCGTGCGGCTGAGGGTGACGAAATGCTTGCTTTGGATCTCATCGAAATGCATGGAAACCTTCCCCGGGGCATAGAGTTGTTTTATTAGTATTAGTCTCAACTCGAGCGATTTGCAGGCCGGAAATCATAAAGCCGGCGCAAACGGCCGGCCTTGTCATCCGATCGGACCTGTCGCGAATCAGGACGCGCAGGCCTTCAGCAACGCGTACAGCTCGTCCTTCAGCTTCAGCTTTTCCTTCTTCAGCGTTTCTATCTCTTCGTGGGTCGCGGATACGATGCGGTCTTCCATGTTCTTGATCTGCTGATCCAGCTGGTTATGCTTGTCAAACAGGCGGGCGAAATGCGCATCCTCGGTTTTCAGACGGGTGATCCGTTCGCGGTATTCGGGAAACATCGGCAACCTCCTTCATGGCGGGTGAGGCCGGTCCGGCCGGCCATGACTTCATGCTAGCGTCCGTCCGTCCGCCTCCGTTTGATCTGTCTCAGGCATTGCCGCATCCCTAAATACGCCGACGCTGTCATCCGTCCGGCATTTGCCGCGTTAAACCCGACAGCAAGCATGGTTAAAACCAGGACAAGCCCTTGATGCCCGAAACCCGCCCCAACACACCGCCCCCCCCCTCCCCGTTCGCCGCGCTGCGGCTGCGGCTGGACTACACGCTGGAACTGCTGGGCATGCGCGGAAAAGGCCTGGCCTTGCTCGCCGGCATGATCGCCATCCTCTGGCTGGCCTCCGGCATCTACCGCGTGGAGCCCGACGAGCAGGGCGTGGTGCAGCGCTTCGGCCGCTGGACCGACACCACCGCGGCCGGCCTGCACTACCACCTGCCCTGGCCGATGGAGACCATCCAGCTGCCCAAAGTTACCCAGATCAAGCAGCTGAAGCTGGCCAATCTGTATGAAAGCGGCCCGCCCGATGCCGCCGACCCGCGCGAAAAGCAGATGCTGACCGGCGACGAGAACATCATCGAGGCCGACTGCGCGGTGTTCTGGCGCATCAAGGACGCCGGCCGGTTCCTGTTCCGCGCCAACAAGCCGGAAGAAGCGCTGCGCATCACCGCCGAAGGCGCGCTGCGCGAGGTGATCTCCCGCACGCCCATCCAGGCGGCGATGTCCAACCGCCGCCAGCAGGTGGCCGAGGAGGCCCGCGAGCTGATCCAGCAGCGGCTGGACGCGCAGCAGGCCGGCATCCTGATCACCCAGGTGCAGCTGCAGCGGGTCGACCCGCCGGCGGCGGTGATCGACGCCTTCAACGACGTGCAGCGCGCCCGCGCCGACCAGGAGCGCGCGCGCAACGAGGCCCAGGCCTACAGCAACGACATCCTGCCCAAGGCGCGCGGCGAGGCCGAGCGCATCCGCCAGGAGGCCGAAGCCTACCGCAGCCAGGTGGTCAACCTGGCCCAGGGCGAGGCCAGGCGCTTCGACTCGGTGTACCAGACCTATGCCCAGGCCAAGGACGTCACCGCGTGGCGGCTGTACCTGGAAAGCATGGACGACATGCTGAAGAAGGCCAGCAAGGTGGTGATAGACGGCAGCGGCAAGAGCGGCGCCGGCGTGTTGCCGCTGCTGCAGCTGCAGGACAAACCCAAGGCCGGCAAGGAGAACCGCTGATGGATAAGCAGTGGCGCGGAATCGGCTGGGCGGCGGGCCTGGCGGTCGTATGGCTGGCGCTGTCGGCGCAATACACGCTGAACGAGGGGCAGAAGGCGCTGGTGGTGCGCCTGGGCGCGCCGGTCAACGTGGACGGCGAGCCGGGGCTGAAATTCAAGCTGCCGCTGGTGGACAGCGTGCAGTACTACGATACCCGGCTGCAGATGCTGGCCCCGCCGCCGGAGCAGGTGATCCTGGGCGACGAGAAGCGGCTGGAGGTGGAAACCTACACCCGCTACCGCATCGCCGACACGCTGCGCTTCTACCAGGCGCTGCGCACCGAGGAGCAGGCGCGCGCGCAGCTGGCGCAGTTGGTCAGCACCTCGCTGCGGCGCGAGCTGGGCAAGGCGCCGCTGACCGATCTGCTGTCGCCGCGCCGGCGCGCCATCGTCGCCCGCATCCAGCAGGAAGTGGCGGAACGCGGCCGGCCGCTGGGCCTGGAGGTGACCGAGGTGCAGCTGCACCGCGCCGACCTGCCGCTGGAAACCAGCCAGGCCATCTACGACCGGATGAAGTCGGCCCGCCAGCAGGAGGCCAAGGAATTGCGCGCCCAGGGCGCGGAATGGGCGCAACAGATCCAGGCCAAGGCCGAGCGCGACCGCACCGTGATCCTGTCCGAGGCGCAGCGGCAAAGCGCCATCATCCACGGCGAGGCCGACGCAGAGGCCGGCCGCACCCTGGCCCAGGCCTTCAGCAAGGATCCCAAGTTCTACAAGTTCTACCGCTCGCTGCAAACCTACCGCCAGTCGCTGGCCGACTCCGCGCCGACGCTGGTGCTGTCGCCCGACTCCGCGCTGCTGCATGACCTGAAAACCGGTCCGGCGGGCGGCAAGCCATGAGCGGGACCGACATGCCGCTGCAACCATCGGCGCTGCGCCGGCTGCGCCACCTGCTGGCCGCGCTCGGCCCCGGCCTGGTGGTGATGCTGGCCGACACCGAAACCGGCAGCGTGATCGCCGCCGCCCAGAGCGGCGCGCACTGGGGCTACCGCATGCTGCCGCTGCTGTTGGTGCTGATTCCGTTGCTGTACCTGGCGCAGGAGCTGACGATACGGCTGGCGCTGGGCACCGGGCTGAGCTACGGCGAGCTGGTGCGCCGCCGCTGGGGCCGCCGCGCCGAGCGGGCCTCGGCCGCCGTGCTGCTGCTGAGCTGCCTGGGCGCGCTGGCCACGCAGCTGGCAGGCCTGGCCGGCATCGGCCAGCTGTTCGGCATCCCCGCCTGGCAGACGATAACCCTGCTGTGCGCGCTGGTCCTGGCCATGGTGTGCACCGGCAGCTACCGCTCGGTGGAGCGCATCGTGCTCTGCCTGGGCGTGTTCGAGCTGGCTTTTCTGGCCGAAGCCTGGCTGGCCCGCCCCGACCCGGGCCAGATGGCGGCGCAGCTGTCCAGCCTGCCGCTGGGCAGCCACGACTTCCTGCTGCTGGCCGCCGCCAACATCGGCACCTGCGTGATGCCGTGGACGCTCTGCTACCAGCAATCGGCGCTGCTGGACAAGGGGCTGACGCTGGACGACCTGAAGCCGGCGCGGCTGGACACGCTGCTGGGCGCCATCCTGTGCCAGATCATCACCGCCGGCATTTTGATCGCCGCCGCCGCGGCCTTCGGCGACGGCGCCGGCGGACAAAGCTTGGACACCATCCCCGAGATCGCCGGCGGCTTCACCCGCCTGCTCGGCCCCACCGGCGGCCGCCTGCTGTTCGCGCTGGCGCTGGGCGGCGGCGCGCTGGTCGCCGCCATCGTGGTCTGCCTGACCAGCGCCTGGACGCTGGGCGAACTGGCCGGACGGCGCGACTCGCTGGAAAAGCATCCGCTGGACGCGCCCTGGTTCTACGGCGGCTTCGCCGCGATGCTGGCCGGCGCCGACGCGCTGGTGGCCTCGGGCGTCAACCTGGTCAAGCTGTCCATCGTCACCTCGGTCGCCAACGCGCTCTTGCTGCCCGTGATGCTCGCCGGGCTGTACTGGCTGGCCTGCCGCGAGCTGCCGGCGCCGCTGGCGCCGAGCCGCCGCTACCGGATGGCGCTGGCGCCGCTGTTGCTGCTGCTCGCCGGCTTCAGCCTCTACGCCGGCGTCGTCGGCAGCCTGGGCTGACGCCCGATCCTCAAGGAATACGCTATGGAACCCGACAGCCTCGCCCGCTCGCTGAGCCTGACCTTCCAGGTCTCCTTCCTGGACCTCATCCTCAGCGGCGACAACGCGCTGGTGATCGCGCTGGCCTGCCGCTCGCTGCCGGAAGCGTTGCGCCGCCGCGCCGTGCTGTGGGGCACCGGCTTCGCCATCGTCCTGCGGCTGCTGCTGGCCGCCGTCACCGGCGTGCTGCTGCGGGTGCCGATGCTGAAGCTGATCGGCGCCGTCATCCTGCTGGCCATCGCCATCCAGCTGCTGCTGGGCGGCGACGAAGACGGCGGCGGCGAAGCGCTGGCGGAGCGGGCCGGCCACAGCCAGCAACTATGGAACGCGGTGATGCTGGTGGTGGGCGCCGACCTTGCGCTGAGCCTGGACAATGTGGTGGCGCTGGCCGCCGCCGCCCAGGGCAGCGTGCTGTTCCTGCTGCTGGGCCTGGCGCTCAGCGTGCCGCTGCTGATGTACGGCAGCTTGCTGCTGTCCAGGCTGATGGACGGCTACCCGCTGCTGATCCCGGCCGGCGCCGCGGTGCTGGGCTGGCTGGCCGGCGGCCTGGCCGCCGGCGACGCGCTGTGGGGGGACTGGGTGGCCAGCCAGGCCCCGGCTCTGCTGGTGGTGGCGCCGCTTCTGGGCGCGGGCTTCGTGCTGCTGCAAAGCCGCATCGTCCGCGAGCAGCGGGCCAAATTGCCGGAGCCGCCGCCGACGCCGCTGTTCGCCCCCCTGGCCCGCAGGCTGGCCAGCCTGGGCGATGCCGGAACCCATGCCGGCCCGGCCCCGGCCATCCCGCTGTCGACGCCCGCCGAAACGCCGCCCGCCAACCTCCCTCCGGCGTCCGTCGACGCCGCTACCGCGGCCGAAATCCTTCCGCCGGCGATAACGGCCTCGACCGAGCCGCTGCCGCGCGCCGGTCGCGACGATTCTCGCCTCAGCCCCGCGCTCAAGCTGCTGGTCGGCCTCGCCGCGGCGATAGGCGCGGTCGTCTTGCTGTGGCTGGCCTGGCATTTGATCAGCCAGGGCCTGCTTCCCGCGCCTCACCATCGCGCGCCGTCTCCTCACCCCTGACATCTGGTATGTATCTGGTATGCAACACATTCGAGGCAGGCAGGCTGACCTGACGGCCAGCCTGCCTGGAAGCCGAAATCAGCGTAAGCGCGCCTGACATCCCTTCCTCCCCATCGCCTCTCATCGCTTTCAAGCTGGCAAAGTCTGGCGCTGCAAGCCTTCCCCCACACCAAACAAGGACAATGTCATTTTGCGCTTTTTCTCTAAATGACTGCATTGATTAACAAACAAGCCGCTATCTAAAAGTTATTAATTACAAGACCAGCCTGCCAAAAAGTACAGGGTCATTTTTCCTCCTAGTCGCTACATTCCAATTTGCAATACCACTTCAATACAACTCACAACGCTTGTTTCCGCACCCAATGACAAAGGGAGATACCGAGTGAGCAAGACCCTGATGCTTGTGAAAAGCGGCCTCGCAGCCGGCGCCATGGGCGGCGTCGCGTTGGTGGCCGGCACCGCGCAGAACGTCGCGCCGCCCCCCGCGGCGCTGGCGCCCTCCTACCTGGTCAAAACCGCCGACAGCAGCTGCGCCGACCCGGCCTGGAACGCCGCCGCCGTCTACACCGGCGGCCAGCGCGTCAGCTACCAGAACCAGACCTGGCAAGCCAAGTGGTGGACGCAGGGCAATACCCCGGCGGCAGGCGACGCCAGCCCCTGGCAGCTGATCGGCCAATGCGGCGGCGGCACGCCGTCCGATCCGCCGCTGGTGCAGGTGCCGCCGCCGACCGGCAACGCGCTGTGCCGGCCCGAGGCGCTGGCGCAGACCCAGGGGGTGGACGTTCCTTACTGCGCGGTCTACAAGCAGGGCGGCGCGGAGCAGCTGGCCAACGGCAGCCGCCGCCGCATCATCGGCTACTTCACCAGCTGGCGCACCGGCAAGGACGGCAGCCCGGCCTACCTGGCCAGCGACATCCCCTGGAGCAAGCTCACCCACATCAACTACGCCTTCGCCCACGTGGATGGAAGCAACAAGCTGTCGGTCAACGAGACCGCGCCGGGCAACCCGGCCACCGACATGAGCTGGCCGGGCGTGGCCGGCGCAGAGATGGACGCCAGCCTGCCGTACAAGGGCCACTTCAACCTGCTGACCCAGTACAAGCGCAAGTATCCCGGCGTGAAGACGCTGATCTCGGTCGGCGGCTGGGCCGAAACCGGCGGCTACTTCGACGCCAACGGCAAACGCGTGGCCAGCGGCGGCTTCTACAGCATGACCGTCAACGCCGACGGCACCGTCAATCAGGCCGGCATCAACGCCTTCTCCGACTCCGCCGTCGCCTTCCTGCGCAAATACGGCTTCGACGGCGTCGACATCGACTTCGAATACCCGACCTCGATGAACAACGCCGGCAACCCGCTGGACTGGACCTTCTCCAACGCCCGCCTGGGATCCTTGAACAAAGGCTACGTGGCGCTGCTGCAGACGTTGCGCGACCGGCTGGACCGCGCCGCCGCCCAGGACGGCCGCTACTACCAGATCACCGCCGCGGTGCCGGCCTCCGGCTATCTGCTGCGCGGCATGGAAACCTTCCAGGGCCTGAAGTATCTGGACTTCGTCAACGTGATGTCCTACGACCTGCACGGCGCGTGGAACCGCTTCGTCGGCCCCAACGCCGCGCTGTACGACGACGGCAAGGACGCGGAACTGGCGTTCTGGAACGTGTACAGCACGCCGCAGTACGGCAATATCGGCTACCTGAACACCGACTGGGCCTACCACTACTACCGCGGCGGCCTGCCCGCCTCGCGCGTCAACATGGGCGTGCCCTACTACACCCGCGGCTGGAAAAACGTCAGCGGCGGCAGCAATGGCCTGTGGGGCAGCTCGGTGGGCAGCAACTGCCCGGCCGGCCTGACCGAATGCGGCGACGGCGCGGTGGGCATAGACAACATCTGGCACGATCTGGACGACAGCGGCAAGGAGATCCCGGGCGGCTCCAACCCGATGTGGCACGCCAAGAACCTGGAGAAAGGCCTGGCCGGCAGCTACCTCGCCGCCTACGGCATCGACCCGACGCTGCCGATCAACCAGCTCACCGGCAGCTACCAGCGCAACTACAACGGCGCGCTGGCCGCGCCGTGGCTGTGGAACGCCGGCAAGAAGGTGTTCCTGTCCACCGAGGACGAGCAGTCGATCGCGCAGAAGGCCGCCTGGATAGACGCCAACAACGTCGGCGGCGTGATGTTCTGGGAGCTGGCCGGCGACTATGACTGGAAAGCCCAGCGCAACAACGGCCAGGGCGAGTACTTCATCGGCACCACGCTGACCTCGCTGCTGTACAACACCTTCAGCCAGCCGCCCAAGGTCAGCGCCCGCCGCGCCGACGCCGCGCCGGCGCCGACCGCGGCGATAGACGTGGGCTTCAGCCTGGGCGGCTTCAAGCTGGGCGACCAGAACTATCCGATCAACCCCAAGCTGACCATCGTCAACCGCTCGCAGACCACGCTGCCCGGCGGCACCGAGTTCCAGTTCGACGTGCCGACCTCGGCGCCGGCCAATATCGCCGACCAGTCCGGCTTCGGGCTCAAGGTGGTCAGCGCCGGCCACAGCGGCAGCAACGTCGGCGGCCTGAAGGGCGACTTCAACCGCGTGTCGGTGAAGCTGCCCAGCTGGCAGAGCCTGGGCGCCGGACAAAGCGTGACGCTGGACGTGGTGTATTACCTGCCGATCTCGGGCCCCAGCCACTACACGGTGGGCCTGAACGGCAAAACCTACGCTATCCGCGACGAAGCGCCCTACCTGCCTTATCTGCGCTGAGCGCCCGGCCCGCGCCAGCCGCGGGCCCGGATCCATCCCTGCTTCCTCCGCTTGCGGCCGGCTCATCCCGGCCGTCTTTTTTTTCGTCTCCCCATTGCATCACCTCGCTCAGGCGGCTCAAGGCCTCCCGGGGATCGATGCCGAACCGCCTGGGTTGGCGGCCCAGATAGGCCTGTAAAAAACGCGACAAACGATCCTGCTCCATCTTGGACTCCTCATGCTGGATGCCGCATTGTCGCGCTGATAACATGAATAAAAAATTGCTGACTTTTTCCTACAAATTTCCTCTTTATGAGCCATAACCGCCTGTTGCAACAGTACAGCCGCCTGCATCGGGGCTGCTCCGGCCAGGACTGCGAAGCTACGCTGCAGCAGTTGGCCGACCTGCTGTGCTGCACCCGCCGCCACATGCGCAGCCTGCTGTCGCAAATGCAGCGGCTGGGCTGGCTGGAATGGAGCGCCCGCTCCGGGCGCGGCAGCCGCTCCGGCCTGCGTTTCCTGCGCGGCATGGCCGAGCTGCAGCGCCAGCAGGCCGAACAGCTGCTGGAGCAGGGCCGGGTGGAGCAGGCGGTCGAGCTGCTTGGCGACGATCCCAGGCAGTTGGCGCCGCTGCTGCTGTCCCGGCTGGGACACCGCTGGAGCCAGGACCGGCAGGTGCTGGGCGTGCCCTATTACCGGCCGATGCCCAATCTGATGCCCGGCACGCCGCTCAGGCGCTCCGAGCGCCACCTGGTCTCCCAGATATTCAATGGCCTCACGCGGCTAAACGAGGAAAAAGGGGAAGTGGAAGGCGATCTCGCTCATCGCTGGGAGCAGCACTCGGAACGGGAATGGCACTTCCACCTGCGGCCGCGCGTGCGCTGGCACGATGGCCGCGAGCTGAGCCTGGACGACATCGCCTCTACCTTGGAACGCTTGCGGACACAGCCCCTGTTCTCCCATTTGGCCGGTGTCCGCCGCCTGTCGCCGCGCTGCGTCGCCGTGCTGCTGTCCGAACCCGACCCCTGGCTGCCCCGGCTGTTGGCCGACCCGGCGGCGCTGATCCTGCCGGCCGATCGCGACGCGCGCCCCGGCTTCGCTTCCCTTCCTGTCGGCACCGGCCCCTACCGGGTGGCGATCAATGACGCCCATCGGCTGTCGCTGCAGGCTTTCGACGACTATTTCGGCCATCGCGCGTTGCTGGACCAAGTGGACATCTGGATGGTGCCCAAGCTGGGAGACCAGCTGGAGCTGGACGTGCAGGGGGCATGCGACCTGACGGTGGAAATCAACCCGCGGCCGGCGCTGGAGCAGACCGAGATGTCGCTGGAGGCCGGCGTCTATTTCCTGCTGTGCGACAACCGCTCCCCCGCGATGCGGGACGACGCCGTCCGGCAATGGCTGGCCCAGGCTTTGACGCCGCTGGCCATCATGCAGCAGACCGCGCCCGCCGCGCGCCAGTTCTGGGTGGCCGCCGCCGGCCTGTTGCCGCGCTGGCACCACAGCCGGCCCCAGACGCCCCCCCCCGCGCCCAAGCTCCCGTCATTGCGGCTGGCCTACTACGAACAACATCCGGAATACCGGCTGATCGCCGAGGCCATCGCGCAATGCCTGGTCCCGCACGGCATCTGCGTCGAGTGCAGGACCTGCAGCTATCAAGATTGGGAATGTGGCGAAGGAGAGGCCGATCTATGGCTGGGCACGGTCAACTTCAGCTGCGACATAGACTACGCGGTGCCCGCCTGGCTGCTGGGCACGCCCTTGCTGCGGCGCAGCCTGGAGCCGGCGTTGCCGCTGCAGGCATGGCTGCAAGGCTGGCGCCGCGGCGAGGAGCAAGCCTCCGGCTTGTCGGCCCAGGTGGTTCGGCGGCACTGGATGCTGCCGCTGTTCCACAATTGGCTGCGCTTGAAGGGCCCCGGCCAGGTCGAAGACTTTCGCCTCAACAGCATGGGCTGGTTCGACTTCAAGTCTGTCTGGCTGAGGCCGGCGGACATCTAGGACCTGTTGACGCCCATTTGGCGCCGCATGATGCCAGGCTGGGACTTGGGTTGCGCGCGGCCTGCGGCAAAGCGGCGCCCGGCTCCGCAAAGCCCTGCCAAGCCGTCCGCTGCCGCGTTGCCGGATGGGCCCGTGGAGTGCCGCGCGCCTCATCCGCCGCCAGGCATGGAGTCGACCTCGCCAGAACGCGCGCCGGCCAAGTTGGCGTCAGGCCGGCCGCGCTCAGTTGTACGGCAGCTCGTACACGTGCAGCGCCTGCAACGCCAGCGGATTGACCGACTCAACCTTGCCGCTGCGGTAATCGACGATCAAGGGATGCCTGGCAGGGTCGCAGGCGGTCGCGACGCCGCCGGCTCGATCGCCGCCGGATATGTTCACCGACGTCGGCCCCACTCCCGCCGGCTTGCGGTCCTGATTGCTCAGCTCCAGCGCATTGGCGAGGTCGCCGGACAGGAACAGCGGCCGCACGCCGCGAGGATGGTTGCGCACGCACAGGAAGGACTGGAAATAGCGCACCTTGCGATTGTTGATCAGATAGAAATCGTTGTCGTAGATCGCCTCGTTGACCACGTAGGCCATGTCCTGGGTTTCGCCCTCCGCCCCGCCCGCATTGACGATGAACCGGCTGCCGGGAGTCAGGCACCCCAGGCGCTGGTCCAGCCACATGTCGTCCATGCCCGACGCCGAGCACTTGAGCGGCCCCTGGTACGGCCTCATCCCCTCGGCCGCGCGCGCCGGCGTGGCCAGACAAGCCGCCAGCGGCAGCCACAACAGTATTTGCAATATCTTGCGCATTTGCCCATCACCTAAGCAGAAATCGTTGCCCGGCGGCGCAATCCGCTCCATCCCTCAATGGAACACCCGCCGCCGTCCGTACCCCGCAAGGCTTCACCACCTTAGAGTTCCCCTGAGGCGCCCCGCGCCTCATTCCCCACCGCCCCCGCCAGCGCCCCCCCCAGGACGCCTGGCTCGCTGCTCGCGGCCAAAGGAAACAAAAACCCGTTAGCATATTCCTGCCAAAACTTTATGTCACCAAGAATTTTCAAAACCAGCCAACCCGCATGATCCGGCCCGCCATGCCGGCGCATATTATTAAGGTGACACCCATCGCAGACGGCGCCATGCCCGCACACACGCGAATACCGGAGCTTCCGGCGTTTCAGCCCAATAACAGTGGCTGACAAAACTCAGTTTTACGGCTGAGGCAAGGCGCGCCGACGCAGACCGTACAAGCCGTACGGCAAGTCGGCGCCACACAGCATCAGCGGTTTTGTCAGCCGCGCTAAGAAGCGCTTTGTTTGTCCGCAGCAGCCTCCGCTGCGGAAAAACACTGCGCGAGATTCGCCGATGGCGGCTCGCCCGCCGGCCTCTGGACGGCCGCGCGCGCCTGTCTCGACCAGCGGGCGAAGCGCCGCCCGGCCGCCTGGAGCGCCTGGCCGGCTTGGAACATGGCGCGGCAATTGGCGGCCGCGGAAAAGGAATACGGCCCGGAACATCCCGCGCGGCCCGACCTCAGGCGGGGAATCGGCGTCTACCGACGCCACGGCCGCGAATGCGGCCACGCCTGCGGGCCGCTCCGCCCCGCAGCGCACCATGCCACTTAAACGACAGTCTGCCTGGATGGCAACTTCGCCTATAGTGAAATCCGGCATGCGAGTCAGCGCCATTCAGATCCCACCATCCCCGAAAGGGAGAACGACATGTTGTCGAGGCTGTCCATCGCCAGCAAACTGCTGCTGTTGCTATTGCCCTTTTCCCTGGCCCTGGTAGGACTCGCCAGCATCCTGTCGCTGGACCGCCAGCAAACGCTGAATGAGCTGCGGCGCTCGGACCGGCTGATTTCCATCGCCGGCGGCTCCAGCCAACTGATACACGACCTGCAAACCGAACGCGGCCTCAGCAACGGCTTTCTCAGCGGCCAGGCCGCCTCGTTGCCGCCTCCGCTGCAGGCGGCGCGCGCCAACAGCGACAAATCGCTGGCCGCCTTTACCGCCGTCAGCGGCGAACTGGGCGACAGCCGGCTGAGCGAGCGGCTGGGCGCGCTGAACGGCCAGCTGCAGGGGCTGGCTCAGTTGCGCGCCGATGTCGAGAAACGCGGCATCGCGGCGCCGGACGCCTTTTCATCCTACTCCAAGGACATCGACGCGCTGATCGGGCTGATCGCCCGCCTGGCGCAGGCCAACAACGACGGCGACCTGCTGCGCAGCACCATGGCTCTGCTCAACCTGCAGTGCGAAAAGGAATTCGCGGGGCGGGAGCGGGGCTATGTCAACGGCTTGCTGCAGGCCGGCGTGCTCAACCAGCAAAGCCACGCGCAGGCGGCCAGCCTGATCGCCAAGCAGGACGCCTGCGCCAACCAGTTCAAGCTGATCGCCGACGATACCCTGCGCGGCCAGAAGGAAGCGCTGGACGGCGGCGACGAAACCCGCGCGGTGCAAGCCTTGCGCGCCAAGGTGATGAACCAGGCGCTGGGCCAGCCGGTGGGCGTTCCGCCGGCCGAATGGTTCCAGGCCACCACCAGGCGCATCGACGCGCTGAAGGGCGAGCAGGATCAATTGCTGCAACAGATGGCGCAGATGGTGGCGGTCAAGGTGGCGGCGGCCCGCTCCGACCTGATGCTGACGCTCGGCGGTTCGGCGCTGGTCATCCTGCTGCTGGGCAGCCTGGGCTTCGCCATCTACCGCGGCATCCACATGCCGGTGCAGCGCCTGGAAGCGCTGATGACGACGATGAGCCAGGACTTCGATCTGAGGCCGCGCGCGACGATCCGGGGCCACGACGAGATTTCCCGCATGGGCCACGCTTTCGACCATCTGGTGGACGCCTTCGCCCACACGCTGAACGAGGTCAACCGCAACGCCCACACCCTGGTGGACGCCGCCAACAGCATGCTGAACATCGCCGAGCGGGCGGCCAAGGCATCGGAAACGCAAAGCCAGTCGGCGACCGAAATCGCCGCCGCCGTCGAGCAGATGACCGCCGGTATCGAATCGGTCACCAGCAACACCCAGCAATCGCTGACCCTGGCCCAGCAGATGCAGCGCAGCGTCCACGACGGACGCGAGCGCATGGGCGACACCACCTCGGCCATGCATCAGACTTCTTCGGTGCTCGACGACGCGGGCAACCGCATCGAATCGCTGCAGCGGAAATCGGAGGACATCCGCTCCATCATCACCGCCATCCGCGAGATTGCCGATCAAACCAACCTGCTGGCGCTGAATGCCGCGATCGAGGCGGCGCGCGCCGGCGAAATGGGCCGCGGCTTCGCCGTCGTGGCCGACGAGGTGCGCAAGCTGGCCGAACGCACCGGCAAGGAAACGCTGGACATCACGGCGCTGATCGAGGACATCCGCGGCGAGACGCAGACCGCGGCCCACCACATGCAGGAGGCGCAGGAAAGGATGGAGTCCGGCCTGCAGATGGTCAGCCGGACCGTGGACGATCTGGAGCAGATACACAGCGAAGCCGGCCACGCGGCCAGCAAGAGCCAGGATACCGCCACCGCGATGGCCGAGCAGACTTCGGCCAGCAACGAGGTGGCCACCAACATCAGCGTCATCGCCTCGCTGGCCGAGGACAACGCCTCCCTGGTGCAGGAGGTGGCCAAGCTGTCCGACCGGCTGAACGCGTCGGCCGGGGAACTGGTGCGCCTGGTGGACCGCTTCAAGCACCTCGCGGATTGATCCTGCCATGCCCCGCCGTTTGAAACTGGTCCACAGGCTGGTGCTGCTCACCGCGCCGCTTGCCCTGCTGCTGCTCGCCGGCGGCGGCGCCTACACTGTCGACCGGCTTCAAGCCGCGGCCCAATTGCAAAGGGACGTGGCGCTTACCGACAACGTGGCGCTGATCGGGGAGCTGATACACGCGCTGCAAAGCGAGCGCGGCCTGAGCAACGGCTATCTGAACACATCCACGCCGCTGCCGGACGCCTTGCGCCGACGGCGCGCGGAAGCCTCCGCGCTGCTGGACAGGCTGCGCCAGCAGCCTGCCGGCCATCTGACGCCGCGGCTGCGCGCTTTCATCGACAGCGACGTGCCCACCTCGGGCCAGCTCGAACGCCTGCGCGCCGGCATCAGCGCCCGCCGCATGGTGCCGCAGGAGGCCTTCACCGCCTATTCGGCGATGATAGATCAGTTGGCCGGCGTGATCGCTCTGTTCGACGCGCAAAGCGAAGACATCCGCGCCAGCGTCCAGCAATGGTCGGCGCTGCAATGCCAGAGCGAGTACACCGCCCGGACCCGCGGCCTGGTCAACGGCGTGCTGTCGGCGGGCCGGATGACGGTGACCGACGTCCGCCGCGTCAGCGGCGTGGTGTCCCAGGAGAGCCTGTGCCAACAGCTGTACCTCCAGCATGGCGGCAATCCCTCGGCGCTGGCGCTGGCGCTGCACTCCACCCGCGCCTTCGAGGCCATGCGCGACGCGCTGCTGGAGCGCGAGCCCGGCAAACTGGGCCCGCAGCCGTCTCCCGCCATTTGGTTCCAGAGCGCCAGCGCGCGCATCGACGCGCTGTACCAGTTGCAGGGGCAAATGCTGCGCGATATCCGCCAGCGCGCGGCCGAACAGGCCGAACAGGCCCGCCGCCACGGCTGGATGGCGCTGGCCGGACTGCTGGCCCTGCTGCTGCCGATAGGCGCGTCCATCCTGCTGGCCCGCGACATCATCCGCACGCTGGGCGCGGAGCCGGACGACGTCGCGCAGGGCATGCGCGAACTGGCCGACGGCCGGCTGGACTTCACCCTGCCTCTGGCCAAGCGCGACACCAGCAGCCTGGCCGCCCATATCCGCAAGATGGGCGAGAAGCTGTCCACGGTGATCCTGCAGGTGCAAGCCGACGCCGACGCCGTGGCCAACGCTTCGCTGGAATTGAACACCGCCTCGCAAAACCTGTCGACCAGCGCCTGCGGCACTTCGGCCGACATCGAGCAAACCTGTGTCTCGGTCAACGACATCAGCCGGCAAATGTTCCATATGGCGGACCAGGCGAGCCATACCGGCGACATCGCCAGCCAGGCCGCCAGCCAGGCCGACTCCGGCAACCGCGTCGTCGGCGAGGCGATACTGGCGATGCGCCACATCGCCCAGCGCACCGAGATCATCGACGACATCGCCTACCAGACCAATCTGCTGGCGCTCAACGCGGCCATCGAGGCCGCGCGCGCCGGCGAGGTCGGCAAAGGCTTCGCCGTGGTGGCGGACGAGGTGCGCAAGCTGGCGATCCGCAGCCAGAACGCCGCCAGGGAAATCAGCCAGGTCGCCACCCGCAGCGTGCGGCTGGCGGAAAGCGCCGGCGCCAGCCTGGACGCCATCGTCGCTGCCAGCCACCAGACCCGGGAGCTGGTGGACGGCATCTCGCGCGACGCCGCCGCCCAGGCGCGCCAGGTCGGCAACATCACAACGGTGATGCAAGGCCTGAGCCATCTGTCCCAAGACAACGCCGCCACCAGCGAAGAACTGTCGGCCGCCGCCCACGAAACCGCTCAGCGCGCCGACAGCCTGCGCCGGCAGATGGAATATTTCCACCAGCCGCGACCGGATTGAACGCCCGGCCCCGACCCAGCGAAGCGCCAGGACCGCACAGGATGCAACCCACCCGCCCATGGCGCGCCCTCCGATGAAGCCGCTCCCCCATTCCCGCGCCCAGGTTTCCATGGCGCGCGCGATATTGTCCGCCGCGCGGCGCTGGCTAGCGCCCATATGCTTTCTCGCATGCATGGCGGCGGCCTGGGCTGGCGAGCCCATCCTCATCCGCTATCCGGCTTTCTCACCCGAGTCCGAAGCCCGTTTCCAACCTTATCTCGACTTGTTGCGCGAGGCCTTGGAACGCACCAGCCCCAAATATGGTCCGGCAGAACTCCAGCCCTCGCCCCAATCGATGACCGAGACCCGCTACCTGCAGGAACTGCTGCTGGGCAATCTGGACGTGGCCTGGAGCTCCACCAGCGAAGAGCGGGAGCGGCTGATGCGGCCCGTCCGCATCCCCCTGGACAAGGGGCTGCTCGGTTATCGGGTCGCGCTGATACCGGCGGCGCGCCAGTCCGTCATAGCCGGCGTGCGCGATCTGGCCGGACTGCGGCGACTGCGCGTGGGCCAGGGACTGGGGTGGGGCGACGTCCGGCTTTACCGCCACAACGGCATCCAGGTGACCGAGGCCGGCTACGAGCTGTTGTTCGCCATGCTGGACAAGGGGCGCTTCGATCTGTTTCCCCGCGGCATCGGCGAGGTGTTTTCCGAACTGGACAACCGGTCCGCCGCCTATCCCGGCCTGGCAGTGGACAAGTCGCTGCTGATCTACTACCCCTGGCCCTATTATTTCTTCTTCAACCGCGAGCGCGGGGCGGAATTGGCGAAGCGGGTGGAGGAAGGCTTGCGCCTGATGCTGAAAGACGGCTCCTACGATCGGTTTTTCCAGCAGCATTACGGCGCGTCGATACGCCGCGCCGATCTGGACGGCCGCACGCTGATCCGGCTAGACAATCCGATGCTGCCGAAAAAGACGCCGCTGGACGACGCCAGGTTATGGTACCAGCCCGCCTCCCGGGCCAGGTGATCGTCTCTTACCGGGCCGGCCCCGAATATTGCAAGACAATCGAACTGTACGTTCAAATAAAATTCAAAAATAACCAATGCAAGAAAAATTGATCAAACGCCAACAAACAGCAATTTAGTTGTCCAAATGAGCGATTTATGCAAGTTAGGACCATATCCGCAGCATAGCTTGGACTCCGTCGAGGCAAGTGGTGCCAAAGTGGTATCAACTTACAGCGACATTCGGCAAACCGACAGACGGAGTCCAAACATGAAACCGCATTTTTCCATTGTCATGATGCTGGCAGGATTAAGCACCTCGTCATGGGCGCACGGCACCATGGAAGTGCCGATCAACCGCACCTACAGTTGCTCCAAGGAAGGCGCCGAATCCCCCAAGACGCCCGCCTGCCAGGAAGCCAAACGCGTCGGCGGCACACAGGCGATGTACGACTGGAACGGCATCAACCAGAATCCTCCGGGAGACAACCACCAGTCCGTTGTTCCAGATGGCACGCTGTGCGGCGGCGGCCAGGCGAAATTTAAGGGCTTCAACCTGGCGCGAACCGACTGGCCGACCACCAATATCGTCCCGGACGCCAAGGGCAATTTCGAATTCATCTATACCGCGACCATGCCGCACGCCACCAAGTACTTCAAGTTCTACGTCACCCGGAACGGCTGGAATCCGAATCAGCCGCTCAAATGGTCGGATCTTGAACCGTTCGGCACTTACAACGGCAATCCGCCGCTCGACGACAAGCAGCGCTACCACATGACCATGAAGCTGCCGACCGGCAAGACCGGCCGCCACATCATCTACAACGTGTGGAAGCGTTCGGACAGCGAAGAGGCTTTCTATTCGTGCTCCGACGTCAACTTCACCAACGACGGCAAGCCGGAGCCGCCGCCGATCTCCAATCCGTGGAAGGAAGCAGGCAGCGTGACCGCCCACGAGAACCTGCCGGACAAGAGCTCGGTGACGCTGCGCATCTTCGACAGCCATGGCCGCGACGTGGAAAGCCACAAGGTGGACCTGAGCGCCTCCAGCGGCCAGGCAGCCAATTGGCCCTACGAACTGGGCGTCAAGGTCAATGCCGCCTCCCAGATCGGCCGCATCGGCGTGATCAGCAGTAAACAACGCGCCGTCACGATCAACCCGGTCCGCAGCGCCACCGCCAACCGCGTGTGGCTGAATGAGCGCTATAGCGGCTACCGGTACCAGATCGACATCAAGAAGGGCGACGGCGGGGTGAATCCGCCGGTGCCGGGCGACGAGTGGCGCGAGGGCGTGGCCTACACCGTGGGTCAGATCGTCAGCTACCAGGGCCGCCGCTATCGCTGCCTGCAGGGCCACACCGCCTGGACCGGCGCCGGCTGGACGCCTTCCACCCAGCCCGCGCTGTGGACCCCGGCCTAAACCGCTAACCCCATAGAAACGCGTCTGGAGGCGGCTCGCCGCCTCCCGCCGCCCCTCGCTTCGAGAAATCCATGAAACGCTATCCTTTCCTGGCGATGCTGCTGCATTGGCTGAGCGCTGCCGCGATACTGTGGGCGCTGTGCAGCGGATTCGCGCTGGCCTCCGGCATCCTGCCGCCGATCTGGGCCAAGGCCATCCCGCCGCTCAACATCGCGCTGACCACGCTGCTGCTTCCTTTCTGGCTGCTGCGCCTCTTCTACCGCCTCACTTTCCGCATGCCCCCGCCCGCAGACATGGCCCCGCGCGACTGGGCGATGGCCAGGCGCGGACATCTGGCGCTCTACGCGCTGGGATCGCTGTCGCTGCTCAGCGGCATCTTGATGATGGAGCGCCCGATGAGCGTATTCGGTTGGTTCACGCTGGCCGCGCCGCTGCCGCCCGGCCTGCTGACCAGCGGCTTCGCATTGGCGCATTTCGTCAGCAACGTGCTGCTTGCCCTGGCCGTCGCCGCCCACATCTCAGCGGTCGCCGTCCACCACCGCCGGGGCCTTCCCATCCTTAGGCGCATGAGCTCCGGCCGTTCCGAGCGATGATCTTCCTTCTCCGCCGCCAGGCGGAGAAGGAAGATCATTTCCTATCAGACACTTAGCGCGCCACCTTGAAATCCGGGCGCCGCCGCCGCCGCGCCCGTCGCTTTTGCTGCGCCGCAAAACCTTGCCAAGCCTGCCGAAAACCGATAAATTCGACCGCTCTAGCGAAGCGCGCGGGTGTAGCTCAATGGTAGAGCAGAAGCTTCCCAAGCTTACGACGAGGGTTCGATTCCCTTCACCCGCTCCACAGGCTTCTCGCATCCCCCAGACAACTCCATGCATGGCCTCTCCGAGCGATCCCGATGAAATTGAACTCCGGCCGGCTGTGGCTAAGAATCGCGACCTACGGCACCTTGGCCGTGGTCCTGCTGCTGGTATTGATCCGCGCGCTGATCTACTGGCAATTCGACGAAGCTGCCGTGCGCAGCAGCCTGACCCACGCCCTGCAAGACACCGGGCGCAGCGTCCGCATCGACGGCCGCATCACGCCCCAGGTTTTCCCCTCCCCCGGCATTGAGATAGAAAAACTCAGCATCAGCGACCCCGGCAAGCCCGACGCCTTCGCCCGCGTCGAGATGCTGCGCGTGTCGCTGGCCTGGATGCCGCTGCTGTTCGGCAACCGCGAAGTCAAAGCGCTGGACCTGTACGGCCCCAGCGCCGGCGTCAGCCGCGGCCTGGACGGCCAGCTGAACATCGCCGACCTGTTCCAGCGCCGCCACCAGGACAGCTACACCCTCAAGCTGGACCGGCTGACCGTGCGCGAAGGCACGCTGCTGCTGTCCGACCAGCTGACCCACACCGACAAGCGCCTGGCCAGCATCAGCCTGGACGCCGACAATCTGCGCGGCACCGCCGACGTCAGCTTCGGCGCCATCCTCGACGACGACAGGCGGCCGGTGCGGCTGGCGCTGACCACCCCGCTCACGATACAGGACGACCAGGTCAGCCTGCCCGAGCTGGAGGCGGTGGCGATCAGCAACATCCAGGGCCTGGGCGAGACCAAGCTGACCATCGCCGGCCAGTACAAGCTCAACTTCGCTTCGCTGCAGGCCACCGGCAGCGAGGTGACCGTCAGCTTCACCAGCGAGCGCCCCAGCAGCGAGGTCAAACTGACCCTGCCGCAGATCAACGCCAGCCTGCGCGAGCTGACCATGCCGTCCGGCAGCCTCAGCGCCAAGCTCAGCTACGCGCGCAGCCAGTACCAGCTGCAGGCGGCGCTGGACAATCTGAAGCTGAGCGAGGGCGGCCTCTACGCCGACAAGCTGGACGGCGAGTTCAACTGGCTGGCCGGCTCCAGCAAGGTCAACGTCAAGCTGAACGCGCCGCTGTCGCTGGCCGGCATGAACCAGCTGCTGATGCAGCCGCTGAAGCTGACCAGCACCATCACCACGCCGGCGCTGCCGCGCGGCCGCCTGGTGGCCAGCATGGAGGGCGCGCTGGACGGCGACATCGACGAGCCGCGCTTCAACCTGCGCGTCGCCGGCAAGCTGGACGGCTCAGAGGTGTCCGCCACGCTGAGCCAGTATGGCCTGATCAAGCCGCGCCACGAGGCCACGCTCAACATCGGCAAGCTGGACCTGAACCGCTACCTGCCGGAAACCCAGGGCGATCCGGTGGCCATCTTCCAGAACACCAACGAGATTCCGCTGGACTGGCTGGACTTCTTCGACCTGAACGGCAAGGTGGCGATAGGCGAACTGGCGATGGGCCGCTTCCGCATCAACCACATCACCAGCAACGTGCGCATCAACCCGCGCGCCTTCGAGCTGGACCAGATGTCCGCCGACATCTACGACGGCCGCCTGCAGGGCGACGCCTCCCTGAGCCGGCGCGACGTGCCGCACCTGCAGGTCAAGCAGACGCTGCAGGGCATGAAGATACGCCCGCTGCTGGTGGACCTGTTCAACTTCAACCGCCTGGACGGCAAGGGCAACGGCAGGATAGACATCAACGCCGACGGCAAGTCCTTCGCCGAGCTGCGCAGCACGCTCAGCGGCGACGCCTCCTTCAGCCTGAACAACGGCGCGCTGACCGGCATAGACCTGGTCGCCGCGCTGAAGAACCTGCCGGCGGAATTGAAGGAATGGAACGGCGCTGCGCAGAACGACCAGAAAACCACCTTCTCCACGCTGTCCACCAGCTTCAAGCTGGACAGCGGCGTGGCGCGCAGCCAGGACCTGAAGCTGGCCTCGCAGCTGGTCAACGTCAACGGCGGCGGCAAGATGGACCTGAAGCAGAACATCGTCGACTACACGATGGACGTGCAGGCCAACCCTCAGGAATTCGCCCGGCTGAAAGGCGTCAACGTGCCGCTCAAGATCACCGGGCCGATCAACTCGCCGGTGTACGCGCTGGACTTCAACGCGCTGGTCAAGGGCAAGAAGACCGAAGGCGAAAAGCAACAGGCGCTGAAGCAGCAGCTTCAGAAGCAGATCACCACGATACTGCCCTGAGCCGACGGCCCCAAACGAAAAGCCCCGGGAAACCGGGGCTTTTTCATTGGGCGCGGGGCTCAATCTCCCTGCAGGATTCTCGACTCAGCCAGCGCCAGCTGCTCCGGCGTGCCGAGCAGCACCATCACGTCGTCCGGCGCCACCTCGAAGCTGTCGTCGAAATCGGTGCGGCGCACGCGGTTGCGGCGGATCGCCTTCAGCTCCACGCCCAGCGCGTCCAGGCCCAGCGCGCCCAGCGGCTGGCCGATCGCCGCCGCGCCGCCGCATACCTGCACGCTCAGCAGCCGGGGCACCAGCGACTCCTCCAGGCTTTCCGTCTCGTCGCTGCTGCCGCGGAAGAAGCCGCGGAACAGATCGTAGCGTTCCTCGCGCACCGCGCGGATGCGCCGCAGCACCCGGCTGGGCGGCACGCCCGCCTCCAGCAGCGCCTGCGAGGCCAGCATCAGGCTGCCTTCCATCACCTCGGCCACCACCTCGTCGGCGCCGGCCTGGCGCAGCACGTCCAGCTCGCTTTCATCTATGGTGCGCACGATCACCGGCAGATCCGGCCGCACCTCGCGCACCGTGTGCAAAATGCGCAAGGCGGCATGGGTGTCGGCGAAGGTCACCACCACCACCTTGGCGCGCATCAGGCCGGCGGCGAGCAGCACCTCCTTCTTGCCGGCGTCGCCGAACACCACCGGGTCGCCGGCCTCGCCCGCCTCCCTCACCCGCTCCGGATCCATGTCCAGCGCGAACATATTGATCTTCTCGGTCTCCAGCAAACGGGCCAGCGCCTGGCCGCTGCGGCCGTAGCCGCAAATCAGCACATGCTCGTCCTTGCTCATGCCGGCCACCAGCATCTGGTGCAGGTCCAGCGATTGCAGCATCCAGTCCTGCTTGATCAGCCTGCGGGTGATGCGCTCGCCGTGCATGATCAGGAAAGGCGCCGCCAGCATGGAGATCAGTATCGCGGCGATGGCGGCCTGGGCCATCGGCGCGGCCACCAGCTTCAAGTTCAGCGCCAGCGACAGCAGCACGAAGCCGAACTCGCCGCCCTGGGCCAGAGCCAGCGCCGAGCGCATCGCGTCGTTGGAACGATGGCCGAACAAACGGCCCAGACCGAACACCACCGCCAGCTTCAAAGGCAGCAGCAGCGCCAGCAACAGCAAAACCTCGCCGAAGCGGCCGAACAGCACCGACAATTCCAGCTTCATGCCCACGGTGATGAAGAAGAAACCCAGCAGGATGTCGCGGAAAGGCTTGATGTCCTCCTCCACCTGGTAGCGGTACTCGGTTTCCGAGATCAGCATGCCGGCGACGAAGGCCCCCAGCGCCAGGCTGAGGCCGGAGAGCTCGGTCATCCAGGCGATGCCCAGCGTCACCAGCAGCACGTTGATCATGAACAATTCGCCGGAACGCTGGCGCGCCACCAGGTGGAACCAGGGCCGCACCAGACGCTGGCCGAAGAACAGCAGCAAGGCCAGCACCACCAGCACCTTGCCGCCCGCCTTGGCCAGATCCAGCCACAGCGTGTCGCTGCCGCCGGCGAAGGCCGGCAGCATGATCAGCAGCGGCACCACGGCGATGTCCTGGAACAGCAGCACGCCGATCGCCAGCTGGCCGTGCGGCTGGTTCAATTCCAGCCGTTCCGCCAGCAGTTTGCTGACGATGGCGGTGGACGACATCGCCAATGCCCCGCCGATGGCGAAACCAGTCAGCGGGCTGCCTGTCAGATAGGCGATGGCCATCGCCACCAGCAGCATGGTCAGCGCCACCTGGGCGAAACCGACGCCGAACACCAGCTGGCGCATCGCCCTCAGCCTGGGCAGCGAAAACTCCAGGCCTATGGTGAACATCATGAACACGATGCCGATCTCGCCGAGGAAGGCAGTCTCCTTGCCCTGCGGAATCAGGTTCATCACCCCCGGCCCCGTCAGGAAGCCCACCACCAGGTAGCCGAGCATGGCCGGCACCTTCAGGCTGCGGCACAGGGTGACCACCAGCACGGCGGCCAGCAGGACGAGGACGATGGGGGCCATGGAATGCATCGGCGGACGGGGCTCCTGGGTAAGAATTGGCAACGGAAAACACGACCGCCAAGCAAAACTTGCACCAGCACCCGCGTCAATCGATTATAACCTTTGATATACTTTTGCCTTATGGAAAAAACTCACATCAGCCGCCTGGAGACGGCGCGCGAAGTGCTGCTCACCGAAGCGGCCGCGCTGAGCACCCTGGCCGAACGCCTGAACGGCGAGTTTCTGGACGCGGTGGAAGCGATTCTGGCCTGCCAGGGCCGCGTGATTGTCACCGGCATGGGCAAGTCCGGCCACGTCGGCCGCAAGATCGCCGCCACGCTGGCCAGCACCGGCACCCCGGCCTTCTTCGTGCATCCGGCCGAAGCCGCCCACGGCGACCTGGGCATGATCACCGGCGACGATGTGGTGATCGCGCTGTCCAACTCCGGCGAGTCGGCCGAAGTGGTGTCGCTGCTGCCGGCGCTGAAGCTGAAAGGCAGCAAGCTGATCGCGGTGACCGGCCGGTCCGAATCGACGCTGGCGCAGGCCGCCGACGTCCTGCTGCACACGCATGTCGAGCGCGAGGCCTGCCCGCTGAACCTGGCGCCGACCACCAGCACCACCGCGCAGATCGCGCTGGGCGACGCGCTGGCGGTGACGCTGATGGAGGCGCGCGGCTTCGGGCAGAGCGATTTCGCGCTGTCCCACCCGGGCGGCAGCCTGGGCCGGCGCCTGCTGGTGCACGTGAAGGACCTCATGCACGGCGGCGACGCCCTGCCCCGCGTGGCGCCGGGCACGCCGCTGAAGGACGCGCTGCTGGAAATGTCCCAGAAACGTCTGGGCATGGTCACCGTCGGCGATGCCGACGGCACGCTGCACGGCATCTACACCGACGGCGACTTGCGCCGCACGCTGGAAAAGGGCGTGGACGTCTACCGCTTGAAAGTGGACGAGGTAATGGGCCGCAAGCCGCGCACGATACAACCGGACAAGCTGGCGGCCGAGGCCGGCTTCCTGATGAAACAGCACCAGATCACCAGCCTGGTGGTCGTCGACGCCCAGGGCAAGCTGGCCGGCGTGCTCCACATGCACGACCTGCTGCACGCCGGCGTGTTTTAACACCAGCCGGCCGGTCGCATCGACCGGCGGCGGCAAGGATCAAGCAATGCGTATGATTTCCGAGCAGGCCCGCAAGGTGAAACTGCTGATCATGGATGTGGACGGCGTTCTCACCGACGGCCGCATCTACTACAACGCCCAGGGCGAGGAGAGCAAGTCCTTCTACGTGCAGGACGGCCTCGGCCTGCGCCTGCTGCAGGGCGCAGGCGTGCAGCTGGCCATCATCTCCGGCCGCGCCGACCGCTGCGTCGAGCATCGCGCCCGCGCGCTGAACATCGACCATTACTACGGCGGCGTCCACGACAAGCAAGTCGCGCTGGCCGATCTGCTGGACAAGACCGGCCTGTCCGCCGACGAGTGCGCCTTCATCGGCGACGACCTGATCGACCTTCCCATCCTGACCCGGGTCGGCCTGGCCGTGGCCGTGCCCGAGGCTCCGCCGCAGGTGCGCCAGCATTGCCATTACGTGACCGGCAACCCCGGCGGCCACGGCGCGGTGCGCGAGCTCGCCGAGCTGATCATGCAGGCCCAGGGCAGTTTCGAAGGCGTGCTCGCACGGTATCTGGCATGATCAAGCTGCTGCGCTCACACCGCCTGTTCCCGGTGCTGCTGATCGGCCTGACCGCGCTGCTGACGGTATGGCTGGACCAGATCTCGCGCTGGGACAGCCACCGCCGCGAGCTGGACCCGGACAAGCCCGAATACGTGGCGGAAAACCTGGTGGCAACCCGCTACGACAAGCAGGGCATGCTGATGGACAAGCTGATCGCCACCCGGATGTGGCAATACCCAGGCAAGCCCGACGCCTATTTCGAGAACCCCGACCTGTACCAGTACCAGCAGGGCGCGCTGCAATACCACGTGACCGGCGAGACCGGACGCTACAACAACAAAAGCCAGCAGGCCTACTTCGACAAGAAAGTCGTTTTGATCAAACCCGCAGACAGCAAGCAACCGGAAACCCGGCTGGTCAGCAGCGCGATGTTCGTCGACACCGGCAAGCGCTTCGCCAGCTCCAAGGCGCCATCGGTGATCTATCAGGGCAATTCGGTGGCCAACTCCATCGGCTTCAGCTACCAGGAGTCGCTGGGCCTGCTCAATCTGTACTCCAAAACCAAGATCGTCTATGTCAAATAACTCCCGCATCCTGCTGGCCGGCCTGCTGCTGTCCGCCGCCGCGCTGGCCCACGCCGAACAGGCGGATAAAACCAAGCCCATCGAAATCACCAGCGACAACGGCTGCACCATGGAGCAGACCAAGGGCATCTCCACCTGCACCGGCAACGTGGTGGTGGTGCAGGGCACGCTGCGCCTGAACGCCGACAAGGTAGTCGCCACGCAGGACCAGCAGGGCAACCAGACGCTGCAGGCCACCGGCCGCATCGTCACCTTCCGCCAGAAGCTGGACAACAACAGCGGCTGGATCGAAGGCCAATCCAGCAAGCTCGACTACGACAGCGCCAAGCACTTCGCGGTGCTGACCGGCAACGCCCGCGTCAAGCGCAACGGCGACCTCGTGATCGGCAACGTGATCACCTACGACACCCAGAGCGAGGTCTACCAGGTGATGGGCGGCGGCGCCAGCGCCGGCAAGGGCGGCGGACGCACCACGGTGATCCTGCAGCCCAAGACCTCCGCGTCGCAGCCGGCGGCCGCCAAGCCCGCCGCCGGAGCCGCCAAGCCATGAAGCACAGCACCCTCACTGTCTCCAAGCTGAAAAAGCGCTTCAAGAAGCGCACCGTGGTCAAGGACGTGTCGCTGAGCATAGACAGCGGCGAAGTGGTCGGCCTGCTCGGCCCCAACGGCGCCGGCAAGACCACCAGCTTCTACATGATTGTCGGCCTGATCGGCGCCGACGACGGCGACATCCGGCTGGACGACGCGTCCATCACCCGCTACCCGATCCACCAGCGCGCCCAGCTGGGCCTGGGCTACCTGCCCCAGGAAGCGTCCATCTTCCGCCGCATGACGGTGGAGGAAAACATCGCCGCCATCCTGGAGATCGCCGGCCTCAAGGGCAAGGAGCTGGAAAAAGAGCTGGACCTGCTGCTGGACGACCTGAACATCGGCCACCTGCGCGACAGCAACGCGCTGTCGCTGTCCGGCGGCGAGCGGCGCCGGGTGGAGATCGCCCGCGTGCTGGCCACCCGCCCCCGCTTCATCCTGCTGGACGAACCGTTCGCCGGCGTGGACCCGATCGCGGTGATCGACATCCAGAAGATCATCTCCTTCCTGAAGGAGCGCGGCATCGGCGTGCTGATCACCGACCACAACGTGCGCGAAACGCTGCGCATCTGCGACCGCGCCTACATCATCAGCGACGGCTCGGTGCTGGCCTCCGGCCAGCCGGAAGAACTGGTCAACAACGAGAAAGTGCGCGAGGTCTACCTCGGCGAGCACTTCCACCTGTAAGCGATGAAACAGGCCCTTCAGCTCAAGGTATCCCAGCAACTGACGCTGACGCCGCAGCTGCAGCAGTCGATCAAGCTGCTGCAGCTGTCCACGCTGGATCTGCAGGCGGAAGTGGAACGCTTCCTGCTCGACAATCCGCTGCTGGAGCGCGGCGACGAGCCCCGCGACGGCGAGGCCCCGGGCGACGGCCCCGAACAGCAGGACAGCCCGGTCGAAGCGCAGGAAGCCGATAGCCGCGACGACGGCGCCGGCGAGCTGCTGGACTGGGGCGCGGGCGCACGCAAGGGGGACGACGACGACTTCGACCCCATGCTCAACGTGCCCTGCCCCATCAGCCTGCGCGAGCACCTGCTGACCCAGCTGGGCGAGCTCGCCCTCACCGACCGCGACCGCGCGGTGGTCAGCCTGCTGATCGAGGAGCTGGACGACGACGGCTACCTGCCGCTGGGACTGGACGAACTGGCCGGCAACCTGCCGCTGGAACTGGAGCTGGACAGCGACGAGCTGGCGGTGGGCCTCGCGCTGCTGCAGCAGTTCGACCCGGCCGGCGTCGGCGCCCGCTCGCTGGCCGAATCGCTGACGCTGCAGCTGCGGCGCCTGCCGGGAGACGAGCCCGGGCACGCGCTGGCGCTGGCCATCGTCCGCGAGCATCTGGCATTGCTGGGCGGACGCGACTACGCCAGGCTGAAAAAGCTGCTGCGCTGCGACGACGCCGCGCTGCGCGACGCGCAGGCGCTGATCGCCAGGCTCAACCCCCATCCCGCCACCGGCTTCGGCCACGGCGACGTCCACTACGTGATCCCCGACATCAGCGTACGCAAGCTGCGCGGCCGCTGGACCGCCGAGCTCAACCGCGCCGCGATGCCCCGCCTGCGGGTCAACCGGCTGTACGAACGGATGCTGGCCGACCACCGCGCCGGCGGCGAAATGTCGGGCCGTCTGCAGGAGGCGCGCTGGCTGGTCAAGAACATCCAGCAGCGATTTGACACCATACTCAAAGTGGCGGAAGCTATTGTCGAGCGTCAACAGTTGTTCTTTGAGCACGGCGAAGTGGCGATGCGCCCGCTGATTCTGCGGGACATCGCGGAAGAGCTGGGCCTGCACGAATCCACCGTTTCCCGATCCACCAGCCAGAAATACCTGCTCTGTTCGCGGGGTTTGTTCGAGCTCAAGTATTTCTTCGGCAGTTCGCTGGAAACTGAAAGCGGCGGCGAGTGCTCCGCCACCGCGATCAAGGCCCATATCCGCGGCATGATAGACGCCGAGGACCGCGCCAAGCCGCTGTCCGACAGCGCCATCGCCGACGCGCTGGCCAAACAGGGAATTCAGGTTGCCAGACGCACCGTAGCCAAGTATCGTGAAGCCATGCAGATTCCGGCGGTGAATCTGCGCAAGGCGCTGTAGGGCGCCTCAAGAATACAATGCCGCCCGACAACCCGACCGGGCGGTCAACACCAGAAGGAGCTAGGGTATGAACCTCAAAGTAACTGGCCTGCACCTGGAAGTCACCCCGTCGCTGCGCGAATACATCGAGAACAAGCTGGAGCGCATTACCCGCCATGTCGACCATGTGATCGACATCTCCGTCACCCTGTCGGTGGACAAGCTGGTCCAGAAGGCCGAAGTCAATGTGCACCTGTCCGGCAAGGACATCCACATCGAGGCTTCCGAGGCCGATCTCTACGCCGCCATCGATATCCTGATGGACAAGCTGGACCGCCAGGTCCTGAAATACAAGGAAAAGCTGACCGAGCACCGCGCGCTGGGCTCGGGCGAGGCCTCGCAGACCCAGGCTTCGCTGTAAGGCCTGACTGAAGAGAACGGGAGCCTGGCGGTTCCCGTTTTTCTTTGCGCTTGCCGGTTTTCAGTACTATCAAGGCAACGTAGAATCCACAGTTTCCCCAAAAGCCGCATGCATAATCCAACATGAATCTCATCGGCAAGATCCTGACCCCGGACCATATCCTGCTGGACCTGGACGTCGCCAGCAAGAAACGGGTGTTCGAGCAGGTGGGCCTGCTGGTGGAAAACACCCGCGGCATCGCCCGCAGCGAGATTTTCGACAGCCTGTTCAGCCGTGAAAAACTGGGCTCCACCGGACTCGGCCAGGGCGTGGCCATCCCCCATGGCCGCGCGCGCGGCCTGAAGGAAGCCACCGGCGTGTTCATCCGCCTGAAGGCGCCCATCCCCTTCGACGCCCCGGACGGCAAGCCGGTGCAATGCCTGTTCGTGCTGCTGGTGCCCGAGCACGCCACCGACCTGCATCTGCAGGTGCTGTCGGAGCTGGCGCAGATGTTCTCCAGCCGCCAGATGCGCGAGCAGATGCTGGGCGTGGACGCGCGCGACGACCTGTACCAGCTGCTTTGCGAATGGACCCCCCATGCCTAGCATCACCGTGCGCCGGCTGTATCAGGAAAACCAGCAGAAACTGAATCTCACCTGGGTCGCCGGCACCGGCGGCTCCGACAATGTGATTGGCAACGACGACCAGCGTCCTACGCTGGCCCTGGTCGGCCACCTGAACTTCATCCACCCCAACCGGGTGCAGGTGCTGGGCCTCGCCGAGGTGGACTACCTGAACAAGCTGGAGCAGTCGGCGGCCAAGACCGCGCTGGACCAGCTGTTCCACAAGAGCATGTCGGTGGTGATGGTGGCCAACGGCCAGCCCGTGCCCCGGCTGCTGCGCGACTACTGCCACAGCCACAACGTGCCCTTGATGTGCAGCACGCTGGAAAGCCCGTACCTGATGGACGTGCTGCGGATTTACCTGGCGCGGGCGCTGGCGGTGTCCACGGTGCTGCACGGCGTGTTCCTCGACGTGTTCGAGATCGGCGTGCTGATCATGGGCGACTCGGCGATGGGCAAGAGCGAACTGGCGCTGGAGCTGATTTCCCGCGGCCACGGCATGGTGGCCGACGACGCGGTGGAGCTGTACCGCATCGGCCCGGACACGCTGGAGGGCCGTTGCCCGCCGCTGCTGCGCGACTTTCTGGAAGTGCGCGGCCTCGGCATCCTCAACATCCGCACCATCTTCGGCGAGACCGCGGTCCGTCCCAAGAAAGTGCTGAAGCTGATCATCCACTTGGTCAAGGCCAACGACCAGGCGATGCAGGCGCTGGACCGGCTCAACATCCAGTCCGAAACCCAGGACATCATCGGCGTCACCGTGCGCAAGGTGGTGCTGCCGGTGGCCGCAGGCCGCAACCTGGCGGTGCTGGTGGAAGCCGCGGTGCGCAATTACATCCTGCAGCTGCGCGGCATAGACAGCACCCGCGAGTTCATCGAACGCCATACCAACTTCTTGAGAGACCAGGAAAATGCGCCTGATATTGATTAGCGGCCTGTCCGGCTCCGGCAAGTCGGTGGCGCTGCGCGCGCTGGAGGACTCCGGCTTCTATTGCGTGGACAATCTGCCGGCCACCATGCTGCCCGAGGCGATGGCGATGTACGACGACTTCGGCTACCAGGATATCGCCATCAGCGTCGACACCCGTTCCGGCCCGTCGCTGGGCGCGCTGCCGCAGGTGGTGGAAGGACTGAAAACCCAGGGCATCGACGTGCGCCTGCTGTTCCTGGAAGCCAAGCCGGAAACGCTGGTCAAGCGCTTCTCAGAGACCCGCCGGCGCCATCCGCTGTCCGGCTCGGGCATCACGGTGGAGGAAAGCATACTGCTGGAACAAGAGATGCTCGCCGATGTGCTGGAGCTCGGCACCCGCATCGACACCAGCGAATTGTCGGCCAACGCGCTCAGAAGCTGGGTGCGCGAACTGGTGGACGCGGACGGCAACCGGCTGACGCTGATCTTCGAATCGTTCGGCTTCAAGCACGGCGTTCCCCAGGACGCCGACTTCGTGTTCGACGCCCGCTGCCTGCCCAATCCCTACTACGACCCGCAGCTGCGCCCGTTCACCGGCCGCGACGAGCCCATCATCGACTTCTTCTCCGGCAACAAGGCCGTGGCCGAAATGATAGCCGACATCCAGGCGATGATCGCCAAGTGGCTGCCCTGCTACGGCAAGGAAAACCGCAGCTACCTGACGGTGGCCGTCGGCTGCACCGGCGGCCAGCACCGCTCAGTCTACATCATCGAAAACCTGGCGCGCGCCTTCTCCGACCGCCAGGTGCTGGTCCGCCACCGCCAGCTGTACCGCGAACACTGAATGGCCGGGAAGACGCCGCGCTTCCCTCCCCGCTTGGCTCAAGAAGGATGAAATGACCCGCAAGACCATCACCGTCGCGCTGACCGGCGCCTCCGGCCTGCCCTACGGCCTGCGCCTGATCGAAATCCTGCTCGCCGCCGGCGCGCGGGTATGGGTGCTGTACTCGCAGGCCGCCCAAGTGGTGGCCAAACAGGAAATGCAGCTGACGCTGCCTTCCCGTCCCGCGGAAATGCTCGCCTGGCTGCGGGAGCGCTACCCGGCCGGCGACGGCCAGCTGGAAGTGTACGGCCGCGAGGAATGGTTCGCGCCGGCCGCCTCAGGCTCCAATCCGCCGGACGCGATGGTGGTATGTCCGTGCTCGATGGGCACGCTGGCGGCCATCCGCCACGGCATGAGCGACAACCTGATCGAACGCGCCGCAGATGTCTGCATCAAGGAGCAGCGCAAGCTGGTGCTGGTGCCGCGCGAGACGCCGCTGTCCGCCATCCACCTGGAGAACATGCTGGAGCTGGCGCGCCTGGGCGTGGTGATCCTGCCGCCTTCCCCCGGATTTTATACCCACCCCAAGAGCGTGGACGACATGGTGGACTTCGTCGTCTCCCGCATCCTCGATCAACTGGGCGTAGCGCAGACATTGACGCCGCGCTGGGGAGAGTAGGCATGGACGGCGGCCCGATCCTGAGCCTGGAAGCGCTGCGCCGGCTGGAGAAGGCCGCCGCCGGCGACGGCCTGGACCTGATGCGCCGCGCCGCGCTGGCCGCCGCGGACTGGGTCACCCGCCACTGCCCGCCCGCCTCTTCGCTGCTGGTCTGCGCCGGCCCCGGCAACAACGGCGGCGACGCGCTGTACGCGGCGCTGGAGCTGCAGAAGCGCGGCCATCCGCTGACGGTCCTGCAACCCGTCGCGCCGGCCAGCGACGCATGCCGTGCCGCCCGCCTCCAGGCCGAAAGCGCGGGCATCGCCATCCTGGCGGAGCTCCCCGACAATGCGCCGACGCCGGCGCTGCTGATAGACGGCCTGTTCGGCATCGGCCTGTCCCGGCCGCTGGACGCGTCCTGGCAAGACCTGATCGCCCGGCTGAACCGGCTGGACTGCGCCAGGCTGGCGCTGGACTGCCCGAGCGGGCTGGACGCCTACACCGGGCATGCCCTGGGCGCGGCGATCCGCGCCGACCACACGCTGACTTTCCTCTGCCACAAGCCGGGTCTGTTCGGCGGCCCCGGCGCGGATTTCGCCGGCCGGGTGGAACTGGCGGCGCTGGATTGCCCCGCCGCCCTGTACCCGGAAGCAGAAGGCGAGCTCAACCGCCCGTCAGCGGCGGCGCTCGCCCGTTCCCGCGACAGCCACAAGGGCAGCTACGGCTCGGTGTCGGTCATCGGCGGCGCGCCCGGCATGCTGGGCGCGGCGCTGCTCGCCGGGCGCAGCGCGCTGGCAGGCGGCGCCGGCAAGGTCTACCTGTGCGCGCTGGACGACAGGCTGCCCGTCGATCCGGCCGCGCCGGAACTGATGATGCGCCCGGCGGACGAGTCGGCGGACATCCCCGCCGCCGACGTGCTGGCCATCGGCCCCGGCCTGGGGCAACAGGAGCTGGCCGAGCGGCTGCTGGAACTGGCGATCTCCCGCGCCTGTCCGCTGGTGCTGGACGCCGACGCGCTCAATCTGCTTGCCGTCCGCCGCGACCTGGCCGCCCGCATCGCGGCGCGCGGCGCGCCCACCGTGCTGACGCCCCACCCAGCCGAGGCGGCGCGGCTGCTGAAGCTGGACACGCGGGAAATCCAGGCCGATCGCGTTGGCCATGCCCGGCGCCTGGCCGCCCTCTTCAACTGCGTGGTGGTCTTGAAGGGCGCGGGCAGCCTGATCGCGCGGCCGGACGGCTATTATCGCGTCAACGACAGCGGGGGGCCGGAACTGGCCTCCGCCGGCCAGGGCGACGTGCTGACCGGCCTCGTCGCCGCATTGCTGGCCCAGGGCCTGGACGCCTTCGACGCGGCCTCGCTGGCGGCGCGGCTGCACGGCCTGGCCGGCGACGGCTACCGCGCCGAAAGCGGCGGCCCGATCGGACTGACCGCGTCCGCCACCGTTCCGCGCCTCAGCCGCGCGCTCAACCATCTGCACGCCGAAGGCTGAAGCGCTTTGCCGATGACGGCGGTTTGTAGTTAAGATCGACCGGCAAGCCCACATACCGGAGAGCCGTCTTGTCGTCCGCCCATAACCAGAAAAAAGCCTACGCCTTCGGCCTGGGCGCCGTGCTGGCCTGGTCCACCGTCGCCAGCGCCTTCAAGCTCAGCCTGCAATATCTCAGTCCGATGCAGCTGGTGCTGTACGCCAGCGCCGCCTCGCTGCTGTCGCTGCTGTCCATCCTCGCCTGGCAAGGACGGCTACCCGAGCTGGCCGCCGCCTTCCGCCGCCACTGGAAAAGCTCGCTGCTGCTCGGCGCGGTCAACCCCTTCGCCTACTACCTGGTGCTGTTCCAGGCCTACTCGCTGCTGCCGGCGCAGGAGGCGCAGGCGATCAACTACACCTGGGCGCTGACGATGACGCTGCTGGCCGTGCCGCTGCTGAAGCAGAAGCTGAGGTTGCAGGACGCGATGGCCGCGCTGGTCTGCTATCTGGGCGTGCTGGTGATCGGCACCCGGGGACAGCTGCTCGAACTGCATTTCTCCAACCAGTTGGGCGTGCTGCTGGCGCTGGCCTCGACGCTGCTGTGGGCAGGCTACTGGATATTCAACACCCGCGACACGCGCGAACCGGTGCTGGGACTGGCGCTGAACTTCGCCTCCAGCCTACCCCTGAGCCTGGCCTGGTGCGCCTGGCATGGCCAGTTGACGCCGCCCGCCTGGCAGGGACTGGCCGGCGCGGCCTACGTCGGCGCGCTGGAGATGGGCTTCACCTTCGTGCTGTGGCTGTCGGCGATGAAGCTGACGCGCAGCACCGCCAGCATCGCCAACCTGATCTTCCTGTCGCCCATGGCGTCCTTGCTGCTGATCCACCTGATCGTCGGCGAGGCCATCCTGCCGTCTACGCTGCTGGGCCTGGCGCTGATCCTGGGCGGCCTGCTGGCGCAGAAACTGCCGCTGCGCCGCGTCCAGCCGCAGCCGCTGGCCAACCCGCCGTCCTGATCCGCGAACCAGGCATCGGCAGGGCGGCCGCTCTCGATCCAGCATGGCAATTCCGGCTCCCTCTGCCTACGATTGATTCTGAGGGCACGAGCAAACAGGCACCATGAAAAGCATCAAGACAAGGTTAATGTTATGGCTGATGGCATGGATCACCACCATTCTGGGGACGACCGGACTGTATTTCTACATCCATGACTACAATATCGACCAGAACGACTTCCAAACCCAACGCGCCGCCGTGCAATCGCGCCTGTCGCTGTCCCTGCCCCACGGCATCTGGCAGCTGGATGACGAGAACGTCCGCCTGGCGCTGGACAGCGAGCTGAGTTGGCCATCGGTGATCGCCATCAACGTAAAGGGGGAAAGCGGCCTCAACCTGGGCCGCACCCGCGACGCCAACGGCAATCTGCGCGACATGCTGCCCAACGAGCAGCCCAAGGTCGACGACACCCTCAGCATCCCCATCATCTACCAGGGCAAGGAACACCTGGGCACCGCCACCGTCTACCTGTCGCACGACGCGCTGCGCGCGCGCGAAGACCAGCACCTGATCACCATCTTCGCCCAGATCATCCTGCTGGACGGCCTGATCTTCTTCATCATGTCGTTCAACCTGCAGCGCTTCATCTTCCAGCCGCTGTCCAAGCTGCAGCTGGCGCTGAACACCGCGATCCGCGCGCCGGACGCCAGCGGCGCGCAGATCACCCACCTGGCGGACGACGAGATCGGCGGCATCGTCAACGGCTTCAACCGCATCGTCGCACGCACCGCGGCCGACCTGGTGAAACGGACGGCGGCCGAGGCCGTCGCGCGCGAGGAAAAGGAAAAGGCGCAACAGGCCTACAGCCAACTGATGGCGACGCAGGAAACGCTGGTGGAGGCGGAAAAGATGGCCTCGCTGGGCAGCCTGGTGGCAGGCGTCGCCCACGAGATCAATACGCCGGTCGGCATCACGCTGACCGCCGCCTCCCACCTCGGCACCGCCACCTCCCACATCACCGGCAAGTTGGACAGCGGCAACATCAAAAAAAGCGACTTCCAGAGCTACCTTGAAACGGCCCAGGAATGCTGCGAGCTGATCCTGGCCAACTCCGAACGCGCCGCCAACCTGATCCACAGCTTCAAGCAGGTGGCGGTGGACCAGACCAGCGAGGCCCGTCGCAGCTTCCATCTGCACGACTACCTGAACGAGGTGATCACCAGCCTGAAACCACGCTTCAAGCACACCAAGGTCGCGATAGACATCCAGTGCGAGGAGGACATTCTGCTGGACAGCTATCCCGGCGCGCTGGCCCAGGTGCTGACCAATCTGGTGGTCAACGCGCTGATACACGGCTATGAAAGCGGCGAAATTGCTGGCACCATCGTCATCGAGGCCCACCGCAGCGACGCCCAGCACGTGTCGATGACCATCAGCGACAGCGGCAAGGGCATTTCGCCGGAAAACCTCGGCCGGGTGTTCGAACCTTTCTTCACCACCCGCCGCGGCAGCGGCGGCAGCGGTCTTGGCCTCAACATCGTCTACAACATCGTGCGGCAGCGACTGGGCGGCAACATCGAGGTTCACAGCGAAGTTGGACAGGGCACCCGATTCACGCTGGACATGCCCTGCATCGCACCCACCGTCCAGCACAAGGAGAATGTGGCATGAGCCAACAAGCCTCTCTTCCCGACGACGACAACTGGCTGCTGGAAGATACCGACGGCGACGAAGCCGGACGGCCGTCCGAGGTGCGCAAGCCCTGGAAAGTGCTGATCGTCGACGACGAAAAGGATGTGCATACCGCCACACGCATCGCGCTGCGCGGCATCAGCTACAAGGAGCGCCCGCTGGAGCTGCTGAGCGCCTACAGCGGCGCCGAGGCCTTCCAGATGCTGCAGCAGCACGCGGACATCGCGCTGATCATGCTGGACGTGGTGATGGAAAGCGAGGACGCCGGCCTCAGGCTGGTGCATCGCATCCGCGAGGAGCTGGACAACGGCGTGGTGCGCATCGTGCTGCGCACCGGCCAGCCCGGCCAGGCGCCGGAACAGGAAGTCATCCTCAACTACGACATCAACGACTACAAGACCAAGACCGAGCTGACCACTCAGAAGCTGTTCACCACCACCATCGCCTCGCTGCGCGCCTACGAGAACCTGGTATCGCTGGAAAAGAACCGCCAGGGCCTGGCCAAGATCCTGGAAAGCGCGTCCGACCTGTACCAGCTGCACTCGCTGCGGGAATTCGCGTCCGGCGTGCTGCGCCAGATCAGCGCGCTGTTGGACATCGGCACCGACGGCATCCTGTGCGTGCGCAACGACAACCTGGTCGGCCGGCCGGAGCTGGAAATCCTGGCGGTGTCCGGCGCCTACGAATACCTGGCCGAGTCCGGCGACCTGTCCAACGAGCCGCACCTGGCGGCGGTGTTCCAGCAGGTGTTCAAGGAAAAACGCAGCATCTACCAGCATCCGTACGACGTGCTGTACATTTCCTCGCGCAACCGCCGCGAATTCGCCGTCCACTTCATGCCGCAGTGGCCGCTCGACTCGGTGGAGCGCGACCTGCTGGACGTATTCTGCCAGCGCATCTCGGCCGCCTACGACAACCTCTACCTGTACAACCAGCTGCGCAGCGCGCAGGAGGCGACGGTGGTGGCGCTGGCCGACCTGGCGGAATTCCGCGACACCGACACCGGCGATCATGTGCTGCGGGTGCAAAAGCTGACCGACGCCATCGCCGAGGAAATGGTCAGCCACAACCATTATCCCGAACTGATGACCCATGAATTCATGGACATGGTCGGCATGGCCAGCATCCTGCACGACATCGGCAAGGTGGCGACGCCTGACCACATCCTGCTCAAGCCCGGCAAGCTGGACCCGGAAGAGCGCGCCATCATGGAGCAGCACGCGACGATAGGCGCGCAGATCCTGGCCAAGTCCGCCCAGCTGGTCGAAGGCGCCAGCTACCTGTCTCTGGGCTCCGAGATCGCCGGCGGCCATCACGAGCACTTCGACGGCAACGGCTATCCCGGCAAGCTGCAGGGCCAGGCCATCCCGCTGTCCGCGCGCATCGTCGCGGTGGTGGACGTGTTCGACGCGCTGCTCAACAAGCGCCCCTACAAGGAGCCCTGGAGCATGGAGGACACGATGAAGTACATCAACGGCCGCTCCGGCACCCAGTTCGACCCGCACGTGGTCGCCGCGCTGAGCCGGCTGGTGAGCGAGGACCGGCTGCCGGTGCAGTTCGGCGACTGATCCCCGCGGCCATCCAAACAAAAACGGCAGCGCTCCGCTGCCGTTTTTCCGTTTCCGCCCGCTCGCTCAGGCGACGTAGTTCAACACGCACAGGTACTGGCAGATGCTGCCCCCCAGCACGAACAGATGCCAGATGCCATGGCCGTGGCGGATTTTCTCGTCGTTGAGAAACCAGTAGATGCCGGCGCTGTACAGCAGGCCGCCCAGCGCCAGCCAGAACAGTCCGCCCGGCTCCAGCGCCTCGATCAGCGGCTTGACGGCGATCAGCACCAGCCATCCCATCGCCACGTACAGGATCATGGACAGGATGCGGGTGCGCCGCCCCAGCGTCAGCTCCTGGACGATGCCGAACAGCGCCAGTCCCCAGCTGATGCCGAACAGGGTCCAACCCCAGGCGCCGCGCAGCGTCACCAGCGCGAACGGCGTGTAGCTGCCGGCGATCAGCAGGTAGATCGCCGAATGGTCGCATTTCTGCAAGATGGCCTTGGCCCTGCCCTTGAAGCTGTGGTACAGCGTCGAGATCAGGTACAGCGTCACCAGGGTGCCGCCGTACAGGCTGAAACTGACGATCTTCCACGGATCGCGCTGCATGGCCGCCTCGACCACCAGCACCACCAGGCCGGCTATCGCCAGCAGGGTGCCGGCAAGATGCGAATAGCCGTTGAAACGTTCGCCGCGATACATGATTGTTTTTCCTTGGCGCCGGCATCCGGCCGGCGCTTGAAACGGTTGCAACCCAGATTGGAGCCTTCCCGGCTCCTCTGGGTTCCATTGTCCCCCGTCCGGCGGCCCAAGACTAGCGGTTTGCGCAAACAAAAAGCGGGCCGAAGCCCGCTTGCTTGCCGATTGCCGCGGAGACTCAGGCGCCCAGCGCCTTCAGCACGTCGTCGCGCACGGTTTCCACCGCGCGGGTGCCGTCGATCTTCACGTACTTCGGCGCCTTGGCGCTGCCGCTCTCGGCCAGCTTGCCGTAGAAGCCCACCAGCACGGCGGTCTGCTCGTGGTAGACAGCCAGGCGCTTCTTCACGGTTTCTTCCTTGTCGTCGTCGCGCTGGACCAGGTCCTCGCCGGTCACGTCGTCCTTGCCGGCCGCTTTGGGCGGGTTGAAGGTGACATGGTAGGTGCGGCCCGAAGCCAGGTGCACGCGGCGGCCGGCCATGCGCTCGACGATGGCGGCGTCCGGCACGTCGATCTCCACCACGTAGTCGATGTCGACGCCGGCGGCGATCATCGCTTCCGCCTGCGGAATGGTGCGCGGGAAGCCGTCGAACAGGAAGCCGTTGGCGCAGTCGTCCTGGGCGATTCGCTCCTTGACCAGGCCGATGATGATGTCGTCGCGGACCAGGCCGCCGGCATCCATGATGGCCTTGGCTTCCAGGCCCAGCGGGGTGCCGGCCTTGACCGCGGCGCGCAGCATGTCGCCGGTGGAGATCTGCGGGATGCCGAACTTCTCGCGGATGTAGTTGGCCTGGGTGCCTTTGCCGGCGCCGGGCGCGCCCAACAGGATCAATCGCATTTGTGTGACTCCAGTTCTGTTTGATTTATGAATTCTTTGACGGAGCGGCCGCTCCCTGCCCCTCAGGCGAACAGCCGGCGCACCCGTTCCAGGTCTTCCGGCGTGTCCACGCCGGCGGCCGGCGCCTCGTCCGCCAATGCCACCGCGATGCCGTAACCATGCCAGAGCACGCGCAATTGTTCCAGCGCTTCGTATTGCTCCAGCGGCCCCGGCTCCAGGCCTGCATAGGCAGCCAGGAAACCGGCCCGGTAACCGTACATGCCGATATGGCGGTAAACCGGCAGTCCGGCCGGCAACGCCGAGCGGTCGGCGGCGTAGGCGTCGCGGGCGTAGGGAATCGGCGCGCGGCTGAAGTACAGCGCGCGGCCATGCTTGTCCAGCGCCACTTTCACCACATTGGGATTGAAATGGTCGGCCGCGTCGTGCAGCGCGTGCGCCAGGGTCGCCACCGGCGCGTCGGCGCCGGCCAGCAGCTCGGCCAGCCGGTTGATCAGCTCAGGCTGGATCAGCGGCTCGTCGCCCTGCACGTTGACCACCAGCGCGTCGTCCGGCAACGCCAGCTTGGCGGCCACTTCGGCTAGGCGATCGGTGCCGCTGGCGTGGTCTTCGCGCGTCAGCACCGCCTCGACGCCGTGCGCGGCGCAGGCGGCCAGGATGTCGGCGTGGTCGGTGGCGACCACGACGCGGGCGGCGCGGCTCTTCGCCGCCTGCTCCGCCACGCGCACCACCATGGGCTTGCCGGCGATGTCTGCCAGCGGCTTGCCAGGCAGACGGCTGGACGCCATCCGCGCCGGGATCACCACCGTGAAGCCGTTCATTTGACTTCTTCTTCCGGGGCCAGCTCGCGCGCTTCGCTCTCCAGCATCATCGGGATGCCGTCCTTGATCGGGAACGCCAGGCGGTCTCCCTTGCAGATCAGCTCGTCCTTGCTCTTGTCGAACACCAGCGGGCCCTTGCACAGCGGGCACACCAGGATTTCCAGAAATTTAGCGTCCATGTTTCGTCTTCAAGCGGGCTAGTATCCATTCGCACAGATCAGGCGCCAGCGTGGCCTGAACCGGCAAAACCCATAGTCTAGCACGCTGCGCCGCATCATGAATCACGCGCGCGAGCTTGACCGCGTCCTTGCTGGTGACGATCACCGCGTCGGCGTCGGCGGGAATGTCGCCGGGGACGAACGCGTGGTGATCGGGGAAGGACAGTCGTTGCTCGACGGCGATGCCCTGCCCCGCCAGCGTGTCGAAAAACCGCTCGGGATGGCCGATGCCGGCCAAGGCCGCCACCTTCCGCCCGGCAAAGCCGGCCGCGTCCCGCGCGCGCGACGCGTCGTCCAGCGCGTGGCAGGCGCCGGGGCGCAGCGTCATGGCGAAGCGCGGCAGACCATCCGGCAACGGCAACTGGGCGCCCTCGCCGTTGACCACCACGGCATCCACCGCCGCCAGCCGCGACGGCGGCTCGCGCAGCGGGCCGTTGGGCAGCAGCCGGCCGCTGCCCAGGCCGCGGCTGCCGTCCAGCACGACGATCTCCAGATCGCGCGCCAGCCGGTAATGCTGCAGGCCGTCGTCGCTGAGAATCAGCTCCACGTCCGGATGCCGCGCCAGCAGATGGCGGCCGGCGGCGACGCGGTCGCGCCCCACCACCACCGGCGCGCCGGCGGCGGCCAGCAGCAGCGGCTCGTCGCCGACCAGGGCCGGGTCGCTGTCCGGCCCCACCTCGGTCGGCGCCGGCGCCTTGCCGCCGTAGCCGCGGCTGATCACCCCGACCTTGACGCCGCGCGCGGCGAAATCGCGCAGCAGCGCCAGCGTCAGCGGCGTCTTGCCGACGCCGCCGACATTGATGTTGCCTATCACCACCACCGGAACCGGCAGTCGCCCGCTCGTTTTCCAGCCGCGGCGGAACGCCTGCCGGCGAGCAGCGGCCAGCAGCGCAAACAGCCCTTCCAGCGGCGCCAGAAGGGCTGTCAGCCAGCCTCGCGGCCGGTACCAGTGTTGTTCGATCAGACGCATGCGGCCTTCGGCTTCACTTCAGGTTCTGGGTGGCGAAAGTCAGTTGCGACAGGCCGGCCTCGCGCGCGGCCTCCATCACGGTGATCACCGATTGATGCGTGGACCTGGCGTCGGCGTTGACCACCACCACCACGTCTGTCTTGCCGGCCGCGGCGGTTTTCAGGCTGGCCAGCAGCCCGGCCTTGTCGCCTGGCGCCAGCCTGGCGTCGCCTACCGCCATCGCGCCGTCGGCGGCCACCGCCACCTTGATCTCGACGGTCTTGTTCTGTTGCTGCTCGCCCTGCGCGGCGGGCAGGTTGATCTTCAACTCCGAAAAATGCGAATAGGTGGTGGTGACCATCAGGAAGATCAGGATCACCAGCAGCACGTCGATCAACGGGATGAAGTTGATCTCCGGCTCCTCCCGGCCTCGGCCGCGACGAAAATCCATGCTCAGCTCCCGTTCTTGCGCTCGCCGTGCGCCACTTCCACCAGCTTGACCGCCTGCGCCTCCATCTCCACCAGCAGGCCGTCCACCTTGGAGCGGAAGTAGCGGTAGAACATCATGCTGGGAATGGCGACGATCAGGCCGAAGGCGGTGTTGTACAGCGCGACGGAAATGCCATGCGCCAGTTGCTGCGGATTGGCGCCGCTGGCGTTCTGCGAGCCGAAGATCTCGATCATGCCGATCACGGTGCCGAGCAGGCCCAGCAACGGCGCCATCGCGGCGATGGTGCCCAGCGTGGTCAGCAACCTTTCCAATTGGTAGGCGACCTGGCGGCCCTCGTCCTCGATCGCCTCTTTCATCACCTCGCGGCTGCCGTGCACATTGCGCAGGCCGGCGGCGAACAGGCGGCCCAGCGGCGAATGGCCCTGCAGCCGTTGCAGCAGCTCCTCCTTGTCGCCGACCCGGCGGTACTCCTGCAGCGTCTGCGCCAGCAGCCCCTGCGGCACCGCCGCGCCGCGCCGCAGCGTGTACAGGCGCTCCAGAATGATGGCCAGCGACACCACGGAAGCCGCGATGATGGTCCAGATCGGCCAGCCGGCCGCTTCAACGATAGCCCACACGAAGCATTCTCCGTCATCGATACAAACGCCAGACTTTATTCCCTACGACCGGGTTCAGGCAACCTCGCGGGAATAAATTTCTCGCCGCTTGCCACTTTTTTGGGCAAGCACTGTCAAAAGCCGTTGCCACCGGCACGCCGCGCCACTTATCCACAAGGTTATTCCGCGATTGCTGTGGATAAATCGACAAGCGATTGGACGGATTTCCCCGCGCCGGCATTGACATCGGTCAAAGCTTTGTCGACGATGGAAATATCCAAACGACCGTTTGAATAAAAATGAACCTGCCCATCTGGCTGATCAAGCTGCTGTTCAATCTGTGGCCGCCCTTTCTCGGCGCCGGCATCCGCGTGCACAAGCTGTCCCCCGACTTCCGCCAGGCCGAGGTCAGGCTCAAGCTGGGACTGGGCAACCGCAACTACGTCGGCACCCACTTCGGCGGCAGCCTGTACGCGATGACGGATCCGTTCTACATGCTGATGCTGCTGCGCCAGCTGGGCGGCGACTACTACGTGTGGGACAAGGCCGGGCGCATAGACTACGTCAAGCCGGGCCGCGGCGTGGTGCGGGCGCTGTTCCATCTGAGCGACGAACAGCTGGCCGACATCCGCGAGCGCACCGCCGGCGGCGACAAGCACTTGCCGGAAATGACGGTGGAGATCCGCGACGCCGACGACGAGCTGGTGGCCACCGTGCACAAGACGCTGTACGTGCGCCGAAAGCCGGACCGGCGCCGATAGCCGCCGACAAAACCGCTGATCCTGCGTTGCGCCTCCTTGGCTCAGACGCTCTACAAGGTTTTGTTAGCGGCTGCAAGCGCGAAACCCATATGGAAAAAGCCGCGTTTCGCGGCTTTTTCCATATGGGTCCCGTGAAGCGCTTACTCCCCGAAACCACAGAACACTTCGCGCATCATCCTCAGCACGTCCAGCGTGCGGATGTCGCCCACCCGGTAGTAAACCCGGTTGGCGTCCTTGCGCGTGCGCAAAACGCCCTTGTCCCGCATAATGGCCAAGTGCTGGGAAATATTGCTCTTGGAAGTGCCGACCTGCTCGACGATGTCTTGCACGCTCACCTCCCTGTCTTCCAGCACCGATATGATCTTCAAACGCAGCGGATGCGACATGGCCTTCATCGCCCGCGACGTCTGCTCGATCTGGTCGTCGTTGAACAGCAAAGCTTTTCTCCTAATGTAGCCTGACATTTTTTTGATTTGACTGCGGTACAATAGTATCCACAAAACCAGATACTATCAAGGTTTTCTAATATTCTGAATGCGAATGCCATGAAATCCATCAAGCCTGTGTTGTTATTGATCCTCGACGGTTTCGGCCATCGCACGGAAGGCGACGACAACGCCATCCTGCACGCCAGAATGCCGGTATGGAGCCGCCTGCGCGAACAGTACGCGTACGGAACGATCAACGCCTCGGAAAACTTCGTCGGCCTGCCCTCCGGGCAGTTCGGAAATTCCGAGGTCGGCCACCTGAACATCGGCGCGGGCCGCATCGTCCAGCAGGACATCAGCCGCATCGACTGCGACATCGAGGATGGCCGCTTCTCCAGCAATGACACACTGCAGCAAGCCATGAGCAAAGCTCAAGGCTCGGCCCTGCACATCCTGGGCCTGCTGTCCGATGGCGGCGTTCACAGCCACGAGAACCACATTCATGCGCTGATCCGCGCCGCCCAGGCCGCCGGCGTGCCCAAAATCTACGTCCACGCCTTCCTCGACGGCCGCGACACGCCGCCGCGCAGCGCCGAAACCTATCTGAAGCGCCTGGACGCGGCGCTGGCCGAATGCCCGAATGCCCGCCTGGTTTCCGTGACCGGCCGCTACTGGGCGATGGACCGCGACAAGCGCTGGGAGCGCGTCGAGCCCGCCTACCGCCTGCTGGTGGACGGCGAAGGCCTGTTCCACGCCGAAACCGGCCTGGACGCGCTGAAAGCCGCTTACGAGCGCGACGAGAACGACGAGTTCGTCAAGGCTACCGGCATCGGCGCGCCGGTGAAGATGCAGGACGGCGACGCGCTGATCTTCATGAATTTCCGCGCCGACCGCGCCCGCCAGCTGACCTCCGCGCTCACCGACCCGGCCTTCGACGGCTTCAAGGCGCGCCAGCCCAAGTTCGGCTACTACGCCACCCTGACCTCCTACGGCGAAGCCTACTCGGCGCTGCCGGTCGCCTACGCGCCGCAGAAGATCCACAACGGCATGGGCGAATACCTGTCTTCCAAGGGACTGAAACAGCTGCGCATCGCCGAAACCGAGAAATACCCGCACGTCACCTATTTCTTCAACGGCGGCGAAGAGCAGGTCTACCCGGGCGAGGACCGCATCCTGGTGCCGTCGCCCAAGGTGGCCACCTATGACCTGCAGCCGGAAATGAGCGCCGGCGAGGTCACCGACAAGATCGTCGCGGCGATCCAGTCCGGCCAATACCAGGCCATCTTCTGCAATTACGCCAACGGCGACATGGTCGGCCACAGCGGCGTGTTCGACGCCGCGGTCAAGGCGGTGGAAGCGCTGGACGGCTGCATCGAACGCTGCGTGGACGCGATGCTGGCCGCCGGCGGCGAGGTGCTGATCACCGCCGACCACGGCAACTGCGAGCAGATGTACGACGGCGAGCACCATCAGCCGCATACCCAGCACACCACCAACCAGGTGCCCTTCCTCTACATCGGCCGGCCGGCGAAAATCCGCGCCGGCGGCTCGCTGCGCGACATCTCGCCGTCGCTGCTGGCGATGATGGGCCTGGAACAACCGGCGGAGATGACCGGTCAATCGCTGATCGACTTCCAATAATCGCCTCACGGAGCGGCGGCCATGCTCCGGCGTGGCCGCCGTTATTGCCTCAAGCGAAAGAACACCAAGGGAATGAAACCTTACCTGCTGCTGGCCCTGCTGGCCGGCGCCGCCCAGGCGGCCAATACCAACGCCTCCTCCACCAGCCTGTCCGTCGCCCCGCATCAGCAAGACCTGAAAAACGTGCGCAAGGAGATCGACACCCTGAAGAAGGACCTGGCGCAGAAGCAGACGGTCCAGAAGGAGGCGCAGTCCGCGATCAAGGAGTCGGAGCAGGCCATCAGCCAGACCAAGCAGGCGCTGGCGACGCTGGAGCAGAAGCAAAACCGTTCCGAACAGCAGCTGGCCGAACTGCGCGGCAAGATCGAGCAAACCCGCGCCAAGCTGGCCGGCACCCGCCAGCGCGTCGGCCAGATGCTGGTGCGCCAGTACAAGAACGGCCAGCACGACGCGATGAAGCTGATGCTGAACGCGGACGACCCCAACCAGAGCGCCCGCGACCTCACCTACTACCAGCACATCGCCCGCGCCGAGCAGCAGCTGGTGCAACAACTGGTCGTCCAGCAGAAACAGCTGGAAACGCTATCGGCCCAGTTGGAGCAGGAGCTGGCCAGATTGAACAATCTGTCCGATCGCAAGTCGCAGGAAAAAAGCGACCTGGAAAAGGACAAGACCCAGCAGGTGCAGCAGCTGAACAAAGTAGCCGGCGAGATCAAGCAGGGCCAGAGCAAGCTGACGCAGCTGCAGGAGGACGAGAAGCATCTGGCCAATGTGATCGCCCAGATCAACCGCGAGATCCAGCGCCGCCGCGCCGAGGCCGCGCGCAAGGCCGCCGAGGCGCGCAAGGCCAAGCTGGCCGCCGCCCGGGAAGCCGCGCGCAAGGAAAACGAGCGTCGCCGCAAGCTGGCCGAGCAAGCCAAGAAACAGGGCAAGCCGGTGCCTGAAGAGGCGAAGAAGCCGGTGATCGTCAAGGAAGAGCCGGCGCACAAAGTGGACGAAGTCGCGGACGACAGCGCGTCCGGCCGCGCCTTCGCCAGCCTGCAGGGCAAGATGAAGATGCCGGTGGCCGGCCAGATCGGCGGCGCCTACGGCAAAGCGCGGCGCGAAGGCACCACCTGGAAGGGCGTGTTCATCCGCGCCGCCTCCGGCCAGCCGGTGCGCAGCGTCGCCGACGGCACCGTGGTGTATGCCGACGAGTTGCGCGGATTCGGCAAGGCGGTGATCATAGACCACGGCGGCAACTATATGACGGTGTACACCAACCTGTCCGCCATCGCCAAATCGTCCGGCAGCGGCGTCAAGGCAGGGGAAACACTCGGCAACACCGGAGCACTGGACAACGGCGAATCCGGACTGTACTTTGAAATCCGGCACCTGGGCCGCACCCTCAACCCGCAAGCCTGGACGCGCTAAGGTCCGGGACACGGAGAATCAGCAAAGCATGAGCAGCCAAAAAATGAAGAAAATCGCATGGTTGGTGGCAGGCGCCATGGCCGGTGGCGTACTGACCCTCAGCATGCAGGCGCTGGCCGACAAGGAGGCCTCGCCGCTGCCGCTGAACGAGTTGCGCACCTTCGCCGAGGTGTTCAGCCTGATCAAGCAGAGCTATGTCGAGCCGGTGACGGACAAGAAGCTGATAGACGAAGCCATCAAGGGCATGTTGACCGGCCTGGACCCGCACTCCGACTACATGGACCCCGAGGAATTCAAGGAACTGCGCGAAGGCACGCAGGGCGAGTTCGGCGGCCTGGGCATAGAGATCGGCGCCGAGGACGGCCTGGTCAAGGTGGTGTCCCCTATCGAGGACACCCCGGCGCAGAAGGCCGGCATCAAGAGCGGCGACCTGATCATCAAGATCGACGACACTCCGGTGCGCGGCCTGTCGCTGAACGACGCGGTGAAAAAGATGCGCGGCAAGCCGGGCAGCAAGGTCACGCTGACCATCGCCCGCAAGAACGAGGCCAAGCCGCTGGTGTTCACGCTGGCCCGCGCGGTGATCAAGACCAAGAGCGTCAAGTACCGGATGCTGGAGTCGGGCTACGGCTACGTGCGCATCGCCCAGTTCCAGGAACACACCGCCGAGGACCTGGCCGCCGGTCTGCAGAAGCTGTATCAGGAAAACAAGCAGCCGCTGAAAGGCCTGGTGCTGGACCTGCGCGATGACCCGGGCGGCCTGCTGAACGGCGCCGTCGGCGTCGCCGCCGCCTTCCTGCCCAAGGACAAGCTGGTGGTCTACACCGAGGGCCGCACGCCGGACGCCAAGATGCGCCTGACCGCCACGCTGCAGAATTACGCGCGCCAGAACGGCAGCGATCCGCTGGCCAAGCTGCCGGTGGCGGTGCGCAGCGTGCCGCTGGCGGTGCTGGTCAACGGCGGTTCGGCCTCGGCGTCGGAAATCGTCGCCGGCGCGCTGCAGGACCACAAGCGCGCCGTGCTGGTGGGCACGCAAACCTTCGGCAAGGGCTCCGTGCAGTCCATCCTGCCGCTGGGCAGCCAGGGCGGCATCAAGCTGACCACCGCCCGCTACTTCACGCCTAGCGGCCGCTCGATCCAGGCCAAGGGCATCACGCCGGACGTGGTGGCCGAGGACGCGACGCTGACCGCCGCCGACCAGGCGTTGCGCGTGCGCGAGGCGGATCTGGAAAACCATCTGGCCAATCCCAACGGCGACGACAAGCCGGCCAAGACGGCCAAACCCGCCGCCAAGCCTGCGCAGCCGCCCGCGCCGGCGCCCGTTCCGGAGGGCAAGGACAAGGAGCCGGCCGCGCCGGACGCGCAAGGCGGACAGCGGATGCCGAACCCGAAGAGCGACTACCAGCTGTCCCAGGCGCTGAACGTGCTCAAGGTGCAGCAGATCCTGCAGAAAAACGAGAACTGATCCCCCCGGTTCCCGACACGATGCCGCCCGGCCCCGCCGGGCGGCATTTTTCATGCAGGCGGGCTTACTTTCCGAAACACAATGCCGCGGCAATCCTGATATTCTTGATGGTTATCCATTCCTTCCACCGGCCGGAGCCCGCCGCATGCTGACCCGCGAGTTCGTCCACACCTTCCGCGAAGCCGCCCCCTACATCAACGCCTACCGCGGCAAGACCTTCGTGCTGGCCATGGGCGGCGAGAGCCTGCTGGACGGCGACTTTTCCAGCATGGCCCAGGACATCAACCTGCTGGTCAGCCTGGGCGTGCGCATCGTGCTGGTGCACGGCATCCGCCCGCAGATCGAAACCCTGCTCAAGCGCCACGGCATCGCCCGCCTGTTCCACCGCGATCGCCGCGTCACCGACGCCGCTACCATGGACATCGTCAAGCAGGCGGCCGGCGCCACCCGCCATGACGTCGAGGCCCGGCTGTCGATGGGCATGCCGCACTCGCCGATGCACGGCGCCCACCTGCGCGTGGCCGGCGGCAACTTCGTCACCGCCCAGCCGCTCGGCGTGCTGGACGGCGTGGACATGCAGTACACCGGCCAGGTGCGGCGCGTGGACGCCGCGGCGATCCGCCAGCGCCTGGACGCCGGGGAACTGGTGCTGCTGACCCCGGTCGGCTATTCGCTGACCGGCGAGAGCTTCAACCTGACCATGGAAGAGCTGGCCACCCACGCCGCCATCGCGCTGAAGGCGGAGAAGCTGATCTTCGTCGTAGAAGGCCGCGGCGCGGTGGAGCAGGACAGCGAGCTGATCAGCACGCTGACCGCCCAGCAAGCCGAGCAGCTGCTGCAGGCGGGCAGCCTGCAGGACGACGTCGCCGCCTGCCTGCCCTATTGCATACGCGCCACCCGCGAAGGCATTCCCCGCGCCCACCTGGTCAGCCGCCATCAGGACGGCGCGCTGCTGCTGGAGCACTTCACCCGCGGCGGCAACGGCACCATGATCGCCCGCGACCCGCTGGTCAAGGTCCGCCACGCCAGCATAGAGGACGTAGGCGACATCATGGGGCTGATCCGCCCGCTGGAGGAACAGGGCATTCTGGTGCGCCGCAGCCGCGAGCGGCTGGAGGTGGAGATAGGCGAATACTCGGTGCTGGAGCACGACGGCAAGATCTACGGCTGCGTGGCGATGCACCCGTTCCCGGAAGCGGAGACGGCCGAACTGGCCTGCCTCGCCGTGTCGCAGGAAAAACGCGACGGCGGCTTCGGCGAGATGCTGCTCAAGCACGTGGAATACCAGGCGCGCACCCAGGGCCTGCGATCGCTGTTCGTGCTGACCACCCAGACCTCGCACTGGTTCGTCGAGCGTGGTTTCGCCGAGGCCGACAAGAGCTCGCTGCCGCTGGCGCGCCAGCAGTTTTACAATTACCAGCGCCGCTCGAAGGTGTTCGTAAAGAAGCTGTAACAATTAACGGCGATGATGCCGCCACGGTTGGAACGGCGCAGGCTCTGTGACACAATAGCCTGTTGTTTCAATCCGATTCCAAGCAAGGATTTCAAGCGATGAGCAGAACCGTTAACTGCATCAAGCTGGGCCGCGAAGCCGAAGGCCTCGACTTCCCCCCGCTGCCGGGCGAACTGGGCAAGCGCGTCTACGAAAGCGTGTCCAAGGAAGCCTGGCAAGGCTGGCTGCGCTACCAGACCATGCTGATCAACGAAAACCGTCTCAGCCTGGCCGACGCCCGCGCTCGCCAGTATCTGGCCAGCCAGCTGGATGCCTACTTCTTCGGCCAGGGCGCCGACGCGCCGGCGGGCTATACGCCGCCGCAGAACTAAAGCCGTGAACAAGCCCTCCAAGCGAGGGCTTTATTGTTTCCGATCACCGTCATTTTGGCTCGCATACCGTATGTCACAACCGCAAGACCTGCTGCTGAACCGTGAACTGGGACTGATAGAATTCAACCGCCGCGTGCTGGCCCAGGCGGAAGACCCGGACCTGCCGCTGCTGGAGCGCCTGAAGTTCCTGTGCATCGTCTCCTCCAACCTGGACGAATTCTTCGAAGTCCGCGTCGCCTGGCTGCAAGACGCCGCCCACGCCACGCCCGACCGCATCCTGGCGGATGGCTCCACGCCGGAGCAGGCGCTGGCCAAGGTGTCCCGCGCCAGCCACCAGCTGGTGCGCGAGCAATACGCGGTGATGAGCGAGGTGCTGTTCCCGGCGCTGCGCGAACAGGGCATCGTGTTCTTGCGCCGCAGCGAGTGGACCGAGCAGCAGCAGGAATGGGTGAAAAACTACTTCTTCCGCGAGCTGATGCCCATCCTGACGCCGATCGGGCTCGATCCGTCCCACCCCTTCCCCAAGGTATTGAACAAATCGCTCAACTTCGCGGTGGAGCTGGAAGGCCGCGACGCCTTCGGCCGCGCGTCCGGCACCGCCATCGTGCAGGCGCCGCGCATCCTGCCGCGCGTGATCAAGCTGCCGGCCGACGTCTGCGACGGCCGCCCGCACTGCTTCGTGTTCCTGTCGTCGATACTGCACTCGCACGTGCACGAGCTGTTCCCCGGCATGGCGGTCAAGGGCTGCTACCAGTTCCGCGTGACCCGCGACAGCGAACTGTCGGTCGACGACGACGACTTCAAGAACCTGCGCACCGCGCTGCAGGGCGAACTGCGCCAGCGCCAGTTCGGCGACGCGGTGCGGCTGGAGATCGCCGATACCTGCCCGCAACACATGGAATCCTTCCTGCTGACCCAGTTCAACCTGCAGCCGCGCGACGTCTACCGCGTCAACGGCCCGGTGAACCTGGTGCGGCTAATGCAGGTGCCCGACCTGGTGGACCGCGCCGATCTCAAGTTCGCGCCGTTCACGCCGACGCTGCCGGCCAATCTGCAGAAGAAGTCCAAGTCCTCGCTGTTCGACGTCATCCGCAAGGGCGACGTGCTGCTGCACCACCCGTACCAGAGCTTCCAGCCGGTGATCGACTTCCTCACCCAGGCGGCGACCGATCCGCACGTGGTGGCCATCAAGATGACGGTGTACCGCACCGGCACCGACTCGGTGCTGATGGAGTCGCTGATCGCCGCCGCCCGCGCCGGCAAGCAGGTGACGGTGGTGGTGGAGCTGATGGCCCGCTTCGACGAAGAGGCCAACATCGGCTGGGCCAGCCGGCTGGAAGACGCCGGCGCCCACGTGGTCTACGGCGTGATCGGCTACAAAGTGCACGCCAAGATGCTGATGGTGGTGCGCCGCGAGGCCCACGGCCTGCACCGCTACGTGCATCTGGGCACCGGCAACTACCACCCGCGCACCGCGCGCTTGTACACCGACTTCGGCCTGTTGACCTGCAACGAGGAAATCGCCAGCGACGTCAACGACATTTTCATCCAGCTCACCGGCCTGGGACGCGCCGGCAGCCTGAAGCGGCTGTTCCAGAGCCCGTTCACGCTGCACAGCATGATCATGGAGGCGATACAGCGCGAGACCGAGCACGCGCAGGCCGGCAAGCCGGCGCAGATCATCGCCAAGATGAACTCGCTGCTGGAGCCGCAGGTGATCCACGCGCTGTACCGCGCCAGCCAGGCCGGGGTGAAGATCCAGCTGATCGTGCGCGGCGTGTGCGCGCTGCGGCCGGGCGTGCCGGGGCTGTCGGACAATATCACCGTCCGCTCCATCGTCGGCCGCTTCCTCGAACACCCGCGCGTGTTCTACTTCTACAACGATCACAAGGAAGACCTGCTGATGTCCAGCGCCGACTGGATGGGTCGCAACTTCTTCCGCCGCATCGAGACCTGCGCGCCTATCCTGGACAACAAGTTGAAGCGCCGCATCATCAAGGAGGCGCTGCGCCTGTATCTGGAAGACAACGTCAACAGCTGGGAAATGCTGCCGGACGGCGGCTACAAGCGCCGGACCAGCCGCGGCAAGCCGCACTGCGCGCAGCGCGAGCTGCTGGCCTCCTATACCGGCAATCCGGAAGCGGAATAAGCGCATGGAAATCCTCGGCTATCTCATCGCCGCGCTGATGGTGCTGGCCGGCCTCGCCGGCACCATCCTGCCGGCCATCCCCGGCTTGCCGCTGATGTTCGGCGGCCTGCTGCTGGCCTCCTGGATGGACGGCTTCAACCATCTGGGCGCGGTCAGCCTGACCATACTCGCGGTGCTGGCCGCGCTGGGCCTGCTGATAGACTTCGTCGCCGGCCTGCTGGGCGCCAAGGCGACCGGCGCCAGCCGCCAGGCGTTGTGGGGCGCCTTCATCGGCAGCTTGGTCGGCATGTTCTTCGGCATCGCCGGCGTGATCCTGGGTCCGCTTATCGGCGCCATCGTCGGAGAATTCATCGCCCGCAAGGACGCGTTCCAGGCCGGCAAGGTCGGCGTCGGCACCTTCATCGGCTTCATCGTCGGCGCGGTGGCCAAGGTGGCCTGCGCCTTCGCGATGCTGGCCACCGCCGCGCTGGCGCTGGCGCTGTAGCCCCCCTGGCCATGCGGATGGCCGGCGCGGCCATCCCGGCGGCGGCGCGCAGATTTTGCTATGCTGTTGCGATCGATAGCGCCCGCCCCTTCAGCCGAGGACATCCGCCATGGCCCTGCAGCATCTGATCTATGTCAGCACCGCCCGCCGGGAATTGGACAACGCGGATCTGGAAGCCCTGCTTGAATCCTGCGTGCGCCACAACCTGCGGAACGACATCAGCGGCGTCCTGCTGTATGGCCCCGGCAACTTCATCCAGGTGCTGGAAGGCGAAGCCGATGCCGTCGCCGAAACCTATCAGCGCATTCTGGACGATCCGCTCCACCACAATCTGATAGAAATCCTGCTCGAAAACATCGAGCGGCGCAGCTTCGCCGACTGGCGAATGGGCTTCACCCGCCTCGACGACGAGACCATCCGCAAGCAGCCGGGCTTCGTGGACATCTATGGTCCCGACTTCCAACCCAAACTGCTGGCGGAACGCCCCTCGCTGGCGATGAGCATGCTGCTGACTTTCCGCGAGCACTGCCGCTGACCGCCATCCGCTCATCCCGGCCGCAGGATGGGCGCGGATTTCGTTATAATCGACGCTTAGTCCCATCCAACCAATGTGAACGCACTCATGGCCCAATACGTGATGTCGATGCTCCGCGTGAGCAAGATCGTCCCGCCCAAGCGGCAAATCATCAAGGATATCTCCCTCAGCTTCTTCCCCGGCGCCAAGATCGGCCTGCTGGGCCTGAACGGCGCGGGCAAATCCACCGTGCTGAAGATCATGGCCGGCGTCGAGAAGGAATACGACGGCGAAGTGCAGTGGCAGCCCAACCTGAACATCGGCTACCTGCCGCAGGAGCCGCAGCTGGATCCGGAAAAAACCGTGCGCGAGGAAGTGGAAAGCGGCATGGGCGAAGTGATGGGCGCGCAGAAGCGCCTGGAAGAGGTCTACGCCGCCTACGCCGATCCGGACGCCGACTTCGACGCCCTGGCCGAGGAACAGGCCAAGCTGGAAGCCATCATCGCCGCCGGCGCCAACGACAACGTCGAGCACCAGCTGGAAATCGCCGCCGACGCGCTGCGCCTGCCGCCGTGGGACGCCAAGATCGGCCCGCTGTCCGGCGGCGAGAAGCGCCGCGTGGCGCTGTGCAAGCTGCTGCTGTCCAAGCCTGACATGCTGCTGCTGGACGAGCCGACCAACCACCTGGACGCCGAATCGGTCGAATGGCTGGAGCAGTTCCTGGTGCGCTTCCCCGGCACCGTGGTGGCCGTCACCCACGACCGCTACTTCCTCGACAACGCCGCCGAATGGATCCTGGAGCTGGACCGCGGCGAAGGCATTCCCTGGAAGGGCAATTACTCCGGCTGGCTGGAACAGAAGGAAGCGCGCCTGGCTCAGGAAGCCAAGGGCGAGGCCGCGCGCCAGAAGGCGATGAAGCAGGAGCTGGAATGGGTGCGCCAGAACCCCAAGGGCCGCCAGGCCAAGTCCAAGGCGCGCATCGCCCGCTTCGAGGAGCTGTCCAGCTTTGAGACCCAGAAGCGCAACGAGACCCAGGAAATCTTCATCCCGGTGGCCGAGCGCCTGGGCAATGAAGTGATCGAGTTCGAAGGCGTGTCCAAAGGCTTCGGCGACCGCCTGCTGATCGACAACCTCAGCTTCAAGGCTCCGCCGGGCGCCATCGTCGGCATCATCGGCCCCAACGGCGCCGGTAAATCGACGCTGTTCAAGATGATCGCCGGCAAGGAGCAGCCGGACAGCGGCACGGTCAAGATCGGCCAGACCGTGCAGATGGCTTTCGTCGAGCAAAGCCGCGAAGGCCTGGACGGCGACAAGACCGTGTTCGAGGACGTGGCCGCCGGCGCCGACATCCTGACCGTCGGCAAGTTCGAGATGTCCAGCCGCGCTTACCTCGGCCGCTTCAACTTCAAGGGCGCCGACCAGCAGAAGAAGGTGGGCATGCTGTCGGGCGGCGAACGCGGCCGCCTGCACCTGGCCAAGACCCTGCTCAAGGGCGGCAACGTGCTGCTGCTGGACGAACCGTCCAACGACCTCGACGTGGAAACCCTGCGCGCGCTGGAAGACGCCTTGCTGGAATACGCCGGCACCGTGTTCGTGATCTCCCACGACCGCTGGTTCCTGGACCGGATCGCCACCCACATCCTGGCGGCCGAAGGCGAATCGCAATGGACCTTCTTCGACGGCAACTATCAGGAATACGAGGCCGACAAGAAGAAGCGCCTGGGCGAGGAAGGCGCCAAGCCCAAGCGCATCCGCTACAAGCCGATCAGCCGCTGATCCGCGGACAACAGCAAGCCCCCTTCGCCGGGGGCTTTTTTGCCGTCACTCCAGATAATGCGCCGCCACGCGCGCGCCGGTGCCGTCGTCGCGCAGCTGCTTGAACGCGGCGCCCAGCTTTTGCGCCAGATCGTCCGGCATCCGCCGGCTGCAAGCCAGATAGATGCCGGTGCTCTGCAGCTTCATCACCTCGCGCACCGGCACCGCGCCGCTGCCCTGTTTCTTCACCAGGTAGCGCGCCACCGGGCTATGCACCGCCCAGACATCGGCGACGCCGCTGCTCAGTTCCCGATAGGCGTCCTCGGTGGTCGGCAACTCGGAAAACGCCACCTAGTGGAGGCGCAGCCAGTCCGCCATCGACGAGCCCAGCAGCGCCACCACGCGCAAGCCCTTCAGATCCGCCACGCCCCGAAGCTGCAGCTTGCTGCCGGCGGCCACGAACAGGGACTGGCTGCTCTCGTCCATCAACCCCACCCAGCGATAGGTGTCCTCGCGCTTGGGCGAACGGGTCAACGGCAACAGGCAACCGTTTTCCTCGGCCTGCACCTGCAGCTGCGCCCGCTTCCACGGCAGGTCGACGTATTGCGCGTGAACGCCGCTGCGGGCAAGCGCCTGCCCCAGCAAATCGATGGCGATGCCGTGCAGCGCATGATCGTGCCCCTCGCGGATCACGAAAGGCGGGTAGTTGATGGTATACAGATTGATGACGGGTTCCGCCCGGCAGAAGGAACCAATGCAACACAAGCCAAGCCAAAGCCATTTCCTCATCGCGGCGCCCCGTCGATCCGCTCGCCGGGACTGCGGCCCGGCAGGCGGACGATGATAGAATCCCAAACCATGTCCCTGCGTACTCTTATTCTTTGTAGCAGCTTATTGCTAGCTGCCTGCGCCACGCCATCCGCGTCGAACGCGCCGGCTCCCGCCGGCTATTACCGCGTCCAGCCGGGCGACACGCTGTACCGCATCGCGCGCCAGAACAAGCAAAGCGTCGCCAACCTGGCGCGCTGGAACCAGCTGGCGGACCGCTCAAGCATCCAGGCCGGGCAGCTGCTGCGGATCCAGCCGCCGGCCAGCGCAGCCAGGCCGCCCTCGGCCGGCAAGCCTTCCGCGTCCAAGCCGGCGGAGACCCGGCCGGCGCCGCCGCCGGCCAAGCTGGACATCAAGCTGCAATGGCCGGCCGACGGCGCGCTGATATCCGGTTTCGACGGCAACCGCAACAAGGGGCTGGACCTGGCCGGCAAGGCCGGCGACCCTGTGCGCGCCGCCGCGGCGGGCAAGGTGGTGTACGCCGGCAAGGGCATACGCGCCTACGGCAATCTGCTGATCGTCAAGCACAATGAAAACACCTTGACCGTCTACGCCCACAACCAGAAGCTGCTGGTGCAGGAAGGCCAGCAGGTGAGCGCCGGCCAGCAGATCGCGACCATGGGCGACTCCGGCGCCAACCGGGTCAAGCTGCATTTCGAGCTGCGGCTGGGCACCCGGGTGGTGGACCCGGCCGCCTACCTGCCGCCGCGCTGAGCCAGGGCCAGACTTGCCGGGACGCGCGCGGGCTCGGCTGACGGCGCTTGCGCGCCCAGGCGGCTTGGCCTAACCTCGCCGCTGTCGCACCGCTCCAGACCTAGAAAAATGAAAAAGCTTCCATTGATGCTGTTGTGCTCGCTGCTGGCCGCCTGCGCCGGCACGCGCCCCGCTCCGGCCTCCGCACCGCTGACGTCTCCCGAAACCGTGCCGCCCGCGGCCGATGCCATGCAGCCTCTCCCGCCGCCCGTCGAACCGCCCCCCGCCGCGCCGGCCACGCCGCCGCAGAACAGCGCGGCCAAAACGCCGCCGGTTTCGCGCGCCTTCATCGCCGCCGCGGTCCCCAGCGGCGCGCGCGACCGCCAGGGCTGGATCGCCGACATCGACGGCGCCTTCCGCCACCTGCAGATTCCCGCCACCGCCGACAATGCCTGCGCGCTGGCGGCGGTGATCGAGCAGGAGTCCAGCTGGCAGGCCGATCCGGTGGTGCCTGGCCTGCCCAAGATCGTCTGGGGCAAGATAGAGGAGCGCGCGCACCGCTACCTGGTGCCGCTGACCGTGGTGAAGGGCGCGCTGTTGAAAACCTCGCCCAACGGCCAGAGCTACAAGACGCGGATAGACAACCTGCGCACCGAGCGCGAAATGAACCTGCTGTACGAAGACATGTCGCGGGAGGCGCAAAAACTGGGCCTGCCGATGGAGATGAAGAACCCGATACGCACCGGCGGGCCGATGCAGGTCAGCGTGGAATTCGCCGAAGGGCACGCCAGGGTCTGGCCCTATCCCTATCCGGTGCAGGGCAGCATACGCCACGAAGTGTTCAGCCGCCGCGGCGGCGTCTATTTCGGCGCCGCCATCCTGCTGCAGTATCCGGCCCCGTACCGGGACATGCTGTACCGCTTCGCCGATTTCAACGCCGGCCGCTACAGCAGCCGCAACGCCGCCTTCCAGGCCGCGCTGTCGCGGCTTTCCGGCCGCAAGCTGGCGCTGGACGGCGACCTGTTGAACTACCAGGGCAAGGCCGCCTCCGGCAGCCAACAGGCCGCGCTGTCGCTGGCCGGCCGGCTGGGCATGAGCGCCGCCGCCATCCAGCGCGATCTGCAGCTGGAAAAGAACGCCGCCTTCGGGCAAACCCCGCTCTACCGGCAGGTGTTCGCGCTGGCGGACAAGCAGGCTGGCCAGGCGCAGCCGCGCGAGCGGATGCCGCAGATCGACCTGAAAAGCCCCAAGATCAGCCGCAAGCTGACCACCGAGTGGTTCGCCAAGCGGGTGGACGGCCGTTACCGCCAGTGCCTGGCCCGCGCAGCCGGCGCGCGCTGATGCGCTGGCGCTGACGGCGTCATATAATGCCCACGCAACGGCCGGCCCCTCCGGCCGTTTGTGCATTCAAAAAAAACAGCGGCGACGCCGCATTTGCTCAGGTTGAACCCATGCCTTCCACTTTTTCCTATTTCCGCGGCTCGCTGATCTTCAGCGTCGCCGTGCTGGCCGCCGTCGCCTGGTACGGCCACATGCGCGGCGGCGCCGAGCTGGCCGGCGCCTTCCTGCTGACCACCGCGGTGCTGGCGGTGCTGGAAACCAGCGTCTCCTTCGACAACGCGGTGGTGAACGCCACCGTGCTCAAGGCGATGAGCCACCGCTGGCGGCAAGTCTTCATGACCGTGGGCATCGCGGTGGCGGTGTTCGGCATGCGCGTGCTGTTCCCGCTGCTGATCGTGTCCACCGCCGGCGGCGTATCGCTGGCCGAAGCCTTCGCGGTGGCGACCCGGCAGCCGGAACGCTATCAGCAGATCATGCACGACAGCCATCTGATGATCATGGGCTTCGGCGCCACCTTCCTGCTGATGGTGGTGATCGAATATTTCGTCCAGCACGAGAAGGACGAGCACTGGCTGCCCGGCATCGAGCCGTTGCTGGCCAAGCTGGGCAGCGTGGAGAACGCCCAGTCGCTGGTCACCATCCTGGTGGTGGCCGCCATCGCCGCGCTGCTGCCGGCCGGACAGAAAATGGCTTTCATCAGCAGCTGCTTCTGGGGCTACGTGGTGTTCATGGTGCTGCACATGTTCAAGCAGCTGTTCGGCGGCGTGGACATCCAGACCGCCGCCGCCAAAAACGGCCTGATCGGCTTCGTCTACCTGGAGGTGCTGGACGCCAGCTTCTCCATGGATGGCGTGATCGCCGCCTTCGCCATCACCAATGATTTCTGGCTGATCGCCGCCGGCCTGGGGATAGGCGCGATGTTCGTGCGCTCGCTGACCCTTTACCTGGTGGAGCGCGACGTGATGAGCCAGTTCAAGTATCTGGAAGTATCGGCGTTCTGGGCGATCGCCGCGCTGGTGGCCATCATGTTCGCCGCGGCGCTGCACGTGGAGCTGGGCGAAGTGGCGACCGGCCTGATCAGCGTCGCCATCATCGGACTGGGCGTGCTCACCAGCCTGCCTTCGCGCAACAAGCGCTGAGCCGCTGAGGCTGCCAGGAAAAAGGCCGGGGTTTCCCCCGGCCTTTTCCATCCCGACTCGGCGCCCCGCGCGGGGCAACCTGGTCAGGCGGAAGTGCTCAGCAAAGCGCCGACGCCCGCATGGGCGCCGGGCTGGTTCTGTTGCAGATCCTTGGCCAGGTTCTGCAGAAACGTCTGCAGGGAAGACGACTGCCCCGATTGCCCGCCGCTCAGGCCCAGCGCCTGCTGCAGGCTCTGGAAAGCCGACTGGATGCCCGAGGCGGCGTCGTTTTGGGTGCCGTTGGCCAGATCCTGCAGCAGCTGCTGCAGATTGTTCTGCAGGCCGCCGTAGGCGCTGCCGCCGACCGCCGCGCCGCTGTCCTGGTCCTGTCCGCCGCTGTCGACGTCTCCGTCATTGTCGGAAGCGGAGCCCGAGCCGCTGGCGGAGGACGCCCCCTCCTGCCGCAAGGCCTGGAACAATGAATGGATGAAGGCGTGCACCGCTTGCCCGGTGTTGCCGGCCGCGCCCACCGCGCCGGCGTCGCCGCCGCCCGTTGGGCCTCCGCTGTCGCCGCTCGAGCCGGCGGACGCCTGCTGCAACAGTCCCGATTGCTGCAGCGCCTGCAGCACGCTCTGCGTCAGCTCGCCGCCGCCTCCGCGATGCCGATGGCCGCCGCCCTGAACCGCGCCGCCGCCCTGACCGGCGTCGGACGAGAAGCTTTCCTGAATGTCGACCTGTGTGTACTGCAAGGAAATGGAGCTGTTGCCGAGAGAACTGACTGACATGACGCTCTCCTTACCTGGATGACGGAACGGCCCGCGCCCAGCCTGCGCTGATATCGGTATATCGGCACCGAAGGCCCGGCGCACAGCGACAAAGTGCAAATCTTTGTTAATTCAAGCAAAACACCAGAAATGCCATTGCGCAAGCCCGAATTGCGTCACCCATGCCCCGGCCGGTCCGAATGGCCGGGGGCATGCGACAAAGCCGACCGCCCCGCCCCCAAGGGCCAGACACGGTCGGCTTTTCATCGAACAAGGCTCAGATGCCGGCCAACAGCCACATCGCCGCCAGCGTGCCCGCCGCCGCCACGCCATAGGTCAGCGCCTTGGCCAGCGGGCCGCCATGCACGCCGACATCGTGCAGACTGTGATAGATGCGGTGCGCCGCATGCCACAGCAGCAGGCTGATCAGTCCCCACAACACCAGCTTGCCGGTCAGGCTCTGCGCCAGCGCCAGCGCGCCCTGGTAGCTGGCGGCCTTGGCCGGCAGCCAGCCCAGCGGCGCGGCGAAGCCGGTGATGGCCACCAGCATCGGCCCGAACAGCGCGGCCAGCATGCCGCCTGCGCCGAACAATCCCCAGAAGATGGGCGCGTGGGAACGCTTCAATTGGCGGTTTTTCATTGCGAGATCCCCCATACGACGCCCAGCAAGGCCAGGCTGGCCAGCAAGGTAGCGGCGAAGCCCCCGGCTGTGATGGCGGTGGCGGAGACGCGCCTGCCGCCGATGATCAGCGGCGGCAAGGTGCGCGGCATGATCTTGAACCAGGTGTAGCCGTGATAGCCGATCATGGCGAGCAGGATCAGGTGCAACAGCATGGACAGCGGGCTTCGCAGCGCGGCGACGAAGCCGTTCCACGCCGCCTCGCCCTGGCTCAAGCGCCACAGGCCGAACAGCAGCACAAAACCGTAGGCGGCGACGAACAGCGCCGTGCCCTCGTGGATCATGTACTCGATGAAGTAGGGGTTCTTCTTCCACCAGCCTTCCATCGGCCGGACGTAGGGCTTGCGCTTGCTCATTGGCATGCTCCCTTAGGTCTGACGAATCGCAGGAAATAGTCCTTGGCCACTTCGGTCTTGTTCAGGTTGACCGCATTGGCCGGGTCCACCGCCTTGGGACAGACTTCCGAGCAGTAACCCACAGCCGTGCAGTTGAACACGCCCTCCTGCGCCGCCAGCAGCGCCATGCGCTGTTCGGACGCGCCATCGCGGCTGTCCTGGTTGTAGCGGTGCAAGAGCGCGATGGCGCCGGGGCCGAGGAAATCCGAGTTCAGGCCGTATTGCGGACAGGCGGCGTAGCACAGCAGGCAATTGATGCAGCCGCTGAACTGGGCGTACCAGTCCATCTGCGCCGGCGTCTGCTGGTACTCGCCCTCGGACAAGGGCTTGTCTTCCTTGGGCACGATATAGGGCGTGATGCTTTCGAGTTTGTCGATGAAGTCGTCCAGCACCACCACCAGATCGCGCTCGATCGGGAAGTGGTTCAAGGGCTCGATGCGCACCCTGCCCGGATAGTCGCGCAGAAAGGTCTTGCAGGCGAGCTTGGGCACGCCGTCCACCATCATGCCGCAACTGCCGCAGATGGCCTGGCGGCAGGACCAACGGAAGGCCAGCGTGCCGTCGAGATAATCGCGGATGTATTGCAGGCCCTGCAGCACCGACATGTCGTCGCTGTACGGCACGTCGAAGCCTTGCAGCCACGGCTCCTTGTCCTGCTCGGGCCGGTAGCGCAGCACCTCGATATGGATGGTTTTGTCCGTCATGCCTGTTCTCCTTGTTCTGCGGCCACCCCCGCCGCGCCATAGGCGCGCACGCCGGGTTGGGACGTGGTGATCTTCACTGCGCCGTACTCGATGCGCGGCCCGGCATCCGGCTGATAAATGGCGTGGCTGTGCTTGAGGAAGTTGGCATCGTCGCGCTGCTCGAAGCCGTCCAGCCGCTGGTGGGCGCCGCGCGATTCCTTGCGGTGCAGCGCCGAATGCGCCATCGCCTCGGCCACGTCCAGCTGGTAGCCCAGCTCGATGGCCAGCAGCCAGTCGCTGTTCCACACGCTGGATTTATCTTCCACATTGACGTTCCGGAAGCGTTGCTTGAGCTCGGCCAGCTTGTCGCAGGTGGCGCGCATGCTGTCTTCCATGCGGTAGATGCCGCAGCCTGCCTCCATGGTTTCCGCCATTTCGCGACGCAAATCGGCGATGCGCTCGGTGCCGTCCTTGGCCCGCAGCGCATGCAGGCGGGCCTGGACCGCCTCCGCCTGCTTCAGCAGCGACTCCCGCTTGGCGGGTTTGCAGTCGCGTGCGAAACGCGCGGCCTCGACGCCGGCCACCTTGCCGAACACCGACAGCTCGGCCAGCGAATTGGAGCCGAGACGATTGGCGCCGTGGATGCCGACGCTGGAGCACTCGCCCGCCGCGTACAAGCCAGGCATGGGCGCGGCGCAATGTCCGTCCACCAGGATGCCGCCCATGGTGTAGTGCACTGCCGGCCGCACCGGGATCGGTTCCTTGGCCGGATCGATGCCCAGGAACTCCTCGGCCAGTTCGCAGATTTGCGGCAGCCGCTCGCGCAGCTTGGCATGGCCCAGGTGGCGCAGGTCCAGGTATACGGCGGAACCCCATGGTCCCTGCACGGTGCGGCCCTTCTGCTGCTCGTACCAGAAGGCCTGGCTCAGGCGGTCGCGCGGGCCCAGCTCCATGAACTTGTTGCGCGGCTTGTCCTCGGCCGGCCCCAGTCCATAGTCCTGCAGGTAGCGGTAGCCGTCCTTGTTGATCAACAGGCCGCCCTCGCCGCGGCAGGCCTCGGTGAACAACAGCCCGGTGCGCGGCATGCAAGTAGGGTGGTACTGGACAAACTCCATGTCCCTGAGCGGCACGCCGTGGCGGTAGGCCAGCGCCATGCCGTCGCCGGTGACGATGCCGCCATTGGTGTTTTCGCGGAACACCCGCCCGGCGCCGCCGGTGGCCATCACCACCGCGCCGGCCTCGATCAAGACGGATTCGCCGCTGGCGATCTCGATGGCCAGCACGCCGCGCGCCTGGCCATCCTCGACGATCAGGTCGGCGCAGAAGTATTCGTCGAAACGCTGGATCTGAGGAAACTGGATCGAGGTCTGGAACAGCGTGTGCAGCATGTGGAAGCCGGTCTTGTCGGCGGCGAACCAGGTCCGCTCTATCTTCATGCCGCCGAAGGCGCGCACGTTGACGCTGCCGTCGTCCTTGCGGCTCCACGGACAGCCCCAATGCTCCAGCTGCACCATCTCTTCCGGACACTGGCGGACGAAATACTCGACCACGTCCTGTTCGCACAGCCAGTCGCCGCCGGCCACGGTGTCGTGGAAGTGGGCGTCGAAGCTGTCATGATCCTGCTTCACCGCTGCCGATCCGCCCTCCGCCGCCACCGTGTGGCTGCGCATCGGATACACCTTGGACACCAGGGCGATCTTGAGCTTGGGATCGAACTGCGCGGCGGCGATGGCCGCCCTCAGGCCGGCGCCGCCGGCGCCGACAATCACTACGTCTGCTTGGCAGGTCTTCACGGACTCCCCCTCGTCAGAAATAAAAATGTGTCAATGCGTAGGCCGCCAACGTGGACACGCCCACCCCGATCAGGCCCGGCATCATGAAACTGTGGTTGAGCAGATATTTGCCGATGCGGGTGGTGCCGCTGCGGTCCATATTGATGGCCGCCAGGTCGCTGGGATAAAAGGCGAAAAAGAAATAGGCGTAACAGGACGGCATGATGGCCAGCAACTGGTGCGGGGTCAGCCCCAGCGCCAGGCCGAACGGCACCATGATGGTCAGCGTGGCGGCCTGGCTCTTGACGAAGGCCGACACCGCGAACATCGCCAGCGCGAAGGTCCACGGCGCGTAGGCCACCATCACCTTGATGTTGTCGACCAGGAAGGCCTCGTTGGCCTTGACGAAGGTGTCGCTCATCCAGGCGATGCCGAAGATGGACACCACGGCGATCATGCCGGCGGTAAATACTTCGGAGCGGGCGATCACGGCGGCCTTGGCCTTGGACAGGAACAGGATGAAGGCGCCGAAGGCCAGCATCACGAACTGCACCGCCGTCGTCATCGGCACCGGCTTGCCCTTGCCGTCCAGCGGCAGCCAGTGCGGGAACAGCGCCAGCAGCACCACCAGCAAAATGCCGGAGAAGAACAGGACCACCGCCGGCTTGGCGTGGGCGGGCAGCGTCTTGTCCAGCGTGGTCACCGATTTTTCTATCGACGCGCGGAAATCCGGGTCCAGCAGCCGCGCCTGGTATTCCGGATCCTGATCCAGTTCGGCGCCGCGCCTCAGGCTCCAGAAGGCGGCGGCCAGCACGCCGACCAAACCGGCCGGAATGGTCACGATCAGAATCTGCCACAAGCTCAGCGGCTGCCCGCTCTTGGCGGTCAGCGCCAGCAGCGTGGTCACCGCCGCCGCCGCCGGGCTGGCGGTGATGCCCATCTGCGAGGCCACGCTGGCCATCGCCATCGGCCGCTCCGGGCGGATCTTGGTTTTCAGCGACACGTCGGCGATCACCGGCAGCAGCGAATACACGGCGTGGCCGGTGCCGACGCACATGGTGAGCAGAAAGGTGGACAAGGGCGCGAGGAAGGTGATCTGCTGCGGATGCCTGCGCATCAGCCGCTCCGCCTGCTGCACCAGGAAGTCCAGCCCGCCCGCCACCTGCAGCGTGGCCGACGCGGTCACCACCGCCAGGATGATCAACATCACCGTGATCGGCGGCTCGGCCGGCGCCACCCGGAACACGAAGGCCATCACCGCGACGCCCAAGCCGCCTATCATCCCCAGCGCCACGCCGCCGCGCCGTATCCCGATCAGGATGGCGGTCAGCAGCAACGCGAATTCAATCCAGAAAGTCCACATGCCTGCTCTCCGTGGCCGCCCGGCCGGCTCCGGATGAGCCGGGCCGGAAACGCAGCCGCTTGCTATTGCGACCGTTTATAGGACATGCGCGGATGCGGATGGTAGACCTTGATCAAGCAAGCAGGACGCGGGTTGACAGGATATGAAGACGGCATGGCGAATCCGAGCCAAGTTTGAGGCAGGACAAACAAAAAGCCGGCGCAAGGCCGGCTGGGAGGAGCGCGATCGGGTGGCGGACGCCATTACACGCGGTAGCTGCTGCCGGTCATCACCTTGGCCGACAGCTTCATCGCCGCCTTCACGGGCGCGGGCAATTCCGCCGCGCCCAGCTCATGCGCCATTTCGGCGTGCTGCAACTCGTCGTCGCGCATCTGGCGGACGATGGCGCGGCTTCGGGCGTCATCCGGCGGCAAGGCGCTCAGATGGCTGTCCAGATGGGCGCCGACCTGGCGCTCGGTTTCCTGCAGGAAGCCCAGATTCCATTTGTCGCCCAGCACGCCGGCCGCCACGCCCAGCGCCAGCGAGCCGGTGTACCACAGCGGATTGAGCAGGCTGGGCCTGCCGCCCAGCTCGCGGATGCGGCGCTCGGTCCAGGCCAGGTGCTCCACCTCTTCCTGCGCCGCCTGGCGCAGCGCCTCGCGCGCCGACGCGTCGCGCGCGGTCAATGCCTGCCCCTGGTACAGCGCCTGCGCGCACACCTCGCCGCAGTGATTGACCCGCATCAGTCCCAAGGCATGCTTCTTCTCCGCCGCGGAAAGATCCGCCTCGGCGATATCCTGGTCCGGATGCGCGCGGCCGCTGTGCGCCGGCGCGCAGAGCGTGCGCAGCCCCTTGTCCAGTTCGGTGATCAACTTGTCCAGCATCGGGCGGTCTTCCTAGCGAGCGTCGTCAAACCGGCGATTATACCTTGCGGGCACAGCGCCGGCAGCTGCTGATATAATCGGCCGGTTAAACCCGTTCATCTACATCAAACACGAAGGATTGCGCGCAATGAACCTCGCAAGCATCGGCCCGGGCAAGGACATGCCGGGCGACTTCAACGTCGTCATCGAAATCTCCGCCAACGCCGCTCCGATCAAGTACGAATTCGACAAGGACTGGAACACGCTGGTGGTGGACCGCTTCATGGGCACCTCCATGATGTACCCGGCCAACTACGGTTTCGTGCCGCAAACCCTGGCCGGCGACGGCGATCCGGTGGACGTGCTGGTGGTCACGCCGTTCCCGTTGCCGCCGGGCGTGGTGGTGCGCTGCCGCGCGCTGGGCCTGATCAAGATGGAAGACGACGGCGGCGTGGACGCCAAGCTGGTCGCCGTCCCGGTCGAGAAGCTGTGCCCGATGTACAAGTCCATCCAGAAACTGGAAGACCTGCCGGAACTGCTGCGCAACCAGATGGTGCACTTCTTCGAGCACTACAAGGACCTGGAAAAGGGCAAGTGGGTCAAGATCCAGGGCTGGGGCACGCTGGAAGACGCCAAGACCGAACTGGTCGAAGGCATCGAACGCTTCGGCAAGTAAGCTGCCTCCCGCGCGACAAACCGGCCACCTGGCCGGTTTTTTTATCGCCCGGCTGATGCTGCATTGCACAATATTCGCATTCCGCAGGATAATGGTTTGCCGTGGCCGGTGATATCTGCCACGCTTTCCATGCAACCTCGCTTCATGGTGGTCCGTGGTATCCGAATGATGGCCGTTTCCTATCGCATAGGGGAGCACGCTCCCCATCTTCCCTGGTTCTTGCGCCGGCTTGCCGCGCAAGGACTGGCGGCCGCGCCGGCAGACAATCGCCCCCTGCGGCTGCCCGCCGATTGGATCGGCCTGGAGTTTGCCGACGGCTGGCTGGATCTGGGCCGCGACGGCGACGCGGCGCTGGCGGAGCGGGCCGCCCATTGCCGCGCCATCGGCCTGCCTTTCGCGGAACTGGCCGGCGACTGGATGCCCGCAGGCGGCGAATTCGGCTTCATGTTGCTGGTGGGCGACGCCCCCCTGCCCGGCTCGCAGGCGCGCGCCGGACTGGACGCGCTGGCGCCCCAGCCCGGCTGCTGGCTGCATAGCGGCCCCGTCCACAGCGCGCGTTTCTGCCAGCGCGCCTTCGCCGGCCTGCTGCACGCGGGCCTCTTCTCCTTGCCTCCGCCAGACGGCCAGCCGCGGGCGCTGGACTGGGAAGGCGCGCTGCGCCGGCAATGGGCGCTGGCCGACAAGCTGCGCGCGCTGGCCGAAGCCTACCTGGCCGAGCGGGTCGGCCAGCTCCCACCGTATCCGGCCCACGCCCCCGACGCCGCGGCCCATTACGCGGCCAATCTGGCCAGGACCATCCTGCTGGCGATGCCGGATGGTCAGGACTGGGCCGCTTTGCAGGATGAACTGGCCGCCAGCCCGCAAGAGCCATCCGGCGCCAGGAAATGAAAAACCCGCCGCGGCATGCCGTCGGCGGGAATGACTTGACCAGAGCGCGCGGGATCAGGCGGCGCTAGAAGCGGTCTTCTTGCTGCGGGACACGGCGGCGCTGGCGGCCTTCGCGGAATTGGTGGCGGCTTCGACGCCGGCTTCGGCGATCTCGGCGCTCACTTTTTTCGCGGTCTTGGACACGCTTTCAAACGCGGCGGTGGAGGTGTTCAGCAGGGTCTTCAGCGCGGCGACGGCGATGTCTGAGCCGGCCGGCGCGTTCTTGGACAGGCGGTCCAGGCCGGACTGCAGCGCCTTGCTGTTCTCGGCGATCTGCTCTTCGACGAAGCTGCTCAGCTCGTTCTGGGTGACCAGCGCGGCGTCGTAGACATTGCGGGCTGCGGAAAAAGCCTGGTCCAGCGCCGGCTGCGCCAGGTTGCTCTGCAGTTCGCCCAGCGTTTTGGCGTCCTTCACTTCGCTCAGCGCCTTGAAGGTCTCGGCATTGTCGTTCAGCAGTTTGCGGGACAGGTCCAGCTGCAGGCTGGCGAAACGCTCGGCGCCGGCCAGAACGATCGAGGACAGGCGGACGGCCTTGTCGAACTGCGACTGGCCGAGGGCGGAGAGTTCCTGGGTAGTGGTAAACATGTGATCGGCTCCTAGTATGTCGGGTAGACAACGACTCGGTACGGCAGCGACAACACCGCTGTTCCGCGAATGCTGCATTGCAACAAGCACACTTTAACGCCTCGCATTTCGCGCAGTCAAGGATTTGTTGCAACGCACAATGCAGTAAACGGCTATTCCGCCACGGTTTTATCACGCGATTATTCCATAATCATTACAAGGCAACACCTGTCCCCGGAGGCAAGATTCCGACGCGGCGTTTGCGCGCCGCAACAGCATTTTTCGCTCGACCGGCACGCGGCCGCCCTCCGGATGTCTGCATGCCGCCACGGCATGGCCGGCAAGCGGGCCATTGCCATTGAAAGGCCGCGCCCAAGCCAGTACACTCGCCCCATAGAAGAAATCTATCTACCGAATAAAAGCCAGCCCAATGAGCCCCGTGGCCAACGCCTTTGACATTAAATCCGCCAGCCTCGATCTGCTGGCGCTCTTGCTGCGCACCGACAACCTGGACGAACTGAGCCAGGCGCTGGATGCGCGTTTCGGCGACACCAGCGACGCCCCGGCCGAAGCCTTCGTGCTCGACGTGGAAGCGCTGCCCAATCCGACCGAGCTGGACCTCGGCCGCCTGCTGCCGCTGCTCAGCCGCCGCGGCATCCGCGCGGTCGCGCTGCGCCACCCGGACAACGCGCTGGCCGCCGTCGCCAGCCGTTATGGCCTCGCCTTCGCCAACAGCGCCGCCCAGCCGCGCTCGGCGCAGGCCGCCGCGGAACCGGCGCCCAAAGCCGCCGTCGAATCGGCAGCGGCCCCTGCTTCCGCGCCGACCATGATCATCGACCGGCCGGTGCGCGCCGGCCAGCAGATCTACGCCAAGGGCGGAGACCTGGTGGTGCTGGCGATGGTCAGCGCTGGCGCCGAAGTCATCGCCGACGGCAACATACACGTTTATGCACCTTTGCGCGGTCGCGCCCTGGCCGGCGCGCGCGGCAACCACGCCGCCCGCATCTTCGCCCGCAGCATGGAGGCCGAGCTGGTATCCATCGCCGGCGTGTACCGCACGATCGAGCAAGCCTTGCCGGACAGCATTCTGGGCAAGCCCACCCAAATCTATCTTGAGAACGAGCGGCTGGTGATGACCGCGCTCGGCGAGTAACACATCCAAAGGAAAGCCCCGTGGCAAAAATCATCGTTGTGACATCCGGCAAGGGTGGCGTAGGCAAAACCACCACCAGCGCGAGCTTCGCCTCCGGCCTGGCACTGCGCGGCCACAAAACTGCCGTGATCGACTTCGACGTCGGCCTGCGCAACCTGGACCTGATCATGGGCTGCGAACGCCGCGTGGTGTACGACCTGATCAACGTGGTCAACGGCGAAGCCAGCCTGAACCAGGCGCTGATCAAGGACAAGCACTGCGACAATCTCTACATCCTCCCGGCCTCCCAAACCCGCGACAAGGACGCGCTGACGATAGAAGGCGTGGAGAAGGTGCTGAAGGACCTGGAAGAAGCCGGCTTCGACTACATCGTCTGCGACTCACCCGCCGGCATCGAGAAGGGCGCGCTGATGTCGCTCTACTTCGCCGACGAGGCGCTGATCGTCACCAATCCGGAAGTGTCGTCGGTGCGCGACTCCGACCGCATCCTGGGCATCCTGTCGTCCAAGTCCAAGCGCGCCGAGGAGAACCGGGAGCCGGTGAAGGAGCACCTGCTGATCACCCGCTACGCGCCGGGCCGCGTGGACAAGGGCGAAATGCTTTCGGTGGACGACGTGAAGGAAATCCTGCGCGTGCCGCTGATCGGCGTCATCCCCGAATCCCAGAGCGTGCTGCAGGCATCCAACTCCGGCACCCCCGCCATCCACCTGAAGGGCAGCGACGTGGCCGAAGCCTACGGCGACGTGATCTCGCGCTTCCTGGGCGAAGAACGCCCGATGCGCTTCCTGGACGCCCCCAAGGTGGGCATCCTCAAGCGCCTGTTCGGAGGTTAAGCCATGTCACTGATTGATATGATTTTTGGCAAGCGCCAGAAATCCGCCGCCATCGCCCGCGAACGTCTGCAGATCATCCTGGCGCACGAGCGCAACGGCCGCCACGCGCCCGACTATCTGCCCGCGCTGCAGCGCGAGCTGATGGAAGTGATTTCCAAGTACGTGTCCGTCAACCTGGAAGACATCAAGGTTCAGGTCGAGCGCCAGGACGACTACGAGGTCCTGGAAGTCAACATCGTGCTGCCGGAGCACCAACGCTAAGCCATGACGCTGACCGAACTGCGCTACATCGTGGCGGTGGCGCGCGAGCGCCACTTCGGCCGCGCGGCCCAGAGCTGCTTCGTCAGCCAGCCGACGCTGTCGATCGCCATCAAGAAGCTGGAAGACGAGCTGGGCATCACCCTGTTTGAACGCGGCGGCCAGGAAGTGGCCGTCACCGAGATAGGCGAGCGCATCATCGAGCAGTCCCAGCGCGTGCTGGAGGAGGCCGAAGCGGTCAAGCGCCTGGCCGGAGAGCACCAGAACGAGCTGGCCGGGCCGCTGAAGCTGGGCGTGATCTTCACGATCAGCCCCTACCTGCTGCCCAAGCTGATTCCGGCGCTGCGCATCCTGGCGCCGGACATGCCGCTGATCCTGGAGGAGAACTACACCTCCCGGCTGGCAGAAATGCTCAAGCGCGGCGAGGTCGACGCCATCATCGTCGCCGATCCTTTCGAAGAAACCGGCATCGAGGCCTGGCCGCTGTACGACGAGCCCTTCGTCGTCGCCACGCCCAAGGGCCATCCCTGGGAAAAGCAGCAGGCGATCCAGCCCTGCCAGCTGGCCGAGGAAAGCGTGCTGCTGCTGACTCAGGGCAACTGCTTCCGCGACCAGGTGCTGCAGACCTGCAGCGAGCTGTCCGCCCGGCAGAACCACGGCAACAATCTGGCCAGCGCGCTGCAGGGCAGCTCGCTGAACACGATACGCCACATGGTGGCCAGCGGCATGGGCGTCACCGTGATGCCGGCCACCTCGGTCGGCTCCGGAGATGAATCGCTGCTGTCCATCGTGCCCTTCGACTCGCCGGCGCCGCAGCGCCGCGTGCTGCTGGTGACGCGCAAGCAGTTCTTCCGCAAGAAGGCGATCGAGACGCTGCGCCAAGCGGTGTTCCGCTCAGGCCTGCCCGATGTCGTCATGCTGGAAGGCGAGCCGAAGCTGGCATGACGCCGCCATTGCCCGACAAACCCGCCCGGCGTAGCCGAGGCGGGTTTTTCATATCCCAAAGGAGCGTCGCCATGCCGAATCCGAATACCGTCGAACTGAAAGCCTTCATCCCAAGCCGTGACTTCGCCCTGTCCCAGGCCTTTTACCAGGATGTCGGCTTTAAGCGGAAATTCGTCGGCGACGGCATCGCCTACTTCGCGCACGCCGCTTGGAATGGGGAGCTTCAGCGCCGCGGCATCGCCGAGCAATACCAAATGGCAATCGGCGACCTGACACAGCAGCCATGGCGCATGCTGGACTTCACGCTGACCGACCCATCCGGCGTGCTGTGGCGCATCGCGCAGAACCTATGACATTTCTTCGGCATGGATTGGTTTGTTCCGACCCGAAACAATGCTAAAGTCATGAGCTCAACGCCAACCCAAGCGAGAAGAGCGCCATGAACGCCAATCCCCTGCTGCAAGACTGGACCACCCCGCACCAGTTGCCCCCGTTCGAGCAGATCCGTCCCGAGCACTTCGAACCGGCCTTCGACGCGCTGTTCGCCGAACACCTGGCCGAGATCGACGCGCTGGCGGCGCGGGCGGAACCCGCCGACTTCGACAACACCGCCGCCGCCTTCGATCGCTGCGGCCTGAAGCTGGAGCGCGCCCAACTGCTGCTGGACAACCTGACCGCGTCGGAAACCTCGCCCGAGCTGCAGGAAGTGGAGCGCCGGATGGCGCCCAAGCTGGCCGGCCACCGCAGCCGCGTATACATGCACGAGGGTTTCTTCGCCCGGCTCGACGCCGTCCATGCCCGGCGGGACAGCCTGGGGCTGAGCGAGGAACAGGGCCGGCTGCTGGACCTGATCCACCGCGACTTCGTCCGCGCCGGCGCCAAGCTGCAAGGCGACGACCGCCGGCGTTACGCCGACATCGTGTCCCGGCTGGCCGAACTGACCACCGCCTTCAGCCAAAACGTGCTGGCCGACGAAAGCGAATACGCGCTGCAGCTGGGCGAGGCCGACCTCGCCGGCCTGCCTCCCTTCCTGCTGGACGCCGCCCGCGCAGCGGCCGAAGCGCGCGGCTTGCCGGGCTGGGCGATCACGCTGTCGCGCTCGTCCATCGTGCCCTTCCTCACCTTCTCCGCCCGCCGCGAGCTGCGCGAAACCGCTTGGCGCGCCTGGACCGGCCGCGGCGAACACCCGGAGCGCGACAACCGTCCGCTGGCCAGGCAGATCCTGGCGCTGCGCGTCGAGCAGGCCGGGCTGCTCGGCTACGCCAGCTTCGCCGACTATGCGATCGCCAACCGCATGGCCGGCACCCCGGCCGCGGTCCACGCGCTGATGGACCAGGTGTGGGAGCCGGCCAAGGCCCGCTTCGAAGCGGAAAAAGCGATGCTGCGCGAAGAGGCCGCCAAGCTCGGCGAGCCGGCCGACATCCAGCCCTGGGACTGGTTTTACCTGGCGGAGAAAGTGCGTATCGCCCGCTACGCGCTGGACGACGCCGAGATCAAGCCCTACTTCGGCCTGGACAATATGATCGCCGCGATGTTCGACGTCGCCGGCCGCCTGTTCGGCCTCGAGTTCGCCGAACGGCACGACCTCAAGCTCTACCACCCCGACGTGCGCGCCTGGGACGTCAGCCGCGGCGGCAAGGTGATCGGCCTGTTCCTAGGCGACAACTACGCCCGCCAGAACAAGCGCGGCGGCGCCTGGATGCATGTCTACCGCTGGCAGGCCCGCAACGGCGGCGTGGCGCTGCCCATCGTCGTCAACAACAACAACTTCGCCAAGTCCGGCCGCGGCCAGACGCTGCTGAGCTTCGACGACGTGCGCACGCTGTTCCACGAATTCGGCCACGGCCTGCACGGCCTGCTGTCCGATGTCGAATACCGGCTGCTGGCCAGCCCCAACTGCCCATGGGACTACGTCGAGCTGCCGTCGCAGCTGATGGAGAACTGGGCGCTGGTGCCGGAGGTGCTGGAAAAACACGCCCGCCACGCGCAAACCGGCGCGGCCATCCCGGCCGAACTGGTCGCCAAGATCAAGGCGGCGCGCCACTTCAACCAGGGCTTCGAAACGGTGCGCTACGCCGCGTCCACGCTGATCGACCTGGCGCTGCACGAGCGCGCCGACGCCGAGGGCGTCGACATCGCCGCCTTCGAGGCGGCGGAGCGCGAGCGGCTGGGCATCCCGCCGGCGGCCGGCATGAATCACCGCCCGCCCCACTTCGGCCATATCTTCTCCGACGACGCCTACGCCGCCGGCTACTACGTCTACATGTGGGCGGAAGTGCTGGAAGCCGAAGCGTTCGCCGCGTTCGAGGAAGCCGGCGACCCGTTTGATCCGGAACTGGCGGACAAGCTGTACCGCCACATCTACAGCGCCGGCGACGCCCGCGAGCAGCGCGCCGCCTTCCGCGCCTTCCGCGGCCGCGATCCGCAAGCGGAAGCGATGCTGAAAAACCGCGGCCTGCTGTAAGGGACCGAGCCGCCGGGACCGCCCGGCGGCTGCTACATTGCCGCTCCGGCGCCAAGGAATCATCATGAACAACCCGCTGCTGCAAGCCTGGGACACGCCACACCAGCTGCCGCCGTTCGATCTCATTCGCGCCGAGCACTTCGCGCCCGCCATCGAGCAGTTGATGGCCGAGCACAGGCGGGCCATCTCCGCCATCGCCGCCCAGACCGGCCCCGTCAGCTTCGCCAACACCGCGGAAGCGCTGGACGCCGCCGCGCTGCCGCTGAAACGCGTGACGCTGGTGCTGCACAATCTGTGCAGTTCGCACTCCAGCCCGGAACTGCGCGCCGTCGAGCGCGAGCTGGCGCCGCGGCTGGCCGCCCACCACAGCGCCATTTTCCTGGACACGCAACTGTTCGCCCGACTGGACGAGGCGATGCGCGCGGCGCCCGGCTGGGAGTTGAGCGAGGAACAACGCCGCCTGCTGCAGCGCTGGCACCTGGACTTCACCTTGGCCGGCGCCCGGCTGCAAGGCGAAGCGAGGCGCGAATTCGCCGATTGCGTCGCCGAGCTGGCGTCGCTGTCCGCCGCCTTCGGCCAGAACGTGCTGGCCGACGAAACGGAGTACGCGCTCCAATTGCAGAACGAGGCCGATCTCGCCGGCCTGCCCGGCTGGCTGCGGGACGCGTCGGCCCGCGCCGCGCGCGAGCGCGGCTTGGACGGCCACGCCATCACGCTGGCGCGCTCCAGCACGGTCGCCTTCCTCACCCACTCCAGCCGCGCCGACCTGCGCCAGGCGCTGTGGCGCGCCTGGACTTCGCGCGGAACGACACAGGCGCGCGACAACCGCCCTCTGATCCGCCGCATGCTGCAACTGCGCCAACGCCAGGCCCGTCTGCTCGGCTACGCCAATTATGCCGATTACGCGCTGAGCGACCGCATGGCGGGTTCGCCGCAAGCGGTGTACCGGCTGCTGGAGCCGACCTGGGAAGCCGCGCTCGCCCAGTTCGCGCGGGAAAAGGCGCTGTTGCAGGAGACGGCCCGGCGCGAGGGGCTGCCCGATGACATCGCGCCCTGGGACTGGCGCTATCTGGCGGAGAAGGTCAGGCTGGAGCGCTACGCGCTGGACGACGCCGAAATCAAGCCCTACTTCAGCCTGGACAATATGATCGCCGCAATGTTCGATGTCGCCGGCCGTCTGTTCGGCCTGAGCTTCGCCGAGCGCGGCGACCTGCCGCGCTACCACCCGGACCTGCGCGGCTGGGAGGTGCTGCGCGACGGCGCCGTCATCGGCGTGTTCCTCAGCGACAACTTCGCCCGCCCCGGCAAGAAGGGCGGCGCCTGGATGAGCGTCTACCGCGCCCAGGGCCGCCATGGCGGACTGTCTCTGCCCATCGTGGTCAACAACACCAACTTTTCCAAGGGCGAGCCGACGCTGCTGGGCCTGGACGACGTGCGCACGCTATTCCATGAATTCGGCCACGCGCTGCATGGTCTGCTGTCGGACGTAGACTATCAGCGCCTGTCCGGCACCCAGGTGCTGCGCGACTTCGTCGAGCTGCCGTCCCAGCTGATGGAAAACTGGGCCTGGACGCCGGACATCCTGGACAGGCACGCGCGGCACGCAGAAACCGACCGTCCCATGCCAGAGGCGCTGCGCGCCCGCATTCTCGCCGCGCAGAACTTCCAGCAGGGCTATGCCACCGTGCGCTACACGATATCGGCGCTGCTGGATCTGGCGCTGCACCAGGAGGCCGACGGCGTCGACGACCCCGCGGCCTTCGAAACGGAACTATGCCAGCATTACGGCCTGCCGGCGGAAGCCGGGCTTGCCCACTCGCTGCCCCACTTCAACCACCTGTTCAACGGCGGCTACGCGGCTGGCTACTACGTTTACCTATGGGCGGAAGTGCTGGAGGCCGAAGCTTTCGCCCGCTTCGAGGAAAGCGGCGACCTGTTCGATCCGGAGCTCGCCGCCTCGCTGTGCCGCCACATCTACAGCGCAGGCAACGCCCGCAACCCCAAGCAAGCCTTCCAGGCTTTCTCCGGGCGTGAACCATCCGTGCAGGCCATGCTGAAAAAAAGAGGGTTGACCGTCTAGCCGCAGCCGCGCCGCAACACTCATCCCCCTCCCGCGGGCGGGGGAATGAAAATGTCATTGATCTATTCCGCCTCCGCCGGGATACTGACGCATCCGCGGCCTAGCGCTTCGATGCAGACACGCATGCGCAGCCTGCCCAGCGGCCAGGCCTTGGCCTGGGCGCGGTCGGAGACACCGGCCCCAGACGCTTTCCAGCGTCAAGGCGATGATCCGCGAGCGCTGAGCTTCACCCGCGCCGGCGGTCGCCGGCGTCCATCAACCTGAACAGGACATGACATGAGCCAGTCTGTTGCAAGCAAGAAGGAGGCGGAAACCGGGCTGGACACCCGGGCAGCGATCGAGATTTTCTACTACGCGTACAAGGCGCTGACCGCCAAACCGGACGAGATGCTGGCGCGGCGCGGCCTGGCCCGCGTCCACCACCGCATCCTGTTCTTCGTGGCGCGCTACCCCAAACTGTCGGTCAAGGATTTGCTGTCCTTCCTCGGCGTCACCAAGCAGGCGATCAACATCCCGTTGCGCCAGTTGATGGAGATGGAGCTGATCCTCAGCCAGCCGGCGCCGCACGACAAGCGCGTCAAACAGCTGACCTTGAGCGAGGAAGGCGTCAAGCTGGAGGAAAACCTGCACCGCGAACAGCAGCGCGTGCTGCAAAACGCCTTCGACGATTGCGGCGACAAGGCCACCCGCGACTGGTTCATGATCAACGGCAAGCTGTCCGAGCACATGCAGCCCTGATCCCTCCCGCCGCCCAAACAAAAACGGCCCGGAGCATTCCGGGCCGTTTTCATCATTTCCGCCTCAGTCCAGCCGAACGTAGCTGACTTCAAGCACTTCGATGTCCTCGTCTCCATCCGGGCCCCGAAACAGCACGGTGTCGCCCTCGCGCGACTTCAGCAGCGCGCGCGCGATCGGGGATATCCAGCTGATGCGGCCCCTCTGCAAGTCGATCTCGTCGACGCCGACGATGGACAGCCTTTGCTCGCTGCCGTCGCCGCGCTGGATCAGCACGGTGGCGGAGAAGAACACCTGGTCGGTCGCCTCGCGGGCTTCCGGATCCACCACTTCGGCGATTTCCAATCGTTTGGTCAGGAAGCGGATGCGGCGGTCGATCTCGCGCAGCCGGCGCTTGCCGTACAGATAGTCGCCGTTTTCCGAACGGTCGCCGTTGCTGGCCGCCCAGTTCACCACCTGCACGATCTCGGGGCGCTCGCGGTTGACCAGGTGGTACAGCTCATCCTTCAACCGCTGCCAGCCCATGGGCGTGATGTAGTTCTTGGTCGAGCCCGGCAGGCGGCGCTCGGCCGGCAGATCATCGTCCTGCTGCTCGTCTTCTTTGGTAAACGCCTTGCTCATGTCGGTATTCCTGATGAGGATTTCGCCATTATGCCCGAGTCCCGTCCACGGCTCCCAGCCGCGCCAGGCAATGCGGGCGCAGCGACTTGGGCCGCAACTTGACCATGGCCAGTGCCTCGGCATCCAGCCAGACCAGCTCGTAGTGATTGTCCGGCGACAGCTTGGCCAGTTCCGGACCGCCCAGCCTCAGCATGCCGCGGTGCTCGCGCGCGACGAACACATGCTCGGTCCGGCTCTCGCTCTCCAGCACGCACAGCGGGCCTTCCTCCAGCCAGACATTCAAGCCCGTCTCCTCTCGCGTCTCGCGCACGCAGGCCATCGCCGGCGTCTCGTTCCGCTTGATGTTGCCGCCAGGCAGAACATAATACTCCTTGCCCGGCTTCACCCTGCGCATCAGCAACAGCCTGCCGTTCTCGATGATGACGATGGACGCGCGCTGCTTGCGCTGCGCCGCCGGCAAAGGCAGGCCGGCCTCGCATTGACCGAATTCTTCCAACTGACCTCCCGGAAAACAAAAACGGGCAACCGCCAGCCGGCGGTCGCCCATGTCTTGGAAGCGGGTTCCGCTTTCGCGGAACGGCCGGCTTACTCGCTGCGCGCGGCCTTGGGCTTGCGGGGGGATCCGCGGCGCTGGCCGCCGGCCTTCTTGCCGCCGGTCACGGTCAGGTTGGACCACTTCATCACCGCGGCCACTTCGGCGGCGTTCAGCTCGTAGAACTGGCCGCGCTTCAGGCGCGGAGGCAGGCCGATGTTGCCGAAGCGCACACGCATCAGGCGGCTGACGGTCAGGCCGAAGTGCTCGAACATGCGGCGCACTTCGCGATTGCGGCCTTCCTTGATCACCACGTTGTACCACTGGTTGGCCGACTCTTCCTGGCCGCCGGTCTGGAAGATGCGGTCGAAGCGGGCCTCGCCGTCTTCCAGCTCCACGCCCTTGGTCATTTCCTTCATGATTTCCGGGGTCAGTTCGCCCAGCACGCGCACCGAGTACTCGCGCTCCACTTCGAAGCTGGGGTGCATCATGCGGTTGGCCAACTCGCCGCTGGTGGTGATCAAGAGCAGGCCGGAAGTGTTGACGTCCAGACGGCCGATGGCCACCCAACGGCTGGACTTGGCCTGGGGCAGGCGGTCGAACACGGTGACGCGGCCTTCCGGATCGTCGCGGGTGACGATCTCGCCCTCTTCCTTGTGGTACATGATCACGCGCGGCAGGCGGTCCGGCCACTTCAGCTTGATCTGGTCGCCCTTGACTAGCACCTTGTCCTGCGGCCCCACCTTGTCGCCCAGGCTGGCCTTCTTGCCGTTGACGGTGACCAGGCCGGCCTCGATCCACTCCTCCATCTCGCGGCGGGAGCCGACGCCGGACGAGGACAGCGCCTTCTGCAGGCGCACCGGCTCGATTTCGGCGTGATCGACGCGCACTTCCTTCAGCTTCTGCGCCTTGTTCTTGATGTCCTGGCTGGGGCTGCGCAGCCGCAGCTTCTTGGCCTTCTGCACCTGTTGCTTGGGTTTGGCGTCGCCGCGCGGCTTGGCTTCCGCCCTGGGCTGGCCCTCGGCCTTGCCTTCCGCCTGGTTGCGGCCCTTGCCGGCAGGGCGCGCGGCGTTCTTGTTGCCGAAACGCTGCTCATGGTCCAGCGCCACGTTGCCGTTGATGTCGCCGTTGCTGTCGCGCTGGTACTGCGGCTTGCGGTTGCCCGAATTCAGTTGCTGCTGCTCCTGCTCGCGGCGGCTCATCTTGAACAGCGGCACGCCGTCCTGCGACGGCATGATCGGGTTGCCGTAAGCGTCGCGCGCCTGGCGCGGGCCGCCGCGGCGCGCCTGCTGGCCTGGCTGCGCCTGCTGCTGCGGGAAGCGCGGCTGGATGCCGGCGGCGGAATTCTTGCCCTGGCGCTGCTGGCCCTGGCTGCGGCCGGCGTTCTGGCGCGGCTGCGAGGTCTCGCGCCCCTTGACCCGCGCTACCGGCTGGCGCGCGTGGCTACGTTGTCCTTTTGTAGACATATGTGCTTGCTCTTTCCATGCGAGCAACTGGCGGAAGCGTTATTCCGCGACTGGCTCTAAATTGTCCGCCTCATCGTCGAGGGGGATATCGTCTGCGCCCGCATCGGGGCTGTCGTCCTGTGTTTGGGGATCCGGCACCACCAGGCTGCCCAGCTCCGCCAGCGGCGGCAGGTCGTTCAGCGAGACGAAGCTCAGATCATCCAGAAATTTGCGCGTGGTGGCGTACAGGCCGGGGCGGCCCGGTACGTCCTTGTGACCGATGACTTCGATCCAGCCCCGCTCCAGCAGGGTCTGCATCACATTGGTGGACACCGATACGCCGCGTATCGCTTCGATGTCGCCACGGGTCACAGGTTGTTTGTAGGCGATGATCGCCAGGGTTTCCATCACCGCCCGCGAATAGCGGGGCGGCTTTTCCGGATTGAGCCGGTTCAGGTAAGGCGTGAATTCGGCCCGGGCGCGGAAGCGCCAGCCTGAAGCCAGCTTGACCAGCTCGATTCCCCTGCCGCGCCAGTCGCCCTGGATATCCTCCAGGATGTCGTTGATCAGCGCGGCCTTGACGTCCTCGGTGAACAGCCTTTTCAGCTGGGAAACCGACAGGGGTTCCTGCGCTGTCAGCAAGGCCGTCTCCAGCACAATCTTCAGATACTTTAAATCGGTAATGGTGGACATTAAACCGGGGTGCCGGAGAGTTCGGGGTCTAAGCGCGGGGAAGCCGTGGATTCTACACGACTTCCGCCGAGCGCGAAACTATTGCATCAGTCCCATCGAGGCGAGGCTGTAGCGCCTGAGGACGCGGCCATCCGGCTGCGGCATATCCTCCAGCCGCTGGCCGCCGCACGCCTCTATCGTGCGCACCGACGCGGGACTGTCCGCGTCGCAGACCAAGACCCAGTTGCCGCAGGCCGGCGCCGGGGCCATCGCCTGCACGTACTGCAGCAAAACCCTGCCGTAGCCGTGGCCGCGCCACTGCGGCAGCACCTCGAAACCGATGTGGCCGATCACGTCCTGGATCACCGCGGTCTCGCCCTCCCGCAAGCGGGCGGCGCCGGCGATCTCGCCGTCGTCGCTGAGCAGGAACCAGGTCTGGCACGGCACCCAGCCCTCCGGCAGCGCTTCGCCGTCGGCATGCTGCACCACTTTGAGCAGCCAGCCGTCGGCATCGTCGGGCAGGCCGCGGTAATACTCGAAGTCCTCGTCCCGGCATGCCCGAAAATAGCGGCGGTAGACAGACAGATGCTGCTCGCTGGCGGCTTCGATTTTCATTGGCGGCTCCCGGAGTCGATACTCACATCGTAAACAGCTGAGCGGCAAGGTCAAGCCTTTCGCGCATGCGCGCCCCGGCTGTGCGACAATCGCCCCCTGACCGCAGCGAGCAACACCATGAGCGACACCCCACAAGCGATACTGCTGATGGGCCCCACCGCCTCCGGCAAGACCGGGCTGGCGCTGGAGCTGGCCCGTCGTTTCCCCGTCGAAATCGTCAGCGTCGATTCGGCGCTGGTCTACCGCGACATGGATATCGGCACCGCCAAGCCCACGGCCGAGGAGATGGCCGCCTGTCCCCATCATCTGATAGACGTCATCAGCCCGCTGCAAAGCTACTCCGCCGCGCAGTTCCATGCCGACGCCAACCGGCTGATCGCCGACATCCAGGCGCGCGGCAAGCTGCCGCTGCTGGTGGGCGGCACCATGCTTTATTACAAGGCGCTGCTGGAAGGCCTGTCCGACCTGCCTCAGGCCGACGCCGCGCTACGCGCCGAGCTAGACGCCGACGCCGCGCTGCTGGGCTGGCCGGCAATGCACGCGCGCCTGGCCGAACTCGACCCGGCGACCGCCTCCCGCCTCAATCCCAACGACTCGCAGCGCATCCACCGCGCGCTGGAAGTGTGCCTGCTCAGCGGCAAGCCGATGTCCGAGCTGATCGCCCAGGGCAAGGAAGCCGCCGCAGGCTTCCGTTTCCTGCCGCTGGCGCTGGTGCCGCGCGAGCGCGGCTGGCTGCACGCGCGCATCGCCGAGCGCTTCCGCATCATGCTGGAGCAGGGCTTTCTGGACGAAGTCAGCCGATTGCGGGCGAAATATCCGGAACTGACGCTGAACCTGCCGTCGATGCGCTGCGTCGGCTACCGCCAGGCCTGGGAGCACCAGGACGGCCTGTACGGCCACGACGAATTCGTCGAGCGCGGCGTCGCCGCCACCCGCCAGCTGGCCAAGCGCCAGCTGACCTGGACCCGCAGCCTGGACGCGATCCCGGTCGACGCGCAGCGCGACGGCCTGGCCGGGCTGCTGGGCGACGCGGTGGACGATTTCCTCGCCGGCCGGCCGCCGGCCGAGTCGCTGCGCTACGCCGGCGATTTCTGAGAGACAAACGGCGGGCCGGCCCGCCGTTTCCGCATCGCCCCGCAAGCCGCTCAGGGGCTGACGCTCATCCGCAGCGTGTGCGTCCAGTTGTGGTCGCTGGCCGACACCACGCTGTTGTACGAAGCATAGGTCATTCCTTCCCCCGGCCACGGATTCATCATGTACAGGTAGTTGCCGCTGCCGCTCTGGTAGCCGCGGCCGACGATGAAGTGGCCGCCGCCGTTGGTCCAGCCGTAGCGGATCACGAAGGGGCGGTTGGCCTGGATGTCCTGCAGCACGTGGGTCCAGGACAGGTAGTCGTACACCGCGGTGTTGGGCACGCCCCAGTTCTTCAGGATGCCCTGCAGGCTGCCGTTGCTGCCGAACATGTCGTTGGGCTGGTTGGCATAGCTGTTCCAGTTGAAATTGCTATTGCCGCAGGCGTAATTGATGCCGAAGGCCCAGTTGACGATCGCGCACTGGGTGGGCGTCTTGTTGTACAGGCCCAGCACCGCCTTGCTGGAGCCGGCCCAGCACCACTGGCTGTGCTCCTGGGTGGTCAGCGGCACATTCAGCACCTTGCTGTCCGCCAGCGCGGCCGCCGCCGACGCCGACAGGGCCGAGGCCAGGATCATCGCGTTCAAGCGCTTGTTCATGTTCACGCCCTCCTCAACGGAAACTAGCCAGGCCGGCGCGCACCGCGGCGCGCAGCGGTTCGATCAGGTCCGCGCCGTCCAGCAGCGCCGGCTGCTGCTGCAGCGACAGCCTCTCCCGCGCCGACATCAGCGCGGCGAATCGCGGCTTGCCGCCCGCAGGCGCCACCTCCAGGAAATCGGTCTGCGCCTGATAAACGCGCAGGAAGCGAGTCTGGCCGTGGCCGGCTTGCGCGGCCTCGACATTGCGGGCCAGCTCGGCCGCGCCGAAGGAAATGGCTTGCCAGCGGCCATCCATCTTCTCCACGGTCACCAGCCCTACCGGCCTCGCCCCGGACAACACGACGAAGCGCCAGCTGCCGGTCGGCGTCATCAGTCGGCTGAGATCGGCCTCGGCGGCCAGCAGCCGCTGCGGATCGACGGTATAAACCGGAAACCCGCGTCCCAGCTGGAGCGAGGCCAGTTCGCGGCCATCCGCCAGCGCCAGCGGAAAACCATCCGGCAGGCGGGCGCCGTGCTCCGCCTGGTTCTGTTTGGCGAATTCGGCCAGGCCCTGGCGGGCGGCGCCGGCGATGCCCTGCTCCTGAATTGCGTATGAAACGGGGAGCGGCTGCGCCGACGCCGGGCGGGAGGCGATGACGGCCAGGCCGAGCCCGACCGCCAGAATGATCAAAGATTTCGACTGCATGGCTGGACTCTCCTTGCTGGGGATGCGGTTGCGGTTCACTGCGCCAAAAATACCAAACGCATACCAATAGTCTTAGCGGTCGAAAATCTGCGGTTCAAATTTGCAAACAAGGTCCAATTGATTGAATTTTCAATAAAAAATCAATGAATTACATTCACTTGTACGACGTTTTTAAAGTAAAAAATCAGACAAAAACTGTTCTGAAGATCAGGAGTCATCTTGTTCTTCATGCAAATGTCCGCCTATCGTGAAACATCTTGCCGGGAGACACCCCATGCGCATCGCCATTCCGCCGCTCCTGTACACCCTGCTGGCAGCGGCATCGATCCAGGCCGCCCCCGCTCCCGACCACCCGCGCGTGCCGCCCGACGAAGCGTTCCAAGCCTGCAACGGCAAGAAAGCCGGCGATGCCGTCACCTTCACCACCCCGCGCGGCGAGAAAATGAGCGGCAAATGCAGAATGATGCCGGCCCGGATGGCGGCCGTGCCCGACCATCCGCCCCCGCCGCCGGAAGGAAAGGCCCCGCCCCCGCCGCAATAGGCGCGGCACGAAAAAAAAACGGCGCGGCCTGCCCGGACCGCGCCGTCCTCATGCGCTCATTTGGCCAGCACGCCCTCCCACAGCCGGTTCAGTTGGGGGTCGGTGAACGGCTTGATGCTTTCGTAGATGTGGCTGACGCCCACCGTAGCCTTGGCGTTGGTGTCGGTCGCCTTGCCGGCGTTGTGGCAGGAGAAGCAGTTGTACAGCTTGTTGCCCAGGGTGACATAGGTTTCCATCGTCGAATTGGCCAGCGCGTTGCCGCCGACGTGATTGGGCTGGTTGTTGCCGCCGGCAGCCTGGAACGGGTTGTACGGATCATTGCCGCCATTGGTCCAGGTGGCGCCGATCAGCAGATAGTTGCGCCGGGTATCGCCTTGTTTCAGCAGGCTGCGGACGCTGTTGTTGATCGAAATCACCTCGCTGTTGGCCTGCGCCGCGCTCTGCGCCGGCTGTATCGGCAAAGCGGCGGACACCCCCCAGGGGAAGGTGCGCAGGGTGTCGCTGGGCGAAACGGTCTGTCCGCTGCTGGCCCTGACCGTGAGCGGACTGGCATCGGGATCGACATACATGTGCTGGACGTTGAACGGCCCGGTCGCGCCATTGGCCGAGAACAGCATGCCCTTGGGCACTTCCTGCGGCACCGCCACCGTCGCGCCCTGGGCGTTGATGTAGGAATAGGCGCCATTGGGCGAGTTGCTGTCATGCTCGAACGTGGCCCAGATCATTTCCGGGTGCCCGGCGGCGCTGCCGACCACATGCAGGCCCACCAGCGCCAGCAGCGCCTGGCGGCTGCCGGTCTGCACCCATTTCTGCGAATCGCGGGTATCGAACACCGGAATCTCGCCCACGGTGGTGATATAGCGATTGGTATCCAGGCCGTCCGCCTCCACCCAGGAGGCTTTCAATTCCAGCGCCAGCGCGTCGGCATCCGGCACCCGGTGATGGTGCTGCTTGGCCCAGGCCAGCACCTTGTCCAGCTCGGCCTGAGTGGTGGGGAAGCGCAGCCTGGGATTCTTGGTGCCGCTGGCCGAGGCAAAGAAGGCGTACACGTCGTTGACCAGGATGGTGTAGTAGACCATCTTGCCGCCCCGCCCCATCAGCGCGGCGCCGTCGGCCTGCTGGGGGCCGCTGCCGTCGGCCTGGGTGACCCCGCTATCCTTGTCCACCGCATCGGTCTTGTCGAAGCGCGGCTTGTTCACCCGGATGCTGAACAGCGATGCCGGCTTGCCGCCGCAGGTGTTCACGCCCAGCTCGCGATTGACCAGGCAGCGCGCCTTGCCGTCGTCGCTGTTCAGCACGCTGTAGAACGCCACCGAGTCCATCACCGTGCCGTTGCCGCCGAACAAGCGCATCGGCGAGGAGGTCAGCCACAGGAACATCCGCTGCGACCACTGGTAGAAATTGCAATTGATGGTCTTGTTGCTGGCCGGCGGATTGACGGTGTCGTGGTTGAACTTGACGCTGTTGGCCGGCGTGACCACGCCGTTGGGCGTCACCCGGTCGAACAGGAACCAGCTTTGGAATATGGCCGGGCTCACCGTACAGGTGGCCGCGGCGTCCGCCGGAACCAGGTTTTGCGCCTGGCTGGCGCCGCCGGCCAGGCAGGCCAGCAAGATCGCGGATGCCGCCGGCGCGCCGGCGATAGCTTTGCGGATGAACATTCTGCGTATCTCCCTGTAAGCATTAGGGCCAGCGGCAAAGCGGCTGGACATGGAAAAGGCGCTCATTCAAGCCTGCAGCCCTGAATGAAGCGCCTATATCCGTTCTAGCGAAGGGGAAATGACGTTTCAATTGATAAATAACTAGTTGAAATTACTTAGGAATACAGCCTGGACAGGCACGCCCGGCCTGCATGGCGAAAGACAAAGCCGACGAACAGGCGATACGCCCCGAGCCGCGCGCAACAAGGACATCCATGAAAAAGCCCAGCGTCCGCCACGCGGACGCTGGGCTTTCGTATCCCGGCGGAGGCTGGCGCCTCCTGTCCGGATGCGGATCAGCGCGCGGCCACCAGCTTGATCTCCACCTTCCACGCCGGATTGGCCAGCTTGGCTTCCACTGTGGCGCGGGCGGGCACGTTGCCGGCCGGCACCCAGGCGTCCCAGGCGGCGTTCATCGCGTCGTAATCGGCCAAGCTGGCCAGGAAGATGGTGACGTCGACGATCTTGGTCTTGTCCGAATCCAGTTCCGCCAGCAGGGCGTCGATCTGGGCGAGCACGTTCTCGGTCTGGCCGCGCGCGTCGGCGTCGGTGTTTTCCGGCACCTGGCCAGCCAGGAAGATCAGGCCGTTGCTGACCACGGCCTCGGCCAGGCGGGCGCCCTGCTTGTGACGGTAAATGCTCATATCGTTCTCCATATCGATGGGTAGGTGGGCATGACGGCCGATTCTAGCGGCAAAGCGCTCAGCTGTCCCGCCGCGCCTGCTCCAGGTCGGCGATCAGCGCCGCCTCGCCCTCGACGCCGACCGACAGGCGGATCAGGTTGTCGTGGATGCCGAGCGCGGCGCGGCGCTCGGCCGGAATCGACGCGTGGGTCATCGCCGCCGGCAGGCAGACCAGGCTTTCGACGCCGCCCAGGCTTTCGGCCAGCGCGAACAGCTTGAGCCTGGCCAGGAAGGCCTTGACGTCGCCCTTCAGATAGAACGACACGATGCCGCCGTAGCCCTGCATCTGGCGGCGCGCCAGCGCGTGCTGCGGATGGCTTTCCAAGCCTGGGTACAGCACCTTTTCCACCCAAGGCTGCGCCTCCAGCCAGCGCGCGATGGCCAGGCCGTTGCGGTTGTGCTGCTCGATGCGCAGCGCCAGCGTGCGCAAGCCGCGCAGCACCAGGAAGCTGGGGAAGGCGTCCAGGATGGCGCCCACCGCGTTATGCAGGAAGGCCAGCTGTTCGGCCAGTTCCGGCTGGTCGCGGCTGACCACAGCCACGCCGGCCACCACGTCGGAATGGCCGTTCAGGTATTTGGTGGCGGAGTGGACGACGATGTCGAAGCCGAAGTCCAGCGGCCGCTGGTTGACCGGCGAGGCGAAAGTGTTGTCGACCACGCCGATCAGCTTGTGGCGGCGGGCGATGGCCGACACCTGTTGCAGGTCCACCAGCTGGTTCAACGGATTGGACGGCGTTTCCACCCAGATCATCCGGGTGTTCGGGCGGATGGCGGCCTCCAGCGCGGCGCTGTCGTCGGAGGCGACATAGGTCACTTCCAGGTTGGCGCTGGCCTTGCGCACCTTCTCGAACAGACGATAGGTGCCGCCGTACAGGTCGTTGACCGCGATCAGGTGGCTGCCGGCCGGCAGCAGCTCCAGCACGGTGGAGATCGCCGCCAAGCCGGAGCCGAAAGCGTAGCCGCGGATGCCGCCTTCCAGTTCGGCCACCGCGCGCTCCAGCGCCTCGCGGGTCGGGTTCTGCGAGCGGGAATACTCGTAGCCGGTGTGCTCGCCCGGCGCGTGCTGGCGGTAGGTGGAGGTGGCGTAGATCGGCGGCATCACCGCGCCGAACGGGTCCTCGTGCGCGCCGGCGGTCACGGCCAGGGTGTGGAAATCGGTCATGTTTTCAATCCTCTCTCAAAATCATGCGCCCCGGCGCAATCGGCCAGGGCGGGAAATCGGCTTAAGCGGCGCGCGGCTGGCGGCGCCAGAACGACAGCAGGTCGGCCTGGGTGATCAGCCCCAGATAGCGGCCCTTGTCGACGATCAGCGCGATGTGGCCGTCGTTGAACACCTGCAGCAGATCCTGCAACGAGGCCTGCGGCGACAGCGTGCGCACATGGCTGCTCATCGCCGTGGCCACGGTCTGGCGGAAGTTTTCCGGCTCGCCGTGCACCGACAGCAGCAGGTCCCATTCGTCCAGCACGCCGACCACCTTGTCGTCGTCCAGCACCGGCATCTGCGACACGTCGTGCAGGCGCATCCGCTGGTAAGCCACATTGAGCGGCTCGTCCGGATGGCAAGACACCGTGCTGCCGTCCTGGTGGCGGCGGACGATCAGATCGGTCAGTCCGCCCACCTCGGGCAGGCGCAGCATGCCCTGGTCGACCAGCCAGTCGCGGTTGTACATCTTGGACAGGTACTTGTTGCCGCTGTCGCACACCAGCGTCACCACCCGCTTGGGCTCGGTTTGCTCGCGGCAGTAGCGCAACGCGGCGGCAAGCAACGCGCCGGACGACGAACCGGCCAGAATGCCCTCGCTGCGCAGCAGTTGCTGGGCGGTGTCGAAGCTTTCCTGATCGCTGACGCGGAAGGCGCGCTTCACCATCGACAGATCGGTCTGCGGCGGGATGAAGTCCTCGCCTATGCCCTCGATCAGCCAGCTGCCGGCCTGGCCGAAGCTGCCGGTTTCGACATAATCGGCCAACACAGACCCCACCGGATCGGCCAGCACGAAGGCGGTGGCCGGCGCCTTGGCGCGGAAGAAGCGGGTCAGGCCGGTCAGCGTGCCGCTGGAGCCGACGCCGACCACCACCGCGTCCACCTCGCCGTTCATCTGGCGCCAGATTTCCGGCCCGGTGGTGGTTTCATGCGCCAGCGGATTGGCCGGGTTGTTGAACTGGTCGATGTAGTAGGCGCCGGGCGTCTCGCTGGCGATGCGCGCCGCCAGGTCCTGGTAGTACTCCGGATGGCCCTTGCCGACGTCGGAGCGGGTCAGCACCACCTGGGCGCCCAGCGCCTGCAGATGCAAAATCTTCTCCCGGCTCATCTTGTCCGGCACCACCAGCGTCAGCGGGTAGCCCTTCTGCGCGGCCACCAGCGCGAGACCCAGCCCGGTATTGCCGGCGGTGGCCTCGATGATGGCCCCGCCCGGTTTCAACTTGCCGTCCCGCTCGGCCGCCTCGATCATGGTCAAGGCGATCCGATCCTTGATGGAGCCGCCCGGATTGTGGCTTTCCAGCTTCAGGTACAGCTCGCACGGCCCGGTATCCAGATGGCTGACGCGAACCAATGGCGTGTTGCCGATCAGCGATAAGACGCTATTGTCCTGCATTTCAATACTCCTGGCTATTTTAAAATTACTTTTAGTAATTTTTTGTTATATAAAAATTGCAGAATCTTCTACAAAGGAGAAGTAGTCCTACTGAATATAGTTAGCCTTCACACCACGGCGCTCGCCTGCATGAAGCTGTAGAAGAATACCAGTTCTGGATTGCTTCTCAGCAATCTCAATTCCCTTGTCATCGAATCAACCAGTTCGGCATCCACTCTGCCCGCCTCTATCAACTGGTCGGCCGCCGACAACAGGAGTTCGGCCCAGTAATCCAGCACTTGCTGGCGCCGATGCGGCTCGCGGCTGTCCAGATGCCAGGTCTTCACTTTGGTTTCCACGTGGCGGAACCCCAGCCGCATCAGGATGTTGCCCAGCTTCGCCCCGACAAAGGGATCGCCGCCGACCGACAACTGGTGGTCGTTGAAAGCCAGCCAGTACTGCTGCAGATTGGCCGAATACGGCGCCAGGAAGAAGGTGGCGTTCATCGCTTCGGTCGCGTACAGCCGCGCGCCTGGCTTCAGCACCCGCCGCACTTCGGCCAGCACGCGCTCCGGCGAATGGACGTGTTCCAGAATCCAGCACAGGAAGGCGCCGTCGAAGCTGGCAGGCGGGAAATCCAAATCCTCGGCGTCCATGTGCAGCAGCGTCGCCCTGTCGTGATAAGGGCTGCCCTGCAGCCGCTGGCGCGCCACTGCCAGCTGGCGCTGGCTGAAGTCCAGGCCGGTGATGCCCACGTCGGGAAAGCGGCGCAACAAAATCTCGGTCTGCGCGCCGACGCCGCAACCGACCTCGAGCAATTTTTGCACGCCGGAAAAATCGACGTCTCGGTACACCATCGCCTCGGAAAAGCGCGCCTGGCGCACCAGCCGCGCCTGTTCGGCGGCGGAAAAACCATGGATATAGGGCAGATCGGCTTGCGCGTCCGCCAATTGCAATGCACTCATCGATGACCTCGTTCGGACAGCAACAGGCCATCATTATATTTCTTTAAGCTATTTTGAAATCAAACTTTATTTTCTATTTGAATATAGAAAAAAACTCTAACGGCATGTGGGACGATAAAAAACCCCGCATCGCCGGATGCGGGGTTCGAAACGAAATGGCTTAGCGGCATCAAGCCAAGGCGGTCTGCCTCAGGTTCAGCGAGAAACGCTGCAAAGCGGCGATGCCGGATGCCTCGGCGCGCGCGCACCAGTCCTGCAGCTCATGCAGCAGTTGCTCGCGGGTCAGGTTGGAGCGCTCCCACAGGCGGGTCAGCTCCTGGCGCATGTTGTAGATGGTGGCGAGCACGTGGCTCTGCTCCAGGATGCGGGCCAGTTGGTCGCGCTCGCACTCGGGCAGGTCCTTGGCGTCCTGCTTCAGCCATACCTTCATCTTGCGCGGCAGATTAACCTGCGGCAGCTCGGGCAGGCTGAGCTTGGCCAGTTCGGCGCGGCACTCGGCCTTCAGTTCGCGGGCGTAGCGCGCGGCGATCGCGTAGCGGTTGGCGATGATGGCCTGAAGGTGTTCCAGGTCCAGCTGCGGGCGGGACGGATCGTGGGCCAGCTGCGGCGCCACCTTGCGCACCTTGGCCAGGCCGCAGATTTCCAGCATGCGGATGTACATCCAGCCGATGTCGAACTCGTACCATTTGTACGACAGCTTGGCCGAGGTGCCGAAGGTGTGGTGGTTGTTGTGCAGCTCCTCGCCGCCGACCAGGATGCCCCAGGGCACCAGGTTGGTGGAGGCGTCCTCGTTCTCGAAATTGCGGTAGCCCCAGTAATGGCCGAGGCCGTTGATCACGCCGGCCGCCCAGAACGGGATCCACACCATCTGCACCGCCCAGATCGACAGGCCGATGGGCCCGAACAGCGCCAGGTCGATGAGCAGCATCAGCACGATGCCCTTGGCGTTGTGCTTGCTGTAAACGTTGCGCTCCAGCCAGTCGTCCGGCGTGCCGTGGCCGAACTTGTCCATGATGGACTGGTCCTTGCAGGCGGCGCGATACAGCTCGGCCCCTTCCCACAGCACCTTCTTGATGCCGAGCACCTGCGGGCTATGCGGGTCTTCCTGCGTTTCGCAGCGCGCGTGGTGCTTGCGGTGGATGGCCGCCCACTGCTTGGTGACCATGCCGGTGGTCAGCCACAGCCAGAAGCGGAAGAAATGGCTGGGAATCGGGTGCAGGTCCAGCGCGCGGTGGGCCTGGTGGCGATGCAGGAAAATGGTGACCGAGGCAATGGTGATGTGGGTCAGGATCAGGGCGGCGATGATATTGCCCCACCAAGGCAGATCCAGCAGACCGTTGAGCCAGTTCAGGTTCATGTATTCGATGCGTCCAGTAACTAGAGACAAAGCTCTATTCTATAACAAGCCCTGCCGCGATGCAGAACCAAATTTGACCGCCCGGTTAGCCTGACAGCGCATCCGGCGGTGCATTGGTGTACCATAGGGCATCATTTCACCCTAGTTCAGAAAAATACTAGTGTTGCCAAAACGTCGACTGATCATTGCCGGCGCCGCCATCGGCGGCTTGTTCGTCCTGTACGCGGGATCCAGCTACTGGGCCGGCGTCAAGGCCGAGGAGACCTTGCAGGAGCAATACCGGATGCTCGCCCGCCTGCCGCTGTTCAAGGTCAAATCGCACAGCTATCAACGCGGCTGGTTCTCGTCCACCGAGACCACCGAACTGGTGTTCAACCGCCACTTGTCCGGCCCGTACGAGAACATGCTGCCGGACAATATGAAGCCGCTGCTGAACTCCACGATCAAGTTCACCAACAACGTCAAGCACGGCCCCCTGCCCGGCCTGGCCGACTTCGACTTCCATCCGGGCCGCGCGCTGGTGCGCACCGAGTTCGCGATGAGCGACGCCACCCGCAAGACGCTGAAGACCTTCTTCGGCGACAAGGAGCCGATCGCCATCACCAACCGCATCGGCTTCGGCGGCGGCGGCCTGCTGGAAGTGGCGGTGCCCGCCTTCGACTACGAGGAGGCGCTGTCCGGCGTCAAGATGAAGTGGAAGGGCTTCGATCTCAAGGTCGACTACGCCCACGGCTACCAGGAATACAAGACCGAGGCGCTGTCGCCGGGCTTCCTGCTGGAAGCCGCCAGCAAGGGCAACATCTCGTTCGAAGGCGTGCGCTACGTGTCCGACATGCGGCCGGGCAATACCGGCGTCAAGCTCGGCACCAGCGAGCTGACCATAGGCAATGTGCAGCTGAGCTCGCGCGAAAGCGTGCCTTACAGCATCAAGCTGAACGAGCTGATCTACCTGATGACCCGCGTCCGCGTCGGCGAATTCGTCAACCCGTCCGGCGAGTTCAAGCCGTCGTCGGTCGTGCTGAAGAACTTCAGCTACCAGATCGTCACCAGCGAGCAGGATGCGTTCGTCAACACCCGCGGCAAGGTCAACTTCGCGGAGCTGAGCTTCAACGCCAACCGCTACGGCCCGATGCGGTTGGACGTGTCGGCCAACCACCTGCACGGCCCCACCCTGGTCAAGCTGGACAAGGCGATCAGCGAGATTCCGTTCGAGGGCGTGGACCCGGCGGTGCTGCGCAAGCAGTACGTCGATACCGTCAAGAAGAACGCGATCCCGCTGCTGGAAAACAGCCCCAAGCTGCTGGTCAACGAGTTCTACCTGAAGATGCCGACCGGCGAGGCCAAGCTGCAAGGCAGCCTGGGCATCAACGGCTTCACTCCGGCCGACCTGAACGACATCACGCAGCTGGCCAAGCGCATCGAGGCCGACGCCAAGCTGAGCCTGCCGCGCCAGACGCTGGAAGACCTGGTGCTGACCCAGGCGCGCAACCTGTTCACCGTCGACCAGAGCGCCGAAGAGCAGCCGAACATGCAGGAAGTGGAAGACCTGGCCCGCAGCCTGCTGGACAGCCAGCTGTCGCAATGGAAGTCGGGCGGCTACCTGGTGGAGGACAACGGCCAGATTTCCACCGATCTCAAATACGACGCCAAGGGCCTGACCATACACCAGCAGAAAGTGCCGTTGCCGTGGGAGGAGAGCGGCGAGCCCGCCGACGCCTCCGCGCCCGCCGCCGAGCCGGCTGCGAAGAAGTAAGCGGGACGCAAAAAAGGGCTGTCGTTGCGACAGCCCTTTTTCTTTTGTCCCTCCCGATCAGGAGGCGTCTTCCATCTGGCTTTGCAGGTAGTTCTGCAGGCCGACCTTCTCGATCAGGCCCAGCTGGGTCTCCAGCCAGTCGACGTGCTCTTCCTCGCTCTCCAGGATGTCTTCCAGCAGGTCGCGGCTGACATAGTCCTTCGAGGTCTCACAGTAGGCGATCGCCTCGCGCAGCAGCGGCAGCGCGTCCATTTCCAGCTTCAGGTCGCACTCCAGCATTTCCTTCGGATTTTCGCCGATGTGCAGCTTGCCCAGGTCCTGCAGATTGGGCAGCCCTTCCAGGAACAGCACGCGCTCGATCAGCTTGTCCGCGTGCTTCATCTCGTCGATGGATTCTTCGTATTCGTGCTCATTGAGCTTCTTCAGCCCCCAGTTCTTGTACATGCGGGCATGCAGGAAGTACTGGTTGATCGCGGTGAGCTCGTTCTTGAGGATCTGGTTCAGGTACTTGATGACCTTCTTGTCGCCTTGCATGTCATATTCTCCTGAAAAATCGTTCAGGCATTATGGCACAGCAGGGAGATAGCTCAAGGCATAAATGGGAACGGCCAGCTCAAGGGCTGGCCTGTCGGGGCGGCTGCGCGCCCCTTTCGATGCCGGATCAGGCGGCGGTGCGGGCCACCGAGCAGGCGGCCAGCTCGCTCTGGGCGTCCTTGCGTATCTGGTTGGCCATGCAGGCGCACTTGCCGCAGTCCGACGCGACGCCGAGCTCCCGACGCAGGTCGCACATGCGGGTGGCGCCGCCATGAACCGCCTGGCGGATCTGGCTGTCGGTCACTGCATTGCACAAGCAGACATACATCGGAAGCCCCCTCTGGCTTACAATCAAGAATAGTTATCATCATCATAGAGACAGACAAGAATGATTGTCAATAACAAACCGCGGCAGTGGAAGCCGAATGCCACAGTCGCCGCCATCATCGAACGCGATGGCCGCTTCCTGATGGTCGAGGAGGAAACGCCGGCCGGACTGCGCCTCAACCAGCCCGCCGGTCACCTGGAGCGCGGCGAGACGCTGCTGCAGGCGGTCGCGCGCGAGGCGCTGGAAGAAAGCGGCTGGCTGTTCGCGCCGCGCGGACTCACCGGCATCTACCTGGCCGACGCCCAGGACGGCGACGTCACCTATATGCGCTTCGCCTTCCACGGCGACGCCACTCCCCCCGCCGCCCCGCCGCGACTGGACGCCGGCATCGTCGCCGTGCACTGGCTCTCCTTCGAAGACATCGCCGCCCAGCAAACACGGCTTCGCAGCCCCGTGGTATCGCAATGCCTGCAAGACTATCTCAATGGCATCGCGTATCCTCTGCAACTGATACGCGACCTGCGCTGACCCACCCGCCACAGGATGCCCGATGCGACTGCTGATGCCGCTGCTGCTTGCCCTGCTCCTTCCCGCCGCCCGCGCCGACGGCTTAAACATCTGTTATCATTACGGATGTTCCAGACACGCCCAGTTCGACATCTCCGACGAGGAGCATGACTGGCTAGCCGCGCGCCTGGCCCGCGCCGACTCCGCCTCAGCCGAGCGCGAAGCGGTCGCCGACGCGGTGCTGACGCTCTACCGCATCGCCGCGCGCGAGACGCCGATCTGGCAGGACAAGGGCGGCAATTACCGCGACGGGCCGGCCGAGGGCCGGATGGACTGCGTCGACCACAGCAGCAACGTCACCACCTTTCTCAACTACCTGCAGCGGCAGGGATGGTTGAAATTCCACCGCGCGGCGCCACCTGAATGGCGCGCGCCGTGGATACTGGATCTGCATTACACCGGCGTGCTGCATGACAACGCCGCCAAGCAGGACTGGGCGGTGGATACCTGGTTCAAGGATTTCGGGGAACCGCCCGTGGTGGTTCCCCTTTCAGTTTGGATGAAGGGATACGAGCCTCCGGCGGTATCCGAGCCTGTCAGACAGGCAAGCAAAAACAAGGAAGGAAACGCCCCGTGACGGGTAAGAAACGCATCGTCGTCGGCATGTCCGGCGGCGTGGATTCGTCGGTGACCGCCTGGCTGCTGAAGCAGCAGGGCCATGAGGTGATCGGCGTGTTCATGCAGAACTGGGAAGACGACAACGACGACGAGTACTGCTCGATCAAGCAGGATGCGCTGGACGCGATGAGCGTGGCCGACATCGTCGGCATCGACATGGAAATCGTCAACTTCGCCAAGGAATACAAGGACCGCGTGTTCTCGTACTTCCTGAAAGAATACTCGGCCGGCCGCACGCCGAACCCGGACGTGCTGTGCAACGCCGAAATCAAGTTCAAGGCCTTTCTCGACTACGCGATGGAACTGGGCGCCGACTGCATCGCCACCGGCCACTACGCGCGCAAGCTGGAACAGGACGGCACCCACTACCTGATGAAGGCGGTGGACCACACCAAGGACCAGAGCTACTTCCTGTACCGGCTGCAGCAGCATCAGCTGGCCAAGGCCATCTTCCCGCTCGGCGACATCAGGAAGACCGAGGTGCGCCGGCTGGCCGAAGAGGCCGGCCTGCCGACCGCGGCCAAGAAAGACTCCACCGGCATCTGCTTCATCGGCGAGCGGCCGTTCCGCGAATTCCTGCAGCGCTACCTGCCCACCTCGCCCGGCCAGATGGTGACGCCGGACGGCAAAGTCGTCGGCGAGCACATCGGCCTGATGTACTACACGCTGGGCCAGCGCAAGGGGCTGACCATAGGCGGCTCGCGCGACGGCAACGGCGAGCCGTGGTTCGTCGCCGGCAAGGACATTCCCGGCAACAAGCTGATCGTGGTCCAGGGCCATGACCATCCGCTGCTGCTGAAGCCGACGCTTTCGATGGCCGACCTGAGCTGGACGCTGCCGGACGCGCCCGCGCCCGGCGAATACAGCGCCAAGAACCGCTACCGGATGGCCGACGCCGCCTGTACGCTGTCGCCCATCGTCGACGGCCAGGCCAGCCTGACCTTCCAGGAAAAGCAGTGGGCGGTGACGCCGGGCCAATCGGCCGTGCTCTACCATGGCGACATCTGCCTGGGCGGCGGCATCATCCAGTAAGCGCCCGCAAAAAAGCCCCGCCGGATCCGGCGGGGCTTTTTTACGTCCATCGTTCAATGCGGCGGCAAGGGCTGCAGCCGCCTCAGCCACAGGCTGATGCCCAGCAGCACCAGCAACGCCAGCGCCACCGCCGAGGCCACGCCGTGCCAGCCGCCGCGTCCCCACATCAGGCCGGACATCGAGCCGAACACGCTGGAGCCCAGGTAATAGGCGGTCAGGTACAGCGCCGAGGCCAAGGCCCTGCCCTCCCTGGCCCGCAGGCCCACCCAGCTGCTGGCCACCGAATGCGCGGCGAAGAAGCCGAAAGTGAACAGCGCCACGCCCGGCACCAGCAGCCACAAGGTGTCGGCCAGCGTCAGCGCCAAACCGGCCAGCATCATCGCCACCATCATCCACAGCACGTTGCGCCGGCCCAGCCCGTCGGCCAGCCGCCCGACCCACGCGGACGACCAGATGCCCACCACGTACAGCGAGAACACCAGCGCCAGCGCGCTCTGGCTCAGATGGAACGGCGCGGCCAGCAGGCGAAAGCCCAGGTAGTTGTACAGGCTGACGAAACAGCCCATCAGCAGGAAGGCAGTGACGAACAGCCAGGGCAGCCCGCCATCGCGCAGCATGCCGCTCAATTCCCGCCCCATGCGGGAAAAATCGTGCCGGCGCGGCTGGAAATGGCGCGAGGCCGGCAGCCAGCGCCAGAACTGCCAGGCGCCGACGCAGCCGATCAAGGCCAGCGCCAGCACCGCGCCGCGCCAGCCGACATGGTCGGCCAGCAGCGAGGCCAGCAACCGGCCGCACATGCCGCCCAACGCGTTGCCCGCGATGTAGAGCCCCATCGAATGGCCCAGCGACCTGGCGTCCACCTCCTCGCTCAGATAGGCCATCGCCACCGCCGGCAAGCCGGCCATCACCAGGCCGAACACCGCGCGCAGCTGCAGGAAGGCGCCGAAGCCGGCGACGAAGGCGGACAGCAGCATCAAGACCGCGCCCAGCGCCAGCGCCAGGTTCATCAGCGCGCGGCGGCCGAAGCGGTCGGCCAGCAAGCTGGCCGGAATCAGCGCCAGCGCCAGCGCGCCGGTGGACATCGACACCACGCCGCTGGCCGCGGCCGGCGTCAGCGAAAAGTCATGGGCGAACAGCGGCATCAAGGGCTGGGTGCCGTACACCATGGCGAACGTGCAGAAACCGCCGACGAACATCGCGCGGGCGGTGGAACGGAAGGCCGGCGTGCCGGCGTGAAGCTTGCCGGCGGGCGAAACGGAATCGGTCTGGCGCTCTGACAGCGCTGCGGAGGGGGCGGGGGCGGACACGGCATCAATCTCTTCTTTAACGACACCGTCAGCTTAGGCTTGGGTAAAACCACAGTCCAATATATATTTCAACCATGATTAATACTTTTAAAGTATCAATATGGAACTGCGCCACCTGCGTTACTTCCTCGCCGTGGCCGAGGAGCTGCACTTCACCCGCGCCGCCGAGCGGCTGCACATCGGCCAACCGCCGCTGAGCCAGCAAATCCAGGCGCTGGAGGCCGAGCTGGGCGCGCCGCTGTTCCGCCGCCACCAGCGCAAGGTGGAGCTGACCGCCGCGGGGCAGCAGCTGCTGCCGCGAGCGCGCCAGATCCTGGCCGACAGCGCGGCGGCGGCTGCCGCGGTGCGCCGCGCCGCCGACGGCGAAACCGGCGAGCTGCGCATCGGCTTCACCTCCTCATTGCCGCTGACGCCCATCCTGCACCACAGCTTGCAGCATTATCGGCAAGCCTACCCCGAGGTCAGGCTGACGCTGAGCGAAATGTTCACCGCCGGCCAGTTCGACGCGCTGGAGCGCCGCCAGCTGGACCTGGGCTTCGTCCGCTTCAACGGCACCACGCCCAGTCCGCTGATCCGGGTGGAGGAGCTGCACCGCGACCGGCTATTGGCGGTCGTGCCCAGCGCCCATCCGCTGGCCGAAAGAAAAACGCTGCCGCTGAAACTGCTGGCCGGCGAACCCTTGATCGGCTACCCGCGCGAATCCGGCTCCGGCCTCAGCGACGTGGTGCGCCAGCTGGCGCTGCAAAACGGCCTGGAGTTGAAGATGGTGCAGGAGGCGGGCGAGGCGATCACCCAGATCGGCCTGGTGGCGGCCGGCGTCGGCATCGCCATCCTGCCCTCGCCGCTGGAATGCGTGCAGATACCGGCGGTGCGCTACGTGCCGCTATCGGACGACGGCGCCTATCTGTCCATGGGCATCGCCGTGCGCCGCGACGATGACTCGCCGCTGGTGGCCAATTTCCTGTCAGGGGTGCGCGGCGGCTAGCGGCCGCCGGATACGTCCAGCAGGCTGCCGGTGCAGAACGACGCGGCGTCGGACAACAGCCAGACGATGGCCTCGGCCACTTCGTCGGCCCGGCCGCCCCGCCGCATCGGCACAGTCGGCGCCAGCCTGGCCACCCGGCCCGCCTCGCCGCTGGCGGCATGGATATCGGTATCGATCAGTCCGGGGCGCACCGCGTTGACGCGTATGCCCTCTTCCGCCACCTCGCGCGCCAGGCCCAGGGTCAGCGTGTCTATCGCCCCCTTGCTGGCGGCGTAATCGATGTACTCGCCGGCGGAGCCCAGCCGCGACGCGGCCGACGACACATTGACGATGGCGCCGCCGTCGCCGCCATGGCGGGTGGACATGCGCCGCACCGCCTCGCGGCAGCACAGCAGCGGCCCCAGCACATTGACGCGCAACACGCGCTCCACCCGCTCGGCGCTATAGTCCTCCAGCCGGCACATCGGCGCGGTGACGCCGGCATTGTTGACCAGCCCGTCCAGCCGGCCGTAATGGCAGAGCGCGTCATCGAACAGGCGGACGATGGCCTTCTCCTCGGACACGTCGGCGCGGAACAGCCGCACCGCCTCGCCCAATTCGGCCTTCAAGGCGGCGGCGCCAGCCTCGTCCGAACGATAGTTGGCCGCCACCCGCCAGCCGGCCGCAACCAGCAATCGCGTGGTGGCCGCGCCGATTCCGCGCGTGCCGCCGGTCACCAACGCCACCTTGCCGTCCATCGCTAGCCCCTGCGCAGAAATTGCTGATGCCAGCGCGTGCGCGCGGCGCGCGCCTCGCCGAACAAACGGTTCAGGCCGTCGGCGTCGCCGGCCTCCAGCAGCGCGGCCAGCCGATCCAGTCCGCAACGGTAGTCGGCCAGCTCGGCCAGCAGCGCGTCGCGGTTGGCCAGGCTGATGTCGGTCCACATCTCGGGATGGCTGCCGGCGATGCGGGTGAAGTCGCGAAAGCCGGTGGCGGCGAAATCGAAGCAGCGCTCGGCGTTGGCCTTGGCCGCCACCCGGTCCACGTAGGCGAAGGCCAGCAGGTGGGGCAGATGGCTGACGCTGGCGAACACCGCGTCGTGCTCGGCGGCGTCCATGCAGTGGATTTCCGCGCCGCAGGCGCGCCACAGATCCGCCACGGCCTCCACCGCCGCGGGCGCGGTCTCCTCCAGCGGCGTCAGCACCACGCGGCGGTTCTCGTACAGGCCGTACTGGGCGGCCACCGCGCCGGACATGTCGGAGCCGGCGATGGGATGGGCCGGCACGCACCATGGCAGATGTCCGGGCAGATGCCGGCGGTACAGCTCGACCACATCGCTCTTGGTGCTGCCGCCGTCGGTGACCACCGCGCCCGGCTTCAGGCCCGGCGCCAGCGCCGCCATCAAGGCGCCCATCTGGCCCACCGGCGAAGCCAGCAGCACCATGTCGGCGCGGTGGGCGACGGCGGCGATGTCCTGGCTGATCTCGTCCGCCACGCCCAGCGTCAGCGCCTTTTCCAGATTGGCCAGCGTGCGCCCGACGCCGATCACGGTCTTCACCCTGCCGGCGCGCTTGAGCGCCAGCGCGAACGAACCGCCGATCAGGCCGACGCCCGCCACCACCAGGGTGTCTATCTGCTGCTGCACCTGCATCCCCCTTGTCCTGCCGCCACTTGCGCGGCGAGAAGGTCTATCATAAACAATTTTGCCAACATGGCCAGTCTGGAGATTTGGATGACCGCGACGCTGTATTGCTATTTCAAGGCGCCCTCCGAGCGCGAAGCCGTGCTGGACCGATTCCGCGCGCTGCAGAGGGAGCTGGCCGCCGCCGGCTGGACCGGCGAGCTGCTGCGCCGCTGCGACGACGCCGACACCTGGATGGAGGTCTATCCCGGCATCGCCGACCGCGACGCCTTCCGCTCGGCCTGGCAATCGGCCCGGCTGCGCCACGGCCTGACGCTGCCGGCCAGCGAGGAATGGTTCCAGCCGCTGTAGCCGCGGATCGACCAGGCAAGAAAAAGGCCGGGCGCAAAGCCCGGCCAAAACAAACACGATTAACGAGAGAAACCGAAACCTCCACGCTAAGAGTGGCTAACAAAACTCAGTTTTACGGCTGAGGCAAGGCGCGCCGACGCAGACAGTACCAGCAGTACGGCAAGTCGACGCAACGCAGCATCAGGGGTTTTGTTAGCCGCTCTAAGGCGGCGGCAAACCAAACGGTCAGGCAAACACTATAACCAGCGCCGGCCGCTCTCCCAAATCACTTGTTCTGCTTAGCAAATCACCGTCAGCCGCGCTGCGCGGCCGCCTCGCCGGCCGGCTGCGGAGCGCGGCCCACCAGGCGGTCCACCCACAGCGCGACCACGCCGTCTCCTGCCACGTTGCAAGCGGTGCCGAAGCTGTCCTGCGCCAGGTAGAGGGCGATCATCAGCGCCAGGCTGGCTTCCGGGAAGCCCAGCACGCTGGAGAGGATGCCCAGCGCCGACATCACGCCGCCGCCCGGCGCGCCCGGCGCGGCCACCATGGTCACGCCCAGCAGCAGGATGAAAGGCAGCATCACGTCCCAGCCCGGCACATCCAGGCCATGGGTCATCAGCATCACCGCGGTGGCGCAGCTGACCAGGGTGATGGTGGAGCCGCACAGGTGGATGGTGGCGCACAGCGGCATCACGAAATTCACCACCGGCGGCGACACCTTCATATTGCCGGCCGAACGCAGCGCCACCGGGATGGTGGCCGCGGACGACATGGTCCCCAGCGCGGTGAAATAGGCCGGCAGCATCGCGCGCAGCAAGGACAGCGGGTTGCGGCCCAACAGCGCGCCGCTGGCGCCGTACAGCACGGCCAGCCACAGCCAGTGCAGGGCGATGGCCATCAGCAGCACCACGCCGAAAGTCTTCAGCGTGGCGAAGGCGGTGCCGGCGGCGGCCATGTCGGCGAATTCGCAGGCGATATAGGCCGGCAGCAGCGGCACCAGCACGCGCGCCAGCACCTTCTCGACGATGTCCTTGCCCTGCTCGGCGATCTCGCGCAAGCGCGCCGCGCCGGTGGCGGCGATGCCCAGGCCGAACACGAAGGCCAGCATCAGCGCCGTCATCACGTCGAACAGCGGCTTGATCTCCAGCTTGAACAAGGGTGCCAGCTTGTTGGCGGCGACCGGCGCGGCGGCGGCGGCGCCCAGCCATTGCGGCAGCAGCGCGGACGCGGCGGTGAAGGCCAGCACGCCGGACAGGATGGTCGACGCGTAGGCCAAGCCGACGGTCCAGCCCAGCATGCGGCCGGAACCGGTCTCCAGCGCGGCGATGCCGCTCATGATGTAGAACACGATGATCAGCGGGATCATGAAGCCGATGAACTGGCTGAACAATCCCTTGAAGGTCAGCAGCAGCGTCAGCAGCGGTCCGGGCGCGTACAAGCCCAGCAGCAGGCCGACGGCCATGCCGGCCAGCAGTTTGAGAATCAATTTCACAGGCAACCTCTTCCGGGTTATCCAGCCCGCCGCGCCTGGCGCGGCGAGGGGCGAAACCCGCCCGCTCCGGCGCGATCGGATCGATGCGGAAGAAGAGAGGGAGCCAGCCGGCGCGGCAAGCGGAACATCGCGCCGACGTTCCCCGGCGCCATGCATCAGGCTTGTTGTAGTAAGGCTTGCCGCAATGCCTGCAGCAAAGGCGAAGGCGTCCAGATCCGCTCGCCCAGACGGGCCAGCGGCCAGACGCCGATCAGGCTATTGGAGAGAAACGCCGTCTCAGCGTCAATCAAATCGGCGGCGGAAAGTCGCCTTTCCGAAAATTTAAGTCCGAAAATTGAAACATTATCGGTCAACCAATCCCGCACCGCGCCGTTCACGCCGCAGCGATCCAGCAAGGGGGTCTGGATCTCGCCGTCGCGCAGCAGGTAGACATTGCTCATCGTGCCCTCGGCCAGCCAGCCGTCCTGATCCAGCAGCAGGCCTTCCTGTATCGCCGGATCGCTCCACTCCGACCGCGCCAGCACGCTCTCCAGCCGGTTCAGGTGCTTGACGCCAGCCAGGCGCGGCTGCAGCGACAGCCTCAGCTCGCACCAGCGCGCGGCCACGCCCCGCTCGCCGTACTCCGACGGATAGCCGGCCCATGGCGTCGCCGACACGACGCGCGTCGGCGCGCCGGCGCCCGCCATCGCGTAGCCGCGCGCGCCGGCGCCGCGGGTGATCACGATCTTGCCCACGGCCAGCGCGTGCTCGCGGCCCAGCGCCATCAGCTCGTCCAGCAACTGCTGCTCGTCCGGCAGCGTCAGCGCCAGCCTCGCGGCGTCGTCGGCCAGCCGCGCGTACTGCCAGCGCCACATCCACGGCCGGCCATGGCGCAGCTGCATGGTGCGGAACACGCCGTCGCCGTAGTTGAAGCCGCGGTCCAGCGCCGACACCGCCTCCCCAGGCAGGCCATTGACCAGCACCGCCATCAGGCCTGCTCCACGCCCAGCGCGCGCAGCAGGCCGCGCGCCTTGTGACGGGTTTCCTGCAATTCGCGCTCGGGATCGGAGTCGGCGACGATGCCGCCGCCGGCGCGGAAGCGCAGCGCGTCGCCCTCCTGCATGAAGGTGCGGATCAGGATGTTGAAGTCCATGCTGCCGTCGCGGTTCAGATAGCCCAGGCTGCCGGTATAGGCGCGCCGCGCGCTGTTTTCCAGCTCGCGGATGATCTGCATGGTCCGCACCTTGGGACAGCCGGTGATGGTGCCGCCGGGGAATAGCGCGCGCAGCACGTCCGCCGGCGCGATGTCGTCGCGCAGCTTGCCGCGGACATTGGACTCGATGTGATGGACGTAGGCGTAGCTGGCCACCGCCATCAGCTCGTTGACTTCCACCGTGCCCGGCCGGCTGATGCGGCCCAGGTCGTTGCGCTCCAGGTCGATCAGCATCACATGCTCGGCGCGCTCCTTGATGCTGGTGATCAGCCGCTTTTTCAGCTCGGCGTCTTCGGCCGGGTCCTGGGAGCGCGGGTGGGTGCCGGCGATCGGCCGGGTTTCGGCCCAGCCGTCGCGCACCCGCACCAGCCGCTCCGGCGACGAGCTGACGATCTGCGCGGCGCCGAAGTCGGCCAGCGCCGAGAACGGCGCCGGATTGGCCCGGCGCAGCGCCGCGAACAGGTCGGGCGCGGCGATGCCGTCCGCCAGCTGGGCGCGCCAGCCGCGCGAGATGTTCACCTGGAACACGTCGCCTTCGTAGATGTAGCGCTTGAGCCGAACCACCGCGTCGGTATACCACTCGGGCGGATCTTCCTCCAGCGCGGCCAAGGCGACCGGCTGGGGCGCGAAGGCGGGCCTCATCGAAACCAGCCGTTCCAGCGCATGCCAGTCATCGGCGGTTTCGCCGACCAGCCAGGCTTCGTTCTTGGCGCGGTCCACCAGCACCGCGGCCGGCGCGCGCGCCCATGCCGCCAGCGGAAAGCTGTCCGGCAAGGCGGCCGGCACATGCGGCTCGAATTCCGACAACAGGTCGTAGGCCAGGTAGACGAACCAGCCGCCGACGAAAGGCAGGCCGTGCGGATTGGACACCGCCCGCGGCCGGAACGCGCGCAGCTGGTCGAGGAAGGCCTGCCCCTCGCCCGCCATGAACACGCGCCGCTCGCTCTGCATCAGCAGCAGGTCCCAGCCGACGTCGCCGGACGATTGCATCAGATAGGGAAAGTTTTCGCGGTCCGCGGCATGCAGCGCCAGCAGGTCGGGAATGAAATCGAGTTTCTGGGTGAACATCTACGGTCCTGGGCCGGCAAGGCCCGGCACTGATTCGCGACAACTCGCCGCCCGCCTTGAGCGGCGGCGAAAAAAGAAAAACCGCTGCGAGTGTAGCGCAGCGGTTCGCTCTGTCAATCGCCGGCAGCGGCGATCAGACGCGCTTGAACACCAGGGTGCCGTTGGTGCCGCCGAAGCCGAAGGAGTTGGAAATGCCCACCTCGATCTTCATCTCGCGCGCGGTGTTGGCCGCGTAATCGAGATCGCAGCCGGCTTCCAGATCCTGCTCGACCAGGTTGATGGTCGGCGGAGACACCTGGTTGTGGATCGCCAGGATGGTGTAGATCGCCTCCACGCCGCCCGCGCCGCCCAGCAAGTGGCCGGTCATGGACTTGGTGGAGTTGACGACCAGCTTCTTGGCGTGATCGCCAAAAGCGATCTTCAGCGCGTTGGTCTCGTTGGCGTCGCCCAGCGGGGTGGACGTGCCGTGCGCGTTCACGTACTGCACCGCGTCGGCATTGATGCCGGCGTCGCGCAGCGCGTTGACCACGCCGCGGGCCGGGCCCTCGGCGTTGGGCGCGGTGATGTGGTGCGCGTCCGAGCTCATGCCGAAACCGATCAGCTCGGCATAGATCTTGGCGCCGCGCTTGACCGCGTGCTCGTACTCTTCCAGCACCAGCACGCCGGCGCCCTCGCCCATCACGAAGCCGTCGCGGCCCTTGTCCCACGGACGGGAGGCGGCCTCGGGGTCGTCGTTGCGCGTGGACAGCGCCTTCATCGCGGCGAAGCCGCCGATGCCCAGGCGCGACACCGCGCCCTCGGCGCCGCCGGCGACCATGATGTCGGCGTCGCCGTACTGGATCAGGCGCGCGGCGTCGCCGATGCAGTGCGCGCCGGTGGTGCAGGCGGACACGATGCCGTAGCTGGGGCCTTGATAGCCCTTCAGGATGGACACCTGGCCGGCGATCAGGTTGATCAGCGAGCCCGGGATGAAAAACGGGCCGATCTTGCGCGGACCGCCTTCCATCAGCGCCACGCCGGTTTCCTCGATCAGCGGCAGGCCGCCGATGCCGGAGCCGATGTTGACGCCGACGCGGGTCTTGTCCAGGCCCGGGATGTCGTCCAGCCCGGCGTCGGCGACGGCCTGCAAGGCCGCGGCGATGCCGTAGTGAATGAACAGGTCGTTGCGACGCGCTTCCTTCGGCGAAATGTAGTCGCCGATATTGAAGTCCTTGACCTCGCCCGCGATCTGGCAGGCCATGTCGCTGGCGTCGAAACGGGTGATCTTGGCGATGCCGCTCTTGCCGGCCAACAGATTGGCCCAGCCGGTGGCGACGTCGTTGCCGACCGGGGACACATGGCCCAGGCCGGTGACTACTACTCTGCGTTTGGACACGAAGAATCTCCGTGATAGATGGGAGGGCAGTCTCCCGATGAAACCACGCGCGCCGGGTGAACACAAGCTTGGTTCAAACGCGCGTTTGGAACCTTCTTAACAAAAGAACCTCTGCAGGCGAGCCGAAGCCACACCACGCAGAGGTCCTGGTCCCGAAAAAAGGGATTACTTGTTCAGATGGCCGGTCACGTAGTCGATGGCTTGCTGAACGGTGGTGATCTTCTCGGCTTCCTCGTCCGGGATTTCGCACTCGAACTCTTCTTCCAGTGCCATCACCAGCTCAACGGTATCCAGGGAATCGGCGCCCAGATCGTCAACGAAGGAGCTTTCCACCTTGATTTCGGCTTCGTTCACGCCCAGTTGCTCGGCAACGATCTTCTTGACGCGCGCTTCGATGTTTTCCATTTGTTTAAACCCTTGACCTTTCTGATTCGGGATCACAAAACCCCGGTATTCTACAAAAAAAAATTAGAGCAGCCTACCTAAATCTCTATCCGGCGCCAGCCGGAGCGAAATTAAGGCATCAGCATGCCGCCGTTCACGTGCAAAGTCTGGCCCGTAATATAAGCCGCGCGGTCCGATGCCAGGAATACCACGGCATCGGCGATGTCCTTGGCTTCGCCCAGGCGGCCTAGGGAAATTTGGCCCACCAGCGCCTCGCGCTGCGCTTCCGGCAGCGCGCGGGTCATGTCGGTGTCGATGAAGCCCGGCGCCACGCAGTTGACGGTGATGTTGCGGCTGCCGACCTCGCGCGCCATCGACTTGGTGAAGCCGATGATGCCCGCCTTGGCGGCCGCGTAGTTGGCCTGGCCGGCATTGCCCATCGCGCCGACCACGGAAGCGATATTGATGATGCGGCCGCTGCGGGCCTTCATCATGCCGCGCATCACGGCCTTGGAGGTCTTGAACACCGATTTCAGATTGGTGTCCATGATGGCGTCCCAGTCCTCGTCCTTCATCCGCATCAACAAGCCGTCGCGGGTGATGCCGGCGTTGTTGACCAGAATCGCGACCGCGCCGAAGTCCTTCTCCACCGATTCGATCAGCGCGTCGACGGCGCCCTCCTCGGTGACGTTCAGCACGCGGCCCGCGCCGCCCGTGGCGGACAGGCGCTCATGGATGGCGGCCGCGCCGGATTCCGACGTGGCGGTGCCGATGACGACGGCGCCCTCGGCGGCCAGCGCGTCGGCGATCGCCGCGCCTATGCCGCGCGAGGCGCCGGTCACCAGCGCCACTTTGCCTTGCAGACTCATCAATGTGTCTCCTTGTTGTCGACGCCCCGTTCCGCTTGCGCGGGACAAGGCGATGGCGCGCCGGACAAAGCCGACGCGCCGGAATTTCGCGTCAGACCAGCTCTTCGCGCGCGGCTTCCAGCGCGGCGCGGTCAGTCAGCGCCAGGCACTTGACGTTGCCGTCGATGCGCTTGGCGAGGCCCGTCAGCACCTTGCCCGGACCGCACTCGGCCATCAGGGTCACGCCTTCGGCGGCCAGCTTCTGAATGGTTTCGGTCCAGCGCACCGGCATGAACAGCTGGCGGGTCAGCGCGTCGCGGATCTGCGCGGCATCGTTGTAGCTGGCCACGTCGGCATTGTGCAGCACCGGAACGGCGGGCGCGCTCAGATGCACGTCCCGCAGCGCCTCGGCCAAGCGCTCGGCGGCCGGGCGCATCAGCGAGCAGTGCGAAGGCACCGACACCGGCAGCGGCAGCGCGCGCTTGGCGCCCTTCTCCTTGCACAGGTCCATCGCGCGCTCCACCGCGCCCTTGTTGCCGGCGATCACCACCTGGCCCGGGGAATTGAAGTTGACGGCCTCCACCACCTCGCCTTGGGCGGCCTCCGCGCAGGCGGCGCGGATGTCGTCGTCAGGCAGGTTGAGAATGGCGGCCATCGCGCCGGCGCCGGCCGGCACCGCGGCCTGCATCGCCTCGGCGCGCAGGCGAACCAGCTTCACCGCCTCGGCGAACGGCAGCGCGCCGGCGGCCACCAGCGCGGTGTACTCGCCCAGGCTATGGCCGGCCACCACCGACGGCTGCTTGCCGTTCAGCTCCTGCCATGCCAGGTAAGTGGCATAGCCGGCGGCCAGCATGATGGGCTGGGTATTCACGGTGGCGTTGATCGCGTCGGCGCTATCCGCCCGCAGCATCGCCCACAGATCCAGCGACAGCGTGTCGGACGCCTCTTCGAATGTATGCTGCACCACGGGCAGGTCGGCGAAGCCGTCCATCATTTTCAGGCTTTGCGAGCCCTGTCCCGGAAAAAGAAAAGCAAAAGCCATAGTCGACTCCACAGAATTCGACGCAAAGGATGACGCAAAGCGGCCATGCGCGCCACGTCGCCGATCAATAAACGCTGTCATTATCGGCGATCATGCGGCGAAAAAGCCACTTTGCGGAATGCCAATCAGAAGGTCAGCAGCACCGCGCCCCAGGCGAAACCGCCGCCAATGCCTTCCAGCATCACGGTCTGGCCGCGCCGGATGCGTCCGTCGCGCACCGCGACGTCCAGCGCCAGCGGAATGGAAGCCGCCGAGGTATTGCCCTGCTCCGGCAAGGTGACGACCACCTTGTCCATCGGCAGGCCAAGATGCTTGGCGGTGGATTCGATGATGCGCAGATTGGCCTGGTGCGGCACCAGCCAGTCCAGGCTGGCCTGTTCGACGCCGGCCTCGGCCAGCGTGGCGGTGGCGATCTCGGACAGCGACTTGACGGCGAACTTGAACACCGCCGGGCCGTCCATGTGCAGATAGGGGATGCCCTGGATCTTGCCGCCGGAAATCTGCGCCGGCGTGTTGAGCAAGCCCTGGTAGCGGCCGTCCGCCGCCAGCTTGGCATGCAGGATGCCAGGCTCGTCGGACTCGCCCAGTACCACGGCGCCGGCGCCGTCGCCGAACAGCACGCAGGTGCGGCGATCATCCCAGTCCAGCACGCGCGACATGATTTCGGCGCCGACCACCAGCGCCTTCTTGGCCAGGCCGCTCTTGATGTAGGCGTTGGCCGTGGTCAGCGCGTAGACGAAGCCGGCGCACACGGCCTGCACGTCAAAGGCCTGCACGCCGGGCAATCCCAGCTTCTCCTGCAGGATGCAGGCGGTGCTGGGAAAAACCATGTCGGGGGTGGTGGTGGCGACGATGATCAGGTCGATCTCGCCCTTGTCGATGCCGGCGCTGGCGATGGCGGCTTGCGCCGCCCTCAGCGCCAGATCGCTGGTCTTGTGCCCTTCGTCGGCAATATGGCGCGCGCGGATGCCGGTACGAGAGACGATCCACTCGTCGCTGGTTTCCACCCGTTCGGCCAACTGCGCATTGGTAAGCACCTGGGACGGCAGGAAGCTGCCGGTGCCGAGAATGCGGGAATAGCCCATATTTTTCAGTTCGCTTCCGCCTCGGATTGCTTGAGGTTGTCTAGTTGTTTGGCAACCCGATCGGCGATGTGTGCAATAACGTCGGAACCGGCCTCCTCGCATGCCTGCGCCAACGCGTAACGAAATCCCGTGACATCGGCGCTGCCGTGGCTTTTCACCACGATGCCGCGCAGGCCCAGCAGGCTGGCCCCGTTGTAGCGGCGCGGATCGATGCGCTTCTTGAAAAGAGCCAGCACCGGCAGCGCGGCCAACGCGCACAAACGCGTCCACCAGCTGCGGCCGAACTCTTCCCGCAGGAATACGGCGAACATGTGCGCCAGCCCCTCAGCTGTCTTCAACGCCACGTTGCCGGTAAAGCCATCGCAGACTACCACATCGGTCGTGCCCTTGCAGATGTCGTCGCCTTCCACGTTGCCGTAGAAATGCAGCTCCGACTGACGCAACAGCTCGGCAGTCTTCTTGATATTGTCGTTGCCCTTGATATCTTCGCTGCCGATATTCAACAGGCCGACGGAAGGATTGGCCTTGCCTTGCAGGCAGGCCATCAGCTCGGAACCCATGATGCCGAACTGCAACAGTTGTTCTGGGGTGCAATCGACGTTGGCGCCCAGATCCAGCACGCAGGAAGTGCCCTTGACATTGGGCAGCAGCTTGGCGATGGCGGGGCGGTCGATGCCTGGAATGGTCTTGAGGACGAAGCGGGCGGTAGCCATCAGCGCGCCGGTGTTGCCGGCGGAAACGGCGGCCTGCGCCTTGCCTTCCTTGACCAGATTGATCGCCACCCGCATCGACGAATCCTTCTTGTTCTTGAGGGCGAGCTGAGGCGCCTCGTCCATGCCCACCACCTGGGTGGCATGCTGGATGAGGATGCGCTCACGCACGGCGCCATCGTGCAGGGCCAGTTCAGCCTCCAGGGCCGGCTGGTCGCCTACGAGAATCAGATGGGTGTCGGGGTGGTCTTGCAGGAATTGGATCGATGCCGGGACGGTAACCTTGAGGCCAACGTCACCGCCCATAGCATCAACCGCGACGGTGATAGTCATCAACGAATGCGGTAAAAGTGCCTACCAAAAAAGGAAAGGAAGTGAGGACTGGGAGATTACTCGCCCTTGGTCTTCACAACCTTGCGGCCACGGTAGAAGCCGTTCGGGCTGATGTGGTGGCGCAGGTGGGCTTCGCCGGTGCTGGCTTCAACTGCCAGAGCCGGAGCGGTCAGAAAATCGTGTGCACGATGCATGCCGCGCTTGGACGGGGACTTTTTGTTCTGTTGAACAGCCATGGTCGACTCCTAAGAAATTCAAGTGAATCCGCGCCAGCGGATCCGGGTTACTCGGACTTGGGTCTCTTAAGCGTCGCCAGTACCGCAAACGGGTTGGGCTTGTCAGCCTTGGCGAGCGAGAGAGTTTCCCTGCCGCATTCGTCGTGTTTCGGCGCATGCGGCAAGCCCATAATGATTTCGTCTTCGATCAGCGCAGCCACGTCGAGTTCGGGTTCGGCGAGGACGGCGTCCAACTCCTCGTCCAGCTCGCAGGCTTCTTCCAGCTTTTCCTGGCTGGTGAACAGCGTGATCACCGAATCGGTGTCTAGGCTGAACGGCATGCCGTCCAGACAGCGCTGACAGGTGACGTTCAGGCCGGCCTCAAGCCGGATGCGCAGCGCGGGGCGCTGCAGCTCGTCACGAAAGCCCTCGAGCCGGTACGACACCTCGCCAGAGGTGTCGGACAGGTCGTCATGCACGCGCTCGTCGAGCCCGCTTACCGGCAACTTGCCGGACAGCGAAGCCCCTTCCCGGGCGAACTTGAGCGGATCGATCAAAATCGGTTTAGACATAAACTCCGCATGGTACAATCCATTCCCCTGATTTGTCAAAAGAAACAAGGCGAGGCCGAAGCGAGGCCGCGGACGAGCCGCCCGCGCCGCCGGCATCGCCGCCAACCGGCTCGAATCATGCACATCGTACTGGCTTCCACTTCCCGCTACCGCCAAGAAATCATCGCCCGCCTGGGCCTGCCCTTCTGCGCCGAACCGCCCGTCTGCGACGAAACCCCTCTGCCCGGCGAGACCGCGCTGGAAACCGCGGTGCGGCTGGCCCGCGTCAAGGCGCAGTCGCTGGCCGGCAAACATCCCGAAGCGCTGATCATAGGCTCCGACCAGGTGGCGCTGCTGGACGACAAGCAGATCGGCAAGCCCGGCGGCTTCGAACAGGGCGTCGAAATGCTGAAATGGATGAGCGGCCGCACCGTGGTCTTCCATTCGGCGTTGGCGCTGTACAACACCGCCAGCGGCCGGCTGCAGGAGTGCGTCGGCATTACCCGCGTCACGCTGCGCCGGCTGACCGAAGCGCAGATCCGCAATTACCTGACCCGCGAGCCTGACGCGCTGCACTGCGCTGGCAGCGCCAAAAGCGAAGGCCTGGGCGGCGCGCTGCTGGAAAAGGTGGAATCCGACGACCCCAACGCGCTGATCGGCGTGCCGCTGTTCCAGTTGATCACCATGCTCGGCAACGAGGGCGTGGAGGTGCTGAAATGAGCGGCGCCCTCTTCCTGATCCCCGCCCCGCTCGGCGACGAGACCGTCGCCTGGCTGCCGGAAGGCGAGCGCGCCAAGGTCGTCCACATCACCCATTTCGTCGTCGAGGCGGAAAAGACCGCGCGCAAGCACCTGAAGGCGCTGGGCGTGACCACGCCCATCCGCGAGCTGTCGATGTCCACGCTGAACGAGCACACCAAGGAGACCGACGTCGCCGCGCTGCTGGCGCCGCTGCAAGCCGGCCACGACGTCGGCCTGATCTCCGAGGCCGGCTGCCCGGCGGTGGCCGACCCGGGCGCCCAGCTGGTGGCGCTGGCCCACCAGCGCGACATCCGCGTCGAGCCGCTGATCGGCCCCTCGTCCATCCTGCTGGCGCTGATGGCCAGCGGCGCCAACGGCCAATGCTTCGCCTTCCACGGCTACCTGCCGGTGGACGCCGCGGAAAAATCCAAGCTGGTGAAAGAGCTGGAACAGCGTTCGCGCAAGCACAACGAGACCCAGCTGTTCATCGAGACGCCGTACCGCAACAACGCGCTGCTGGCGCAGCTGCGCGAAACGCTGGCGCCGTCCACCCGGCTTGCGGTAGCCTGCGATCTGACCTTGCCGACCCAAACCATCGTCAGCCACCGCGTGCAGGATTGGCCGCAGAACCCGCCCGACCTGCACAAGCGGCCGGCCATCTTCGTGATCCACGCCGCTTGAGACGCGCCGCCATGCCCAAGAACACGCCCATCATCCGGTCGCTGCTGGATACCGATCTGTACAAGTTCACCATGCTGCAGGTGGTGTTGCACCAATTCCCCGCAGCCCATGGCGAATACGAATTCCGCTGCCGCAACCATCCGGACACGCCGCTGACCCAGCTGAAGCAGCAACTGGAAACGCAGCTGGACCTGCTGTGCGAGCTGCGCTTCAGCCAGGACGAGCTGGATTATCTGCGCGGCCTGCGCTTCATCAAGAGCGACTACGTCGACTACCTGGAGCTGTTCCACCTGCAGCGCCGCTTCATCAGCGTCAGCGAGGAAGGCGAACAGCTGGCCATCCGGATCAAGGGCCCGATGGTGCAGGCGATGTTCTTCGAGATTTTCGTGCTGGCCATCGTCAACGAGCTGTATTTCCGCCCTCTGGACAGCAAGGCCGTGCGCGAGGAAGGCCGCCGCCGGCTGGAAGCCAAGCTGGCGGAGTTGGAGCGCTTCCAGCGCGAAGAGGCCCCCGGCCAGCGCTTTCCGCTGCTGATCGCCGACTTCGGCACCCGCCGCCGCTTCAGCCGCGACTGGCAGGCCCACGTGGTGGAGAGGCTGAACCACGCGCTGCCGCAGGTGTTCCGCGGCACCAGCAACGTCTACCTAGCCCGCAAGCTGGGCATCACGCCTATCGGCACCATGGCCCACGAATTCTTCCAGGCCTTCCAGGCGCTGGGCGTGCGGCTGCGGGATTTCCAGAAAGCGGCGCTGGAATCGTGGGTGCAGGAATACCGCGGCGACCTGGGCATCGCGCTGACCGACGTGGTCGGCATGGATGCCTTTCTGGCCGATTTCGATCTCTATTTCGCCAAGCTGTTCGACGGCCTGCGCCACGACAGCGGCGATCCCTACATCTGGGGCGAGAAGGCGATCGCCCATTATCGCAAGCTGCGGATAGACCCCGCGACCAAGATGCTGACCTTCAGCGACGGCCTCAGCGTGGACAGCGCGCTGCAACTGCAGCGCCATTTCAGCCCGCACATCCAGGTCAGCTTCGGCATCGGCACCCACTTCACCAACGACATGGGGCTGGAGCCGCTGCAGATCGTGCTCAAGCTGGTCAGCTGCAACGGCCAGCCGGTAGCCAAACTGTCCGACAGCCCCGGCAAAACCATGTGCAGCGACGAAACTTTCCTGGCCTACCTGCGCCAGGTATTCAAGGTCCCCGCCCTCGCCTGAGCGCCGCGAACCCGCCCCCCCCGATCCTGCACCCTATCGCCAAGACCCGCGTCGGCCTTGTCTGCAGGCTATCAAGCGGATCAGTACAGCAGCGCCAGCAACTGCTGGCGCGCCGGCTCCTGTAGACGCTCGCCGGCCAATTCCACCACCTGGCGGCCCAGCGTCCGGTAGGCGGAAATCAGGCCGGTATCGGCCAACACCTCCAGATGCCGCTCGACGGTGCCGATATCGCCGCGCAGTATCGGCCCGGTCAAGGCGTCGTACGGCCCCAGCTCCAGCGCATTGTCCAGCGTCTGCCGCATCAAGCCGCCCAGCAGTTGCCGCGCCAGCTCCGGCGGCACCCCCGCCCGGGCCGTCAACTGCCCGGCCATCGCGGTCAGCGCCACCAGGAAATTGGATGCCACCGACAAGCCGGCGTGGTAGGCGGCCTTGCCGCCCGGCGCCAACCGGAACGGCCGTCCGCCCAGCGCGCGCGCGAACGCCTCCAGCCTCAGGCAAGCCTGCTCGTCGCCCTCCAGCGCGCACAAGGTGCCGGCGAAGCCCTCCACCGCCCGCTTCGGATCGGCGAAGGAGAAGGCCGGATGCAGGCTGGCGGTCAGCACGCCCTGTTCCGCCAGCGGCCGCAGCAGGGAAGCATCGCCCACGCCGCTGGCATGAAACACCACACTGCCAGCCGGCGCCACGCCCGCCGCGGCCAGACCGCGCGCGCAAGACGCGATGGCCGCGTCGGGAACGGCCAGCAGGTACAGGTCTGCCGGCGCCAGCTGCCGCATTTCGCTCACCGGCCGCCCGGCGCCGACGAAATCACGCCCTTCCGCCAGCGGCTGCGCGCGCCGCCCCATCAGATCCAGCAGGCGGTAAGCCCCGCTATCCGCCGCCAGCCTGCCCAGACTGCGGCCCAATCTGCCCAGCCCCACCACCGTCAGTGTTTGCATACCTTATATATACCTGAGTTTCAGCCACGGATTCGAAGCCGACATTGTAGGGGAATTCCGCCAGCCAGAAGCAGCGCCCGGCACCGCCCTCCCCGCCGCGAAAACCGTCATGCGTAGCCAAAACGCATCACTTTCCACCACGAGACGCGCTTTCTCGCAACTAGCTCGACGTAAAAAATACTAAGTAAAATCAATGCATTGAATACAATCTTTCGCAAAAAATACCTGGGAAATGGAATATTCACTCAATTTACAGAGTCAATGCTTTCTTTTAATATGATCGGAAGCGAATTTGTGCAGATGCAATCCGCGTCTGCTGGATTCACTTCAAGTCACGTTGATTTTTCAGCCCGCCCCATCCGGACGGGCTATTTTTTTTGCCTCCCAACCAACATCCGTTCTCGATAACTCAATATTCATAGGCATTTGGCCAAACTGATGTTTTTTCGCAACACGAACAAACAGCAATCACATCAACAGTGACATCACTGACAATTCAACAACTTACCACATCAAAAAACGAATTTTACTTCGCGCAAAATTCAACAACAGTTGCTTGATAACAACACCATTCGGCAGGCGAAGTTGCATTTTCACAACCCAGCCAATAGCATTTGCTCACATTCCTAAACCTAAAAAAGGATGACTTGACCATGAAAAAGAGTCTGATCGCCCTGCTGGTAGCCACCCTGCCGGCTGCCGCTTTCGCCGACGTAACCATCTACGGCAAAATCAAAGGCGGCGTTGAATACGTCGACAACGGTTCCACCAAGCAAACCAACGTTGACGATCTGGGTTCCCGCATCGGCTTCAAAGGTTCCGAAGATCTGGGCAACGGCCTGAAGACCATCTGGCAAGTTGAAACCGGTTTTGCCATTGACGGCAACAAGGATCAATACAGCAAGTCCAGCAGCGGCACCTTCGCCAACCGTAACTCCTTCATCGGTCTGCAAGGCGGCTTCGGCACCGTGCGTCTGGGTAACGTGTCCAACTTCCTGGACAGCGACATGGGCACCGTTGACACCTGGGAATACAACAGCAACGCTCTGGGCCTGAGCATGTTCACCCGCGACGGCACGCGTCTGAAGAACTCCGTGCGCTACGATCTGCCGACCGTAGTTCCGGGCCTGACCGCCGCTCTGCAATATGGCGTGAAGGAAACCAAGGGTGTTGCTAACAGCGATCGTGAAACCACCGTTCTGGGCCTGGGCTACGAGAACAGCGGCTTCTTCGGCAAGTACGCTTACACCCACCAGAGCAAGGCTGTTTCCTCGGTTACCACCGCTTATGCCCTGAAAGACACCGCCAACGACAAGCATCGTCTGGAAGTTGGTTACAATGCCAACAACCTGTTCGTGGGCTTCGGCTATCAACAAGCCAAGGGCGGCGCTGACGTTGCAGGCCAAGACTGGTTCGACCTGGTTAAGACCGGCATGACCGCATCCGCTACCCCGGACGCAAATGGCAAGGTCAAGACCCGCGAATACGCTCTGACTGCTGCCTACACCTTCGGCGCCATCACTCCGAAATTCTCCTACGTTCGTGGCGACAAGGTTGAAGTTGGCGGCGTGAAGCTGGACAACACCCAGTACGATCAATACGTTCTGGGCGCTGACTACGCTATTTCCAAGCGCACCACCTTCGGCGCTCAATACGGCCAGATCGCTGTTAAGGGCACCGGCAACAAGGACCTGAAGGCTTTCGGCCTGAACATGGTTCACGCCTTCTAATTCAACGGTTCGACGCAAGAACCTGCGAACTTAGACGCAAAAAAGACCCGCTTCGGCGGGTCTTTTTTCATGCCTGCTTCAAATGAATGACAACAAATGGAGCAAGGGCAGGCTCCGCCGTATGGCTCGCCCGTCCTGCCCCAGCTTTCGACCCGCCCCAAGCTCACCAGATAAACAAAAACCCCGCCGCAAGCGACGGGGTTTTCAATCGAGAAAATAAAGACTCAGAACGGCAGCTGATAGACCGGGTTGCGGGTATCCGCCCCTTCCTGCCGTATCCGCTCCAGCTCGGCGCGCAGCGCGGACAGCAGCCATTGCTCACGCATCCTGTCGCCCTCCGGGTGCTCGGCCAGTGTGCGGTACAGCGCCATGCCGTGCATGGTGGTCATCATGGTGAGCAGGGTGGCGAAGAAGCCGGTGGAGATCGCGTAGCGCGGGAACAACGAAGCCATCATCGCGACGAAGCGGTCGCGGAAATAGGTGCTGGAACTGCCGAGGAAGATGTCGCGCAAATCCGGCGTGGTGCGCGCCGCCATCAGCAGCTCCAGCAGCACGATGTGGCGCGGCGACATCACCAGCGCTTTCATCAGCGCGATGATGCGCTCCTCTTCCGACATGCCGGGCGGAAGCTGGGCGGCCAGGCCCAGCGCGGACTCGAAGATGTCGTCCACCACCTTGCGCCCCACCGGCTGCATCAGCTCGTTCTTGGTGGCGAAATGGCGGAACAGCGCGCCTTGCGAAACGCCGGCGCGGCCGCAGATCAGTTGCACGCTGGTGCCGTGGTAGCCGCTCTCCATCAGGCATTCGATCGCCGCCTCCACCAGTTTGCCTATGGTGGACTCCCTGCGGCTTTGCTGTGTTCGTCTGGTTTGCATCTATTGTTTTATCATTTATCGGCCCGAGCCCGGCGCATGATACGCGAAAGCGCATGTTCAAGCGAGGGCGGGCACATTCTAAGAACAAGCAAGACACGCCAACGGCAAGGCGCTCCTCTCTCCCCTGGCGGCGGCGCCAAGCGCGGCCGCAGCAGCAATACTACCAAATCCCAGCGGTCTGCATGCAACTGGCAACACGGCTCTACGCAACGCATAAGCGCTTTGTCGCGGCGACGCCCCATCCTGCACGCCATCAAGCATTATCTCCGCCCGCGACGGGTGCGGCTTTGCTCTGGCGCAAGCTCCAAAAAAAGAAAGAGACCACTCTGTTTATAAAACGGAGTGGTCTATTCTTGCTCGAGAAGTCGTTTATTTCAAGCCAACACTAACGAAATTGACCCGTCCATAAGGATTGACCGCGTAGCCGCTCACCTCCTTGCGCGCCAAGCCATAGGCGATGGGATGCGCCAGCGGCAGCCACAGCGCCTGCTCGTGGATGATGCGCTGGGCCGCCTGGTACAGCTTTGCCCGGGTCTTGAAGTCGCTGGTCTTCTTGCCGTCGGCGATCAGCTTGTCCAGCCTGCCGTCGCAATAGCGGGCGAAATTGGTGCCGGACTGCACCGCCGGGCAGGAAAACTGCGGCGTCAGGAAATTGTCCGGGTCGCCGTTGTCGCCGGCCCAGCCCATGAACAGCATCTCGTGTTCGCCGGCCTTGCCGCGCTTGATCAGCTCGCCCCACTCCAGCACCTTGATCTGCAGCTTGACGCCCACCTTGGCGAGGTCCGCCTGCAACATCTCCGCGCCGGCCTTGGGATTGGGATTCAGCGTGCTGCCGCTGGGGCGCACCCATACCGTGGCGTCGAAGCCGTTGGGGTAGCCCGCCTGCGCCAGCAGCTTCTTCGCCTGCGCCGGATCATAGGCATAGGGCTTGATGGCCTTGTCGTAACTCCAGGTATTGGGCGGATAAACCAGGCTGGCGGCCCCGGCTGTATTGCCGAACACCGTCTTCAGATAATTGGCCTTGTCGAAGGCGAGGTTGAGCGCCTGTCGCACCTGCGGGTTGTCCAGCGGCTTCTTCTGGCTGTTGAAGGCGACGAAGGCGGTCATGAAGGCCGGCGTCTGCGACACCTGCAGCCTGCCATCCGTCTTGGCCGCCTGCACGTCCTGCGGCTTGGGCGACAGCGCGATCTGGCATTCGCCGGCGCGCAGCTTCTGCAGCCTGACATTCGAATCCGGCGTGATCGCGTAGATCAGCGCCGACACCTTGGGCTTGGCGCCGAAGTAGGTCGGATTCGGCGCATAGCGCACCAGCGCGTCCTTGGAGAAGCTCCTGAACACGAAAGGCCCGGTGCCGATCGGCTTGCTGTTGAGTTCGCCGGTCTTGCCCGCGGCCAGCAGCTGGGCCATGTATTCGGCGGAATAGATGGAGGCGAAGCCCATGGTCAAGCTGGACAAGAAGGTGGCTTCCGGGTAATTGAGCTCGAAGCGCACCGTCAGCGGATCCAGCTTGCGCACCGCCTTGATCAGCTTGGGAAACTGCATGGACTGCGCATGCGGATAGCCGGCGGGCGCGGTCTTGTACCAGGCATTGTCCGGATTCAGCATGCGGTCGAAGGTCTGCACGACGTCGTCGGCGTTCAGCTTGCGCGTCGGCTTGAAATAGTCGGTGCCGTGGAAGCTGACGCCGGACCGCAGGTGAAAGGTGTAAGCCAGGCCGTCGGCGCTGACCTCCCAGCTGCCGGCCAGGCCCGGCCGCAGCTTGCCGGCGGCGGCGTCGTATTCCACCAGGCGGTCCATCAACACGTCTGCCGAGGCGTTGGTGGTGACCAGCGAGTTGTACTGCACCACGTCGAAACCTTCCGGATTGGCGTCGGTGCATACGGTCAGGGGTTTGGCCGCCAAGGCGGCCAGCGGCAGGACCGCCAGCGCGGCGGCGCTCAGTTTCTTCATATTGTTCTCCTAGCTGCCGGGCGGACATGCCGCCCGCATTACCGGCATAGGGTAAGCCAAGCGCACGGAGAAACCAATGATTTAATCCACATATTGATATAAGACGGCTGCCGCCCGGACCAATCCACGCCGCGGGCGCGGCAGCCGGCCTGGCTCCACAGTCGCGCCGGCCAGGCGATGCGTCCGCCCATTCTCCCGGAGAGCCTCCCCAGACTGCGGCCTGCCGGAGCCGCGCCTCCCAAGCGCCGCGGCCCGTCCTAGAGCAAGCGTTGCTGAAACTCCTGGGCCGACAGCGCCGGGCTGCACAGATAGCCCTGGTACTCCTGGCAGCCGCGCTCGGCCAGCCAGGCCAGCTGCGCCTCGGTTTCCACCCCCTCCGCCACCATGTTCAGTCCCATCATCCGGCACAGGGTGGTGATCAGTTCGGCGATGGCCGGCTTGTCGTCCAGATCGGCGATGAAGGAACGGTCGATTTTCAGCGAGGTCAGCGGATAGCGCTGCAGGTAGGCCAGGTTGGAGTAGCCGGTGCCGAAATCGTCGACCGCGATGCGCACGCCCAGCGCGCGCATGGCCTGCAGCGTGCTCATGGTCTGCTCATCGTGCCCCAGCAGCACCGACTCGGTGATCTCCAGCTCCAACCGGTCCGGCTGGCAGCCGCTGTCGGCCAGTATCTGCTCGACCTGGCCCGGCAGGCCGGGATCGACGAACTGGCAGGCGGACAGGTTGACCGACACCAGCAGATCCAGCCCACGGTCGCGCCATTGCCGCTGCTGGCGGGCGGCCTGGAGCAGTATCTGCCTGCCCAGCTCCATCACCATGCCGCAGTCCTCGCACATGGGGATGAAGCTATCGGGCATCAGCAGGCCGCGCTGCGGATGCCGCCAGCGCGCCAGCGCCTCGGCGCCCACCACCCGCCCGCTGGCGATGTCCACCCGCGGCTGGAAGTAGGCGATGAATTCGCCGCAATCCAGGCCGCGGCGGATATCGTTCTCCAGCGCCAGCTGCGCCTGGCTGCGCGCCTCCAGCGCCGGCGTGAAGAACATCAGGTTGTTGCGCCCGGCGTCCTTGGCGGCGTACATCGCCAGGTCGGCATGGCGCATCATCTGCTCAAGGTCCAGCTCCCTGCCTTCGCAGACGCTGATGCCGATCGACGCCGACACGCCGACGTCCATCCCTTCCAGCCGCATCGGCACCGACAGCGCCTGCAGGATGCGGCGCGCCAGCGCCTCGGCGCGTTCCGCCACCTGCGGCGCGCTCAGCATAACCAGGAACTCGTCGCCGCCCAGCCGCGCCGCCTTCTCGTCATGGCCGAGCAGGCCGACCAGCCGGCCGGCCATCCGGATCAGCAGCTCGTCGCCGCAGGCGTGGCCCAGCGAGTCGTTGACGTTCTTGAAGCGGTCCAGGTCGATGAACATCAGCGCCACTTGGCGGCCATTGCGCAGCGCCTGCTGCAGATGCGGCAACAGCTCGCTGCGGATGCCGTTACGGTTGGGCAAGCCGGTCAGCACGTCGTGGTTGGCCAGGAAACTGGCACGCGCCTCGGCGTGCTTGAGATCGGTGATGTCCACCTCGCTGACCAGCAGCGCGTCCTGGCCGGTGACCGCGTCGCGGCAGGCGCGGGCCGCGACCTCGTGCCAGCGCATGCCCTCGCGGGTGTTGACCCGCGCCAGCAGCCGCGCCTCGCCGCAGGCCGCCACGCCCTGGCGCAGCTGCTGCCAATCGTTGTCGTGGACAAAATGCTGGCGCCAGCCTTCGCCCGCCACCGCCACCCGCTCCCGTGAGGCCGGGTTGCGGTACAGCGCGCCGCCGTTGCCGTCGTAAAGCGTGATCAGCACCGAGGTGTGCAGCAGCGCCTCCGTGCTGCGCAGGGACGCCGGATCGGCGCTCAGGCTGTTCTGCGCCTCGCAGAACATCAGCATGCGGCCATTCACCCGTATGCCGCGGAATTTCACCTTGAGCACGCTGGGGCGGCCATTGGGGTACAGCGTCCAGCTTTCGACAAAGCTGGCGCCTTCGCGCTCGAAGTCCTGCTGATACTGGGCCAGCCGCTGCGCCACCGACACCGACATGTCGCGCGCCATGTCGCGCGTCTGCAATTCCAGCAGGCTGCCCGCCCCCCAGACCTGCAGCGCGGCCTCATTGGCCCAGAACACCCGCCTGTGATCGATGTCGAAAATCCACACCGGCAGGCTCAGGGCCTCCAGCAGCTCCAGGTTGCCCCCCTGCCAGGAAAGTACGCTCTTCATCGGCATGTCCGCCGCTAACCTTTTATTTATTCATCAAAAAATCGCCGCGCGACTGCCATCGCGAGCGCCCGCCATTGTAGCAAACACGTCTCATTTCCTGACGCGTTTTTTTTATTCCACGGCGTGGCTGCGCTGGAGGACGCCGCAAACACAATAAAAAAACAGGGCGCATGCGCCCTGTTCTTCATCGATGGCAAACGGCGGATCAGGCGGCCTGCTTCTGCGCGAATAGCCTGGCCATGCTGTGATGGTGAGGATGGCCGTGGCTGAGGTCCAGGGCGAATTCCTCCTGGTAGGCCAATGGCGTCAACCCTGAAAACTGATCGCGCAGCTCGCCCTGCCGGTAATAATGTCTGACATAGGCGGCAGTCTCGCTGACGCCACCGCCGCGGCCTGTGCAGCCGGGGTCGTCGGCCAAGAACACCGCGGCGAACAAATACCCTCCCGGCTCCAGGCCGGCCATCATCGCCTTGGCCAGACGCTCGCCGGCGACGGCATCCACATGATCCAGCGCGGTATAGGCGACGATGATGCGGTAACGCTGCGGCTCGATGTCCAGCTCGGTCAGGTTGACCACCTTGCCGCTGACGTCGAGGTGGCGCTCATCGGCCCGCTCGCCCAAGCTCGCGATCGCTTCGGAGGACTCGTCCACGCCGAACATGGAAAACCCGCGGCTGGCCAGGTAGAAAGCATTCCGCCCCTGCCCGCAGGCCAGGTCCAGCCCCTGCCCGCCGCCTTCCACGCCGTATTTTTCGAGGAAATACATCAGAGACAGTGCCGGCCTGTCGCCATAAAAGGAACTGTTTTTGCGATAAAACGCGTCGAAATTAGCGAAACACATATCCTCTGCCCCTGCTCTACCTACCCAAAATGTGCCGACGCCCATCCTGCGCGCCAGACTATTGCCTGCTGCTCCTTAGTGATAGTTCGAACACGAATGTAAGACTACTTAGTTATTGTTTCTAAGTATTTGTACGTAAACATCCCTTGGACATAAAAACCCCGCCCGGCTTTCGCCCGGGCGGGGTCTGGATCAGCTGCGCCAGCCGAACAGTTTACATATAGCTTTCCGTGCTCGGGCAGCTGCACACCACGTTGCGGTCGCCATACACATCGTCGATGCGGTTCACGCTCGGCCAGAACTTGTTTTCCAGCACGTAGGGCAGCGGGAACAGACCCTGCTCGCGGCTGTAAGGGCGGTCCCAGTCGCCTGCGATGTCGGCCTTGCTGTGCGGCGCGTTGACCAGCGGATTATTGTCCGCCGGCCATGCGCCGCTCTGCACCCGGTCGATCTCGGCGCGGATGGCGGCCATCGCCGCGATGAAGCGGTCGAGCTCCGCCTTGGGCTCGGATTCGGTCGGTTCGATCATCAGCGTGCCCGGCACCGGGAAGCTCATGGTCGGCGCGTGGAAGCCGTAGTCCATCAGGCGCTTGGCCACGTCCACCTCGGTGACGCCGGAGGCGGCCTTCAGCGGGCGCAGGTCGATGATGCACTCGTGGGCGACGCGGCCGTTGGCGCCGGTGTACAACACCGGGAAGTGCTCGGAGAGGCGGGTGGCCAGGTAGTTGGCGGACAGCAAGGCGTTCTCGGTCGCCTGCTTCATGCCCTCCGCGCCCATCATCGCGATGTACATATAGGAGATGGGCAGGATGGAGGCGGAGCCGAACGGCGCGGCCGACACCGCGGTCTGGCCTTCCACCGCGCCCGGCACCGGCGCCACCACGTGGTTGGCGATGAACGGCGCCAGGTGGGCCTTCAGGCCGATCGGGCCCATGCCCGGTCCGCCGCCGCCGTGCGGGATGCAGAAGGTCTTGTGCAGGTTCATGTGCGACACGTCGGCGCCGATGTCGGCCGGGCGAGTCAGCCCCACCTGGGCATTCAGGTTGGCGCCGTCCATGTAGACCTGGCCGCCGTGGGCATGAACGATCTCGCAGATCTCTTTGATGCCCTGCTCGAACACGCCGTGGGTGGACGGATAGGTGATCATCAGCGCGGCCAGATTGGCGGCGTGCTGCTCGGCCTTGGCCTTCAGGTCGGCCACGTCGACGTTGCCGGCCTCGTCGCACTTCACCACCACCACCTGCATATTCATCATCTGCGCGGTGGCCGGATTGGTGCCGTGCGCCGATTGCGGAATCAGGCAGATATTGCGATGCGCTTCGCCGCGCGACTCGTGGTAGCGGCTGATCGCCAGCAGGCCGGCGTACTCGCCCTGGGCGCCGGAATTCGGCTGCATCGAGATCGCGTCGAAGCCGGTGATCGCCTTCAACTGCTTCTGCAGGCCCTCGATCAGCTCCAGATAGCCCACGGTCTGCTCGCGCGGCGCGAACGGGTGCATATTGGCGAATTCCGGCCAGGTGATCGGGATCATCTCGCTGGTGGCGTTCAGCTTCATGGTGCAGCTGCCCAGCGAGATCATCGAGTGGTTCATCGCCAGGTCGCGGTTTTCCAGCTTCTTCATATAGCGCAGCATCTCGTGCTCGCTATGATGGGTGTTGAACACCGGGTGGGTCAGGATGGCCGACTCGCGCTTGAGCGCGGCCGGGATCGCGTCCAGGGCGGCGGCGTCCAGGGCGGCGATGTCGGCCGGCTTGCCGGTGAACAGCTCGATCAGCTTGGCCAGGTCCGACTCGGTGGCGGCCTCGTGGAAGGCCACGCCCAGCACGGTCTTGCCGACGCGGCGCAGATTGTAGCCGGCGGCCAGCGCGGCGGCGTAGATGGCGTCGGCCTTGGGCGCGTCCACCTGCACGGTGTCGAAGAAGCGGTCGAACACCAGCTTGCCTCCGGCTTCCTTCACCGCGTGGGCGAAGATGGCCGCCAGACGGTGGATGCGGGCGGCGATGCGCCGCACGCCCTCCGCACCGTGGTAAACGGCGTACAGGCCGGCGATATTGGCCAGCAGCACCTGGCTGGTGCAGATGTTGGAGTTGGCCTTCTCGCGGCGGATGTGCTGCTCGCGGGTTTGCAGCGCCATGCGCAGCGCGGTCTTGCCCTTGGCGTCGATGGACACGCCGATGATGCGGCCCGGCGCCGAGCGCTTCATCTCGTCCTTGAACGCGAAATAAGCGGCGTGCGGGCCGCCGAAGCCCATCGGCACGCCGAAGCGCTGGGTGTTGCCCAGCGCGATGTCGGCGCCCATCTCGGCCGGTGACTTCAAGGCCACCAGCGCCATCACGTCGGCGGCGACGGCCACCACGCCGCCCTTGGCCTTGACGGCGGCGATGTGCGGGGTTAGATCGAGCAGGTCGCCGGCCTCGCCCGGATACTGGAACAAGGCGCCGAAGTAGTCGCCGTTGCCGGCCTCTTCCGGATGGCCCTGCACCAGCTCGAAGCCGAAGTACTTGGCGCGGGTCTTCATCACGTCCAGCGTCTGCGGCAGCACGCGGCTGTCGACGAAGAAGCGGGTGGACTTGGACTTGGACACGCGCCCCGCCATCGCCATCGCCTCGGCGGCGGCGGTGGCTTCGTCCAGCAGCGAGGCGTTGGCCATTTCCAGGCCGGTCAGGTCGATGACCATCTGCTGGAAGTTCAGCAGCGCTTCCAGCCGGCCCTGGGCGATCTCGGCCTGGTACGGGGTGTAGGCGGTGTACCAGCCCGGGTTTTCCAGCACATTGCGCAGGATGACGGTGGGCGTCAGCACCGGGTAGTAGCCGAGGCCGATGAAGGACTTGTTGACCACGTTCTTGGATGCGACGGCCTTCAGCGCCGCCAGCGCCTCGGCCTCCGGCTGCGGCGACGGCAGGTCCAGGCGGCGGTTCAGGCGGATGTCGGCCGGCAGCGTCTGGTCGACCAGCGCGTCGATCGACGGCGCGCCGACGGCGGCCAGCATCTCGGCGCGCTCGGCGTCGGACGGGCCGATGTGGCGGGCGAGGAATTCGTGACGGTTGAAGAGTTCGGTGAGCGACATGCTTGGGACTTCCTTCTTTGCGGCGGCCTGGGCGAGGCCGTGCCGGGAAAAACAACGCCCCGGCGTCTGGCGACGGCGGGGCGGTCAGGCTATCAGGCGCCGATTTCCTTGGCGTAGGCGGCGGCGTCCATCAGGCCGTTCAGATCGGCGGCGTTGGCCGGCTTGATCTTGAAGAACCAGCCGTCGCCGTACGGATCGCTGTTGGCCAGCTCCGGCTCGCCCTCCAGCTCCTCGTTGACGGCCAGCACTTCGCCGGCGATCGGACAGTAGACGTCGGAAGCGGCCTTCACCGACTCCACCACGCCGGCCTGCTCATCCTTGGCCAGACTCGCGCCGACTTTCGGCAGCTCGACGAAGACGATGTCGCCCAGCAATTCCTGCGCGTGCGCGGTGATGCCCACGGTCACGGAGCCGTCGGCTTCCAGGCGCAGCCATTCGTGGCTGTCGACGTATTTCAGTTCGGCGGGAATGTTGCTCATCTCGTTTTCTCCAGATGTATTGATGATCGGGATGGCGGCGCGGCGCGCCGGCCGGTTTATTCGAATACTTTCTTGCCGTTGCGGACGAAGGGCATCTTCACCACGCGGACGTCGGTCAGCGTGCCGCGCAGGTCCACCTGGGCGGCGGCGCCGGTGGCGGCCGGCACGCGGGCGATGGCGATGGAATGCTTCAGCGTAGGCGAGAAGGTGCCGCTGGTGATCACGCCTTCGCCGACGCTCTCCACCACCACCTTCAGGCCTTCGCGCAGCACGCCGCGGCCTTCCAGCACCAGGCCCACCTGCTTCATCTTCACGCCGGCGGCCTTTTGCGCTTCCAGCGCCTCGCGGCCGTTGAACTTGCGCTCGGCCGGCTCCCAGGCGATGGTCCAGCCCATGCCGGCTTCCAGCGGCGACACGGTCTCGTCCATGTCGTGGCCGTACAGGTTCATGCCGGCTTCCAAGCGCAGCGTGTCGCGCGCGCCCAGGCCGATCGGCGACACGCCGGCGGCTTGCAATTGATGGAAGAAGGAAATGGCCTGATCGGCCGGGACCATGATTTCCAGGCCGTCTTCGCCGGTATAGCCGGTGCGGGCGTAGAACCACTCGCCCTGCGGCAGGCCCTGGAACACTTTCAGCGCGCGGATGGCCTCGGCCAGCTCCGGCTTGATGGAACAGACTTTTTGAATCGCCTTGGGGCCCTGCACCGCCAGCATCGCCAGGTCGCGGCGCACCTTCAGCGCCACGTCGAAGCCGGCCTTCTGGCTTTCCATCCAGGCCAAGTCTTTCTCGGTGGTGCCGGCGTTGACCACCATGCGGTAGCCGTAGGCAGTGAGGTAGACGATCAGGTCGTCGACGACGGTGCCTTCCGGGGTCAGCATGCCGGAATACAGCGCCTTGCCCTCGAAGCCGAGCTTGGCCACGTCGTTAGCGATCAGTTTTTGCAGCCAGGCCTTGGCGTCGGCGCCGGTGATGTCGATCACCGTCATGTGCGAGACGTCGAACATGCCCGCGTCGCTGCGGACGATTTCGTGCTCTTTCAGCTGGGAACCATAGTGGATGGGCATTTCCCAACCGGCGAAATCGACCATCTTGGCGCCGGCGGCGATATGGGCATCAAACAGCGGGGTACGTTTCGGGGCCGTCATGGCGCGGTTCCTTCGAGAATAGTGTGGATAGCCTCATCAACCACACCCCTCTGTCCCTGCACCTGAGATTTTCCGGCCGGATAAGCCGTTAGCCCCTTCGGTGGGCGTCGCGCGGACGCCGCTCTCCAGATTGCGCGAACCGGCTGCCGCCGGCCCGATGATACAGTCCTTTTGCCTGAGCGATTGCGGGTGCGCTTGCGCCTTCGGCGGCGGCCAGAAAGCCGCTCTCTCCTGTATGACCCGGCGATTATGGTGTCAGTATCCGGGCCTTGGCAAGCCAATATTATTTCTACGTAAAACAGTCTGAATAAATGTTTTTGAAGGAAAAAAAACGCGCCATTTCCCTCATCACAACCATTCGAAAATGAAAAAAGCGCAGGCTGCCGCGCTGCGCTTTTCGTTGATCCGCACGCGGATCAATCGGCCGCGTACCGCTCCTTCAACTGCCAGACATAAATGGGCAGGCCCATCAGCAACAGCAGCATGCCCCACATCACGATGTCGGCGCCGGAGCCGTACAGCGCCCACAGCGAGTAGACGAAGCCGATGCCGGCGAAGAAACCGGGCGCGATGTAATCCTTGGCCGTGAACGCCTTGCCGCGCATCAGCATGATGGCGATCAGCGCCATCGAGCAGAAAGCGTAGGGCAGCAGCGTAGTGGCGGTGGCCAGCAGGATGATGAACTCGAAGATCTTCACCCCGCTGTCGCCGCCTGCGTACTTCATCGCCATCAGAATGGTGACCAGCGCGCTGGACAGCACCAGGCCGAAGATGGGCACGCCGGCCGCGTTGCGCTGGTCGAAACGGCTGGGGAACAACCCGTCCTTGGCAGCCGCCGCCGGCACGTGGGCCTGCATCAGGCTCCAGCCGTTGAGCGCGCCGAAGCAGGACACCACTGCGCCGAAGCCCACCAGCCAGTAGCCCCAGTCGCCCCACATCAGCCGCGCCGCATCGGCGAACGGCGCCTGCGAAGCCGCCAGCGTGTCCGCCGGCATCAGGCCCATCAGCGACACCGTGGACAGGATGTAGAGCACGGTGGCCAGCAGCGTGCCTATCACTGTCGCGCGCGGAATGGTCTTCTCCGGCTCCACCACGTCGCCTGCCGGCACCGAGGCCGACTCCAGGCCGAGGAAGGCCCACAAGGTCAGCGCCATCGTCGCCGACAGCGAGGACAGCAGTGGCTTGCCATGAGGGTTGAACGCCAGGTTTTCCGGCTGGAAATGGAAGAAGCCGATGAAGGTGACCGCCGCCAGCGGCAGCAGCTTCAGCAGCGTGGTCACCACAGCCACCACGCCCGAGCTGCGCGCGCCGCGGCTGTTGATCCAGGTGACGACCCAGATCAGGCCGATGGCGACGGCGCCGGCCAGCGGCTCGCTATGCCCCAATATCGGGAAGAACACCTGCAGATAGCTGGTGGCCGCCACCGCCAGCGCGGCATTGCCCGCCCACAGCGCGATCCAGTAGCCCCAGGCGATCCAGAAGCCGGCGAAGTCGCCGAAGCCGGCGTGGATATAGGCGTAGGGTCCGCCCTCGCGCGGCAGGATGGACGACAGCCGGGCGAACACCAGCGCCAGGCAGATGGCGCCGCAGGAAGTCACCAGCCAGCCCAGCATGGACACGCCGCCGAACGGCGCCAGCGAGGCCGGCAGCAGGAAGACGCCGGAACCTATCATATTGCCCACCACCAGGGCGGTGCACATCCAGACTCCGAGCGAGCCCTTCTTTTGAGTGGAACTGTTTTCGTTCAAACCTGACTCTCCGTGGGGAACGAAAGCATCGCGCGCCGGGGATGGACACACCCGGCGCCAGACATGCGGGAAAGGTCAAAACCGCATCGGCAAGCCTGTCGGCCATGGCTTCAAGATAGTTGAAACCGGGGCTCTCGGCTGCGCCGCAGCCGGTGGCGGCCTGCCGCCGCGCCAAAAAAAGGGCGCATTAAAACACAGTTTTGACGTAAAAACATGTCGCATTGACGATTTTTTCAACAAAAATCCGTTAACAGACAGATGCTTATGTCATCGCAATGAAAAGTCGTCAGGAAAGAGGGAGTTGCAGCGGGCCGGCCGGCACGCGGCTCAATGACCAATTCGCCACAGCCCAAGGCCACAGCTCGTCCAGGCTTCCGCAATCCGCTGGCGGAACATGGCCCAGCCACGCCAGGGCCTCGCGCAGCTGCCGCGCGGCGTCGCGGGTCGAGATCGCCGGCGCCAGCGTCTGCTTGGACAGCTTCTCGCCGGCGGCATTGGTCAGCACCGGCAGATGGCAATAGCCGGGCGCGGATTGGCCCAACGCGTCGTAAACCGCCAGTTGCCGCGGCGTGGACACCAGCAGATCGGCGCCGCGGACGATATCGGTGACGCCCTGCTCGGCGTCGTCGACCACCACCGCCAGCTGATAGGCCCAGAAGCCGTCAGCGCGCAGCAGCACGAAGTCGCCGATGTCGCGCGCCAGATCCTGCCGATGCTCGCCCTGCAGCCGGTCATGCGCCGTCCACTCGCCCTCATCCACCCGCAGCCGCCAGGCGCGCCCCTCGCGGCCGTCTGGACAACCGTTGCGGCAGGTGCCGGGATAGACGTAGCCGTCCAGGCCCCGCCGCGCCGTCGCAGCGATCTCCTTGCGGGTGCAGCAGCAGGCGTAAGCGCGTCCTGAGGCGATCAGCCGCTCCAGCGCGGCGCGGTACAAGCCATGCCGGCGGCTCTGGTAAACCACCTCGCCGTCCCACTCGAAGCCGAATGCCTCCAGCGTGCGCAGGATGTCGTCGGCCGCGCCGGGCACCTCGCGCGGCGGGTCCAGGTCTTCCATCCGCAGCAGCCACTCGCCGCCTCGGCTGCGCGCTTCCAGGTAACTGCCGATGGCGGTGCTGAGCGAACCCGCGTGCAGCAGGCCGGTGGGACTGGGGGCGAAACGGCCCCGGTAGAGTGCATTCGACATCGTGAGGGATTTGCCGGAGCGTCGGAACGAAGATTTATCGCTAAAATGACGATTATCCCGAATCACGACCCAGCCTTACTGAGGATACGAGAATGGCGTACGTTGTAACCGATGCCTGTATCAAATGCAAATACACCGATTGCGTGGAGGTTTGTCCGGTGGACTGCTTCCGCGAAGGCCCCAACTTCCTGGCGATAGACCCGGACGAATGCATAGACTGCTCGCTGTGCGTGCCAGAATGCCCGGTCGGCGCCATTTACGCCGAGGACGACGTGCCCAAGGGCCAGGAGGCCTTCATCGCGCTCAACGCGGAACTGGCCAAGAACTGGCCGAGCATCGTCGAGCGCATCGACCCGCTGCCCGACCACGCGGACTGGGCGGACGTGAAGGACAAGCTGCCCTACCTGGAACGCTGATCCCTCTCCCGCCGCAGGCAAAGACGGCCCTCCCGCCGCCTTTGCCCCTCCACCGGCTGCCGCCTCGAGCAGCCGAGTCCAACGACAAGCCTCTTTCGCGCCTAGCATCCGGCAGAATGGAGCCGGCGCCGCAAACATGCCTTGAGCCGGCTCTCAGATGAACAGGTCGATGTCGCCGGTCTTGGCGCCCTCGCCCTGATCCACGATGCGGCCGCGATACGGCTGCTCCTGCTTGATCGCGGCGCCGCTCTTCTTCAGCTTCTTGATCAGCACCTTGCCGGTGGCGGTGAAGAAATACACCTTGCGCGCGCACTCCCCAAGCAGATCCTCCGCCAGGATGGGAATCTGTTCATTGGCCAGGTAGCTGCGGATGAAGTTGGTGTTGCGCTCGCCCACCTTCACCACCGTCATGCCGTCCAGCACGTTGCCGGCGCCGAATATCTTGGCCTCCAGCCGGTTGCGCATCGCGCCCAGCTTCTGCATGTCGGTGATCAGCAACTCCATCGCGTTGACGCCGAAACGCGCGGCGGACGTGCCCGCCCCCAGGTCCAGCGACCCTTCCGGCAACAGGAAATGGTTCATGCCGGCCACGCCGGAAATGCGGTCGCTCAGGCAGACCGCCACGCAGGAGCCCAGTAGCGTCACCAGCAGGCGCGACTGGTTGGTGGCGTGAAACTCGCCCGGAAATACCTTGACCGCCGTGATCTGGAAGTGCTTGTCGTAGTACTGGTGGCTGTTCATCCCTTCGGCATGATTCATGTTATCGCCCTTTCGGCTTGGCTCTGCAGGCACTCGACCACTTTCTCCGCCAGTCTGTTCAATGGCAGGACATGCGCCACCGCGCCTATCCTGAACGCTTCCCGCGGCATGCCGTACACCACGCAGCTGGCCTCATCCTGGCCGAAGGTGACGGCGCCCGCATGGCGCATCCGCAACAGCCCTTCCGCCCCGTCCTTGCCCATGCCGGTCAGGATCACGCCGATCGCGTTCTTGCCCAGATGCCTGGCCGCGGAATCGAACAACGGATCCACCGCCGGCCGATGGCGGTTGACCGGCTCCTCTTGATCCAGGGCGATCCGGAAGCCGCCGCCCCCCGCGGGCGCCACCCGCATGTGCGAGTGCCCCGGCGCGATGTAGGCAACGCCGGCCAGCGCGGCCTCACCGTCCTCCGCCTCCTTCACCCGCATCGGGCACAGCTTGTTCAGGCGCTCGGCGAAAGTGAAAGTGAAATGCTCCGGCATGTGCTGCACGATCAGGATGGGCGGCCCGTCGGCCGGCATGCCCATCAGGAAGTCCTTGATCGCCTCGGTGCCGCCGGTGGACGCGCCGACGAAGACCAGCGCGTTCTTCCTCAACGGCGCGCCTGGGCCCGTCTTGCGCGCCGGCGGCGGCTGGCGGAAACGGTTCGGCTGCCTGAGCCTGGCTTCGGCCGTGACCCTGAGCTTTTCCCGTATCTCCTCCGCGTACTCCTGCATGTGCCGCGCGATGTCGTCGGCCGGCTTGTGGATGAAATCCACCGCGCCCAGCTCGAGCGCGGCCAGCGTGGTTTCCGAACCGGCATCGGTCAGCGAGGAGATCATCAACACCGGCGTCGGCCTCAGCCTCATCAGGCGCCGCAGGAACTCCAGCCCGTCCATCCGCGGCATTTCCACATCCAGCGTCACCACGTCCGGGCTGGTTTCGCGTATCTTTTCCCGGGCGATGATGGGATCGGACGCCGTCGCCACCACCTCCATGTCCGGCGCCTCGTTGACGATGGCCGTCAGCAGGCTGCGCACCAGCGCCGAATCGTCCACCACCACCACCCGGATTCTCCGCCCCGTTCCCGCGCTCATCCGCCCCCCTCTCCGCGGTCCGGATGCGCGAGCCGGTAGGTGGTCCTGCCGCAGCCGATGAAGGCGTCGGTCAGGTGGACGATGTTTTCCGAATGTCCGAGCATCAGCAGGCCATCCGGCCGCAGGCAGGCAGCCATTCGCTCCAGGATGGCCGCCTGGGTCGATTTGTCGAAATAGATCATCACGTTGCGGCAGAAGATCGCGTCGAATCGGCCGATGTCCGGCCAGGTCGGCGCCACCAGATTGAACTGGAAGAAGGACACCGCGTCCCTCACCTGCCGCTTGAGCCGTATCATGCCCTCGTTGCCGCCGACGCCCTTGTCGAAGTACCGCCTGAGCAGATCCGCCGACACCTTTTCCGCCCGCTCCCTGGCGTAAACGCCGCGCGCCGCCTGCTGCAGCACATTGGTGTCGATGTCGGACGCCAGCAGCTGAAAGCTTCCCGCTCCCGCTTCCCGCCACAGCTCAAGCAGGGTGATGGCGATCGAATACGGCTCCTCGCCGGTGGACGAGGCCGAGCTCCATACCCGGAACGTCTCTCCCGGCCTTCGCTGCCGCCTGGCGTGCTCGCGCAGGATGTCGAAATGATGGGATTCGCGGAAGAACGAGGTCAGGTTGGTGGTCAGCGCGTTGATGAAACCCTGCCACTCCTCGCTTTCCTCGCTGTGCTGCAACAGGTCCAGGTAATCGGCGAAGCTGCGCAGCCCGCGCGAGCGCACCCGCTTGGCCAGCCTGGCGTAAGCCATGTGGGTCTTGGAATCGCTCAGCGAAATGCCTACCCGCTGGTAGATCATTTCCCGGACCCGCTTGAAATCGTTGCGGGTGAACTTGAGCCCCGTTTCGTCGGCCATGCCGCGTCCCCTCGCGCCGCCGCCTTCCGGCAAGCGGCGCATCGCCCTGTGTCAACCCTGCCTCAGAACTCCTCCCAGCCGTCCTCGCCGTCTCCCGGCGGCTGAATGGGCTCTATCGCCCTGGGCTTGACCTGATAGCTGCCCGGGTGATGGCTGGTCTTGTGCGCCAGCGCCCCGGCCAGCGCGATCTGCGGCACGGCCGCGGCCCCGAGGCGTGGCGCGGGCTTGCCTGCGGGCGGCTTGCCGTGCGACGGCTTGTCATCCAGCTTGAACACCGCCACCGCGTCCGCCAGATAGCGCGCCTGCTCCTCCAGCGATTCCGCGGCGGCGGCGGCCTCCTCGACCAGCGCGGCGTTCTTCTGGGTGTTCTCGTCCATCTGGGTGACGGCGAGATTGACCTGCTCGATGCCGGAACTCTGCTCCATCGACGCCGCCGAAATGTCGCTCATGATGTCGGCGACCCGGCGGATGGACACCACGATCTCGTTCATCGTGCGGCCCGCCTCGTCCACCAGCCGGCTGCCGGACTCCACCTTGTCGACCGAGTTGCCGATCAGCGACTTGATCTCCTTGGCCGCGGCGGCCGAGCGCTGCGCCAGATTGCGCACCTCGCTGGCCACCACCGCGAAGCCGCGGCCCTGCTCGCCGGCGCGCGCGGCCTCCACCGCCGCGTTCAGCGCCAGGATATTGGTCTGGAACGCGATGCCGTCTATCACGCTGATGATGTCGACGATCTTCTTGGCGCTCTCGTTGATCTCGTTCATCGTCGACACCACGTCGCCGACCACCTTGCCGCCGCGCGCGGCGATGTCGGAGGCGCCGGTGGCCAGCGAATTCGCCTTCTTGGCGTTCTCGGCGTTCTGCCGGACGGTGCTGGTGATTTCCTCCATGCTGGACGCGGTCTCCTCCAGGCTGGCCGCCTGCTGCTCGGTGCGGCTGGACAGATTGGAGTTGCCGGCGGCGATCTCCTTGGCCGCGGTGTTGATCGCGTCGGTGGAGTCCTTGATGTTGGCGATGATTTCCTTGAGCTGCTCGACCGTGGCGTTGCTGTCGGCCTTCAGCTGGCCGAACAGGCCGTCGTAATCGGCGCCTATGCTCTTGGTCAGATCGCCCTTGGCCAACGCGCCCAGCACGTTGGCGATATCGTTCAGGCCGCGGCTGGTGACGCCCAGCAACTGATTGATGCCATCGCCCAGCACTTTGAAGAAGCCCTGCTTGCCGTCCACCTCGATGCGTTTGCCGAATTCGCCGGCCGACGCGGCGCGGACGATCTCCGACACCTCGCGCTCGATCTCCACCTCGGCGGTGCGGTCCTTCCACTCCACCACCGATCCCAGGCGCTCGCCGTCGGCGTCGAACACCGGGTTGGCCACCAGCGAGAAAGTGCGGCCGGCTACCTGGATTTCGGCGCGGTAAGTGCTGCGCAGATTGGCCAGCAGATCGCGCTGGTGGGCCGGGTTCTTGTGGAATTCGTCCATCGTGGAGCCGATCAGCCGCCGCACCTCGAAGTTGGGCAAGGCCTTGCGCAGATCGGACTCGGCGCCGCGCAGCATGTCGGTCACGCTGTGGTTCATGTAGATGATCCTGCGATCGTTGTCGGCGATCATCACATTGGTGGTGCAGTTGTCTAGCGCGCTGCGGATTCTGGCGTTCTCCCCGGCGACGCGGCTCTCCTCCAAGGCCCGGGCGTCGGCCTCGGCCTTCAGGCGCAGCGCCTCGGTATTGTCCTGCCACTCGACCACCGCGCCCAGCCTGTCGCCCTTGTCGTTGAAGATGGGCGACAGGATCAGGCCGAAGGTGCGGCCGCCGACCACGATGGACGAGCGGTGCGTGCCCCTGGCTTGTTGCAGCAGGCCATGCTGGTAGGACGGGTTTTTGTGGAAATCGTCGATCTTGCCGCCCAGCAGGCCGGCCGCCGAGAAGCGCGGGATATCGCGGCGGATGTCGGCCTCCGCCTGCTGGAACATGTTCAGCACCGACTGGTTGGCGTAGACGATGTGGTGGCTTTCGTCCGCGATCATCACGTTGGTGGTGCAGACGTCGAGCGCGCTGCGGATGCGCGCGTTCTCCGCCGCCAGTTTGCTTTCCTTCTCCGCGCGCAGGTCGGCCTCGCGCTGCAGCCTGAGCATTTCGGTATTGTCCTGCCACTCCACCACGTCGCCCAGGCGCTCGCCCTTGGCGCCGAGAATGGGGGTCAGGATCAGGCCGAAAGTGCGGCCGCCGACGGATATCGACGAGCGATGGGACTCGCGCACCTGCTGCAGCAGCCCGCGCTGATAGGACGGGTTCTTGTGGAAATCGTCGATATTGCTGCCCAGCAGCCCGCCGGCGGAGAAGCGGGGAATGTCGCGGCGGATGTCGGCCTCCGCCTGCTGGAACATCTTCTGCACCGACTGGTTGGTATAGATGATGCGATGATCCTCGTCCGCGATCATCACGTTAGTGGTGCAGACGTCCAGCGCGCTGCGGATGCGCGCGTTTTCCGCCGCCGCGCGCCGGTCGGCGGCGAGCCGCGCCTCTTCCGCCGCCTTCAGCTCCAGGTCGCGGGTGGTGTCCAGCCACTCGACCACCGCGCCCAGCTTGCGGTTCTGGCCGTCGCGTATCGGCGTCAGCACCAGGCTGAAGGTGCGCCCCCCCACCTTGATGGTGCCGCGATGGGTGCCGGTCAATTGCTGCAGCACGCCGCGCTGGTACGACGGATTGCGGTGAAAACTGTCTATGCTGCTGCCCAGGATCGTCCGCGCGGAAAACTGCGGCAGCTCCTGGCGGATGTCGGCCTCCGCCTGCTGGAACATGTCCAGCACAGCCCGGTTCGCGTACACCACCTGGTGGTTGTCGTCGGCGATCATCACATTGGTGGTGCAGACGTCCAGCGCGTTGCGCACCCTCAGATTTTCCAGCGTATGCGCAACCACGTCGGCCAGACAGGCGAACAGGCTGTCTTTGTCGCCCGGCCGCACCCGGAACTCGGTGCGCACTTCGCCGTCGGCAAGCTCTCGCAACACGGTGGCCAGCAACTGCGGATCGCCGCCGAACTGCCTGTCCAGCGCGCGGCGCAGCAGCCAGACCAGCACCGCCGCCAGCAACAGCAGCGCGACGCCCATGCTGAGCAGCTCATTGCCTATCGCGCCGGCGGAAACGCCCGCGTCCGCCGGTTCCGCCTTCAAGGCCTGCTCGCCCTCGAATCGGACATACTGGCCGATGGCGTCCTGGTACTTGAGCGCGGCCGGCCACAGCGTGGCCGCCAGGTAGCCATGCGCCTCCTCGCCCCGCCCTCCCGCCAGCAACTGGCGGTAAGCGGCGATCTGGCTGCGCAGCGGCCCGTCCAGGTTGCGCGCCGCGTCCAGTTTGGCCTTGGCGTCGGGGGACGCGTGGGCAGACAGGCTGTTCAGGCGCCCGGTCACGCCGTCCAGCGCCGCGTCCAGCGGCGGCTGGGCCGCGCGCTGCGCCGCCAGCGAGTCGTCCGGCAGCAACCCGCCCAGTTGCCGCAGCAACAGCTGCGACGCCTGCTGGGCCTGGCCGGCCAGGGCCAGTTGGGCGATCTGGGCGGACTGGCCGTCGGCGACATCGTCGGCCGCGCCCTGCAGGCGGTGCAACTGCGCCTGGGCGAGATACAACGCAGCCGCCATCGCCACCACCAGCAAGCCGATTCCCAGCGTCAGCTGCTGCTTCAACCTGATGTCGCTCATTTTCCTCTCCCAAGCTCGGTTCCCGGCCTCAGGCCCGGGAAGCCACTTCGTCAGTCAGCGCCATTTCCTCGCTGCGCATCAAACGCTCGATATCGACAACGATGATCATCTGCTCCCCCACCGTTCCCAACCCTTCGATGTAGGCGGTGTCGACGGCCGCGCCGAACTCGGGCGGCGCGCGCATCGAATCCTGATCCAGCTGGATCACGTCCGATACGCCGTCGACCACGATGCCCACCGTGCGCTTGCCGATATTGAGAATGATCACCACGGTGAACTCGTTGTAGTGCGGCTCGCCCAGGCCGAACTTCAGCCTCAGGTCGACGATGGGCACGATGCTGCCGCGCAGATTGATCACGCCCTTGATGAATTCCGGCGCATTGGCGATGCGGGTGACGGTGTCGTAGCCGCGTATCTCCTGCACCTTGAGGATGTCCAGCCCGTATTCCTCGCTGCCCAGCGTGAACACCAGCAGCTCCCGCGTCCCTGCGCCCCTCGCCTGGGCATCGCTCAGATTGTCCAGTTGCATATCGCTTCTCCGGCTGTCATTCCGCGATGGCCGCCATTTGCGCGGCGGATCCGCGCGGGCCGCCGTTGCTGCGGGCGATGGTGGAAATGTCGAGTATCAGCGCCACCTGCCCGTCGCCGAGTATCGTGGCACCGGACAGGCCGTCCACCTTGCGGTAATTGGTTTCCAGATTCTTCACCACGAACTGCTGCTGGCCGATCAGGTCGTCCACCAGCAGGGCGACGCGGGAGCCCGAGGCCTCCACGATCACCAGGATGCCCTCGTCTGCCCGCTGCCTGGCCTTGCCGACGTTGAAGTAGCGCCCCAGCGGAACGATGGGCAGGTATTCGCCCCGGATGTGCACCACCTCGCCCCGCCCGGCCACGGTCTTGACCGCCTTGGTCTCAGGCTGCAGCGACTCCAGGATGAAGCCCAGCGGCAACACGTAGATCTCGTCGCCCACCCTGACCGACATGCCGTCCATGATGGCCAGCGTCAGCGGCAGGCGTATGCTCATCGTGGTGCCGACATCGGCCATGGAATCGATCTCGATCCTGCCGCCCATGTTTTGGATGTTGCGCTTGACCACATCCATGCCGACGCCGCGGCCGGACACGTCGGTCACTTCCGCCGCCGTCGAGAAGCCGGCCTCGAAGATCAGTCCCCACACCTCAGCATCCGTCATGTTGTCGCTGACCGGCATGCCGCGCTCCCGCGCCTTGGCCAGGATGCGTTCGCGGCTGAGCCCCGCGCCGTCGTCGCTGACCTCGATCACGATGCTGCCGCCCTGATGAAAGGCCCGCAGCGTCAGCCGGCCGGCAGGAGACTTGCCCTTGGCCACCCGTTCGTCCGGCGACTCGATGCCGTGGTCCAGGCTGTTGCGCACCAGATGGGTCAAGGGGTCCGACAGTTTTTCGATGAAGCCCTTGTCCAGCTCGGTGTTCTCGCCCACCATTTTCAGGTCGACCTGCTTCCCAAGCCTGGAGGCGAGGTCGCGAACCACGCGGGGAAAGCGGTTGAACACGAAGGCGATCGGCGTCATGCGGATGGACATCACCGCCTCCTGCAACTCTCTCGAATTGCGCTGCAGGGCGCTGATGCCGTTGAGCAGGCGCTCGTGCTCGACCGGGTCCAGCGCGCTGCCTGACTGCATCAGCATCGACTGGGTGATCACCAGTTCGCCGACCAGGTTCAGCAGCATGTCGACCTTTTCGATATTGACCCGGATCGAGTTTTCGCCGGCGGCCGCGCCCTTATCGGGCGACGTCCGGGCCGGCGCCACGGGTTTCTCGGCCTGGGCCGCCGCGCCTGGCGCGGGGGCGCCGACTCCCGGCGCGCCGCCGAACAGGCCGAACCCTTCGCCCTCCACGTCCCTGCCTTCATTCTTCGCCGGCGCCTGCAAAGGCTCGAACAAGCCGAAACTGCCATCCTGCTCCATCCGCGCCAGCCTCTCGGAGCCGGCATCCGCGCCCGGCGTCTCCCGACCTGGCAGCGGCTCGAACAGACCGAAGCCGCCATCCTCGTCCACGTAGGAGACTCCGCCTTCTCCCTTCCTGCCGGGAGACACATGATCGTCCGACAGGAAGAAGCCGTATTCGTCGCCGCCTTCCCCCCCCCGGTCCATGCTGACGCGGAACCGCTCCGGCGGCAGCATGAACGCCAGCGATTCGGCGACCTCGTCCGCTTCCAGCGAAGAGGTGAACACCGCGACCCAGGGCAGCTCATCCGCCGTCCGGCCTTCCTGGACAATGGTCAGATCGCCCTGCGCCGCCAGGTTTTCCAGCAAGGGGCGGATGTCATGCTCATCAGCGGGCGTCAGTTCCAGAAACAGCGTCCACAGCTGCTCAGCCGCCGGCGCCGCATCCTGCGGGGATGCCGCCGTTTCGGCCTCGGGCGCTTGGCTTTCTATCGCCTCAAGCTGCCGTTGAATCTCTTCCTGCCGGCCACCGTCAGGCTCTTCTCCGTTCTTGTACGCGCCCAGCATCGACTGCAGCGCGTCTTTCGCCTGCAGGAACGCGTCCACCATCTCCACCGTCAGACCCATCGCGCCCTTGCGCACCCGGTCCAGCAGGTTTTCCAGCACATGGGTCAGCTCGGCCATTTCGGAGAAGCCGAAGGTAGCGGCGCCCCCTTTGATCGAATGGGCGGCGCGGAACACGGCGTGGAGATCTTCCTGCTCGGGATGGGCGACATCCATTGCCAGGAGCAACGACTCCATCGCAGCCAGATGCTCTTCCGTCTCGTCGAAAAAGACCTGGTGAAATTGGGACATGTCGATTGCCACAATCGTCCCCCCGTAGCGATGGCTGCGTTAACCGACCAGGCGCTTGACGACGTCCAGCAACTTCTGCGGATCGAACGGCTTGACCAGCCAGCCCGAAGCGCCCGCGGCCCTGCCCAGCGCCTTCATCTGGTCGCTGGATTCGGTGGTAAGCATCAGGATGGGAGTCGAATTGTAGGAGGGTTGCTTGCGCAGAGAACGGATCAGCGTCAATCCATCCATGCCCGGCATGTTCTGATCGGTCAACACCAGATCGAATTGCATGCTCTGCGCCTTGCTCAAGCCGGCATTGCCGTCCACGGCCTCGGCCACCTCGTAGCCTGCGCTCTTGAGGGTGAAACTGACCATCTGGCGAATCGACGCGGAGTCGTCCACCGTGAGAATTTTCTTAGGCATGGCGTTCCCGTTATCGAGAGACTCCCGTTGAAATACACGCGGCCGCGCGGATTCCGTCAAACCAGCCATGCCGGCGCCATCCAGCGCCGGCAACCGCCCCCAGGCCCGGCGGACACACCGCGGGCGTCATCCCGCACAGGCAGGAACGACACCGCAACGTCATCAATCTTCAACGACAATATCGGAATAGCACTATTCACACGCTCCCGCCATCCATCCCATAGATAAATCCCGCTCTCATGGCCGGCATGGATTACGCAATCATGCACCAGACCGGATGAATCACGTGGCATCTATTGAAAACAAGGATTTGGTGCAGATGGCATGCAGCGGACTGCGCATGCATCCGCCGCGGCATCGACCGCCACTTTCCTGCCGGCAACCGATGGCCGGCACGAAAAGCGAGCCAGGCGGGAGCGCGCCCGCGCGCCGCCCGGGCCATGCAGGCGGCGGCGCAAGCAAGGCCGGCTCAGGCAGCCGGCCGGATCGTGAACATCTTGTTGAAGCAGGCGATTTCGAAAACCTGCATCACCGCCTCCCGGCAGTTGACCAGCACCATCGATTTTTTCTGCCCTGCGGCTCTTTCCTTCAACAGCAGCAGCATGCCCAGCGCAGAACTGTCCAGAAACGGAACCTGGTCGAAATCAACCTGGATTTCCTGAACTTCGGGATTGTCCAGCAGCTCCTGGCTGGCTTGGCGGAATTCCTTGTGCAGATTGAAATCAAACTGCCCAATCAGCACCATCTTCCCGACATTCCCCTCTACTCTGACTATCGGTCTCATCACTGGTCCTCGGCTTTCCATAGGTTCGCGAACACATTGAACGAACGACGCAGCTGGATCCGGCCTCACGCCGGACACGTCGGCAGCCTCAATTCGAAGCAGGCGCCGCCCGCCACCTTGTTGTAACACCGTACACTCCCCCCCAGCTCTTCGGCCACCTTCTTCACGATCGCCAGCCCCAGGCCGGTTCCGCCCGGCCTTTGCGTGAAGAATGGTTCGAAAATCCGCTCCCTCACCGCTTCGTCTATCCCCGGCCCGTCGTCCTCGACGCAGAATACGACATCGGCGCCGTCGCTCGCCACCGCCAGGCCGACCCGCCCGCCCGGCGACGCGAACTGCAGCGCATTCTCGAGCAGATTGATCAGCGCGCCCTGCAGCGCCTTGCGGTCTATCAAGACCGTTATGGCAGAATCGGCGGGCAGATTGCAATCAAAAAACACACCTTTGTCATGGCATTGCGGGGCCAGTACGGCGCATACGTCTTCCAGCAGCGGCTCCAGCGGCGCCTTCTCCAGCGACGACACCTGGCCGCGCACGAAACCGAGCATGTTCTGGATCAGGCCTTCCAGCGCGCGCATCCTCGCCAGGCTCTTGTCGACAAAACGCGCCCGGTCTTCCGGACGGGGAATATCCTGCTTCAAGTTGGCCGTATACAACATCGCGCTGGCCAAGGGCGTGCGCAGCTGATGCGCCAGCGCGGCGGCCATGCTGCCCATCGACGCCAGTTTCTGCTGCTGCGCGAGCTCGCTATTGAGCTGATGCAGCCGCGTCACGTCGTGAATAAGCACAATCCGCCCCCCGGACGCAGGCAAATCCTGGTATTGAAGCGTCAGGCGCCTGGACTCGCCGCCGGCCTCCAACGCGAAGCTGCCATCCGCCTCCTGCGTCAGCAGCCGCTCCAGCACAGCCTCCCAATATTCTCCTATATAACAACCGCTTATCAGCGATTCCGCCGCCAGATTCTCGGCGATGACCCGCCCATCGGGAGACAGCTCCACCACGCCGGCCGGCAGCATCTTGAGCAACGACGCCAGCCGTTCCGCGAGCTCGGCATTCTCGTCGCGCTGTTTTCGCAACTGGCTGTTCGCCTCGTCCAACTGAGCGTTCAAAACATTGACCTGAACCTCAAGTTGTCTATATGCATCAATGAGTTGCCCGGAAACCGCATTGAATTGCTCGAACGCGGCCTCGAGCTGCTGCTGATCCTTCAGGCTTGAAACCATAGTCGGCATCGCTTCACTGTCATTTGTAAAAACCACTTAAACGGTATGATAATGACCAGCTCATGGCGCGCCAACACGCTGCAGGCCTCGCCGTGAGCAAAAAAAAACGGGAAAAACCAATATCTGGCGTATAAAGGGAAGTAGTACGCCATTCCAAAAGATGCTGCGGAGGTTTCTGTGTCAGAGCTTCTCAAAAAAATCGACGCCAGAACCAAACTGGCGGGCACCAACAAGCTGGAAATCCTGCTGTTCTCTCTGGGGCATGATCAGCGTACCGGTCGAAAAGAAATTTTTGGTATCAACGTATTCAAAGTGCGCGAAGTGATGCGCACCCCGGAGATCACCTCCGCTCCGGAAATGCCCTCGTCGGTGGAAGGCATGGTCAGCTTGCGCGGCGCGCTGGTTCCCGTGATCGATCTGGCGAAATATTCCGGCATCGTGACCAGCAACCGCCCGGAAATCATGATCGTCACCGAGTACAACGGCCATACCCAGGGCTTTCTGGTCGAAGCAGTGGACACCATCCTGCGCCTGGACTGGTCCGCGATGCGCGTGCCGCCGGACATGATCACCAACCGCATGGCCGGCCTGGTGACGGCCGTCACCGAGCTGGACAACGGCACGCTGGTGATGATGATGGACGTGGAAAAGGTTCTGGCCGAAACCAGCATCATCGACGATGGCCATAGCTTCATCAATATCGAACCTGTCAAGGAAGAGCGCCGCATCTTCTTCGCCGACGACAGCGCGGTCGCCCGCAAGCAGATCGAGCGCACGCTGGAAGCGATGAACATCAAGTACACCTCGGCCATCAACGGCATGCGCGGCTGGGAAGACCTGCAAAAGATGGCCCAGCAAGCCGAAGCCGCCGGGCGCAAACTGTCCGACGAGCTGCATCTGGTGTTGACCGACGTGGAAATGCCGGAGATGGACGGCTATATGCTGACCAAGATGATCAAGAGCGACCCGCGCTTCGCCGGCATCCCGGTGCTGATGCACTCGTCTCTGTCCGGCTCGTCGAACCAGAAGCTCGGCGAGTCGGTTGGCGTGGATTCCTACGTTTCCAAATTCGAACCGCAGAAGCTCGCCAGCAAGCTGCGCCAGATGCTGAAACTGGAACCCAGCAACTAACAGGCCTTCTTCAAGATTTTCAAGGGATAGGGATACGACATGCCTAGCACCGACGCCTCCTTGCTCGCCAGTGTTGACGCCAGGACCAAGCTAGCCGGCTCCAACAAGATGGAGATTCTGCTGTTCTCGCTGGGAACGCGCGAAACATTCGGCATCAATGTGTTCAAGGTGCGCGAGGTCTCGCAGACGCCGACCATCACCAAGACGCCCAATATGCCGTTCGGGGTGGAAGGCGTGCTGTCCTTGCGCGGCAACATCATCCCTGTGATCTCGCTGGCCAAGTTCATCGGCCACGACCATGGCGGCAGCAAATTCGACACCATGATCGTCACCGAGTTCAACAAGAGCACCCAGGCCTTCCTGGTGGACTCGGTCGACCGCATCATCCGCGTCGACTGGGACAAGGTGCGGGCGCCGGAGAACATCATGGCGGCCGCCGGCACCAACCAGAACCTGATCACCGCGGTGACCGAGCTGGAAAACGGCAAGCTGGTCTCCATCCTCGACGTCGAACAGATTCTGGCCAGCGTGGTCGGCGAACCCCGCCTGCCCGACGTGCCCACTGCCCAGCTGGAAACCGACCAGTACATCTTCTTCGTCGACGATTCAGTGGTGGCGCGCAAGGAAATCACCGGTGTGCTGGAAAAAATGGGCATCAAGTTCCAGCAGGCCACCAACGGCCGCGAGGCCTGGGACCGCCTGCAGGTGCTGGCCGGCCGCAACTGGGCAGACGGCGAATGCCTGCACGATTATCTGAAAATCATCCTGGTTGATGCCGAAATGCCGGAAATGGACGGCTACGTGCTGACCAAGCTGATCAAGTCCGATCAGCGCTTCAAGGGCATTCCGGTGATCATGCACTCGTCGCTGTCGTCCAACGCCAACCGAGCGATGGGCTCCAGTGTCGGGGTGGATTCCTACGTTGCCAAGTTCGACCCCGGCGTTCTGGCAGAAACTTTGATTCCATTCCTGCAAAGGTAGTCGCTACAATGTGCGCCTTGATGGAACATAGATAATTCAGGATATACCTCGATGTCAGACAAGAATATGCGATTCCTGGTCGTGGACGACTTCTCCACCATGCGCAGAATCGTCCGCAATCTGCTGAAAGAGCTGGGTTTCACCAACGTCGACGAGGCCGAGGACGGCCAGGTCGCGCTGCACAAGCTGAAAACCCAGAGCTTCGACTTCGTCGTCTCCGACTGGAACATGCCCAATATGACGGGCATCGAGCTACTCAAGGCAGTACGGGCGGACCCCCAGCTGAAGCATCTTCCCTTCATGATGATCACTGCCGAGGCCAAAAGGGAAAACATCATCGAGGCGGCCATGGCCGGCGCCAGCGGCTACATTGTGAAACCGTTCACCGCCGCGACCATGGAAGAGAAGATGAACAAAATCTTCCAGAACATGAACAAGCCAGCCTGAGCATCAAACAAGACTGCCCGCATTTGCATTGAGGAGGATTGAACGTGCCGGATCATATTATGGAGAACGGGGACTCGCCGGAACTGGAGGCGTTGTTCGACAGCATCGCCCAGCAGCAGGATAGCGAACCCGAGCCGCCTGCCGCCGCGGCAGCACCGGCCGGCCAAGAGGCCGGCGCCAAATTGTTCTCGAGCGAGACCAATCCTTCGACGATGTATGAGCACATTGGACAGATGACCCGCAAGATGCACGACGCCCTGCGCGATCTGGGGTACGACAAGTCGCTGGAAAAAGTGGCCGAAACCATCCCCGACGCCAAGGATCGGCTGGCCTATATCGCCACGCTGACGGAAAACTCCGCCGAGCGGGTGCTGAACGCCACCGATATCGCCAAGCCGTTTCAGGACAAGCTGGAAAGCCAGGCCCAGGCACTCAGCGAGCGCTGGGAAAAACTGTACGCCAACCTGCTGAGCGTGGAAGAATTCAAGCGCTTGGCGGAAGAAACCCGGCAGTACCTCAAGGATGTGCCGAACCAGACCCAGGCCACCAATACCCAGTTGCTCGAGATCGTGATGGCGCAGGACTTCCAGGACCTGACCGGCCAAGTGATCAAGAAAATGATGGGCATGGTCAAGATCCTGGAAACCGAACTAGTCAATTTCCTGATCGAGTTCTCCCCCGACGACAAGAAGGGCGAACTGAATACCAGCTTGCTGAACGGCCCGGTCATCAATCCGGAAGGCAAGACCGACGTGGTCACCAGCCAGCAGCAGGTGGACGACCTGCTGGAAAGCCTCGGCTTCTAAAGCAACGCAAGCAAGACAACGCAGAACGGGTGGGGTGAAATATGAGCGAATTTGGCGGCATGGAAGAGTTGCTTCAGGACTTCCTGATGGAGTCCACCGACCTGCTGTCCGACGTGGACAACAAGCTGGTCGAACTGGAAAAACGCCCGGAAGACAAGGCCCTGCTCAACGACATCTTCCGCGGCTTCCACACCATCAAGGGCGGCGCCGGCTTCCTCAACGTCATCCCCATGGTCAATCTGTGCCACCGCACCGAGAACCTGTTCGACAAGCTGCGCAACGGCGAGATGCATATCACGCCCGAGGTGATGGACGTGATTCTCGACGCCACCGGGATCGTCCGCGACATGTTCGGCACCCTGGGCCAGGGCCTGATGCCGGGCGACGCCGACGCCCGCGTGCTGGCCGCGCTGGATGCCGCGCTGGCCGGAGAGCCGGTCGCGGCTGAAGTCCACCACGCGGAACCGGCGGCGGCGCCTGCCGCCGTTGCCGAAGCGGCTCCGGCCCCCGCCGGCAACGGACCGGACTGGAACCAACTGTACCAGGCTGTCACGCCGAATGCGGCAGCCGCTCCCGCGAGCGCGGCGCCTGCTCCCGCCGCCCAGGCTCCGCGCGCGGAACCCGCGCCGGCGCCGGCCCAGCCTCCCGCGCCGGCGGCCGCGCCCAAGCCCCCCGCCCCCAAGCCCGCCCCGTCCAAACCGTCCGGCGGCGGCGGCCCGGTGGCAAGCGGACCGCAGGAAAACACCATCCGCATCGATACCGTGCGCCTGGACATGGTGCTGAATCTGTCCGGCGAGATCGGGCTGACCAAGAACCGCCTGACCACGCTGCGCACCGAGATCCTGCAGGGCAACCGCGACACCAATACCCTACGCTCGCTCGACGAAGCCATCAGCCAGCTCGACCTGCTGGTAGGCGATCTGCAAAACGCGGTGATGAAGACCCGCATGCAGCCGATCGGCCGCCTGTTCCAGAAGTACCCGCGCCTGGCGCGCGACCTGGCCCGGCAACTGGGCAAGGAAGTGGAGCTGGTGCTGTCCGGCGAGGAAACCGAACTCGACAAGACCATGATCGAGGATCTGAACGATCCGCTGGTCCACTTGGTCCGCAACGCCGTGGACCACGGCATCGAGTCGCCGGAAGACCGCATCGCCTCCGGCAAGAAACCGCAGGCGCTGGTCCAGCTGACCGCCGAACAGGTGGGCGACCACATCCTGATCGAGATCACCGACGACGGCAAGGGCATGAACCCCGACGCGCTGCGGCGCAAGGCCATCGAAAAGGGGCTGATCGACCAGGAAACCGCCAACTCACTGGATGAGAAGCAGTGTCTGCAGCTGATCTTCCTGCCCGGCTTCTCCACCAAGGATCAGATTTCCAGCGTATCCGGCCGCGGCGTCGGCATGGACGTGGTGCGCACCAACATCCAGAAGCTGAACGGCCGCATCGACATCAGCTCGGTGCCGGGCGAAGGCACCCGCATCAGCATTTCGCTGCCGCTGACCCTGGCCATCCTCCCGGTGCTGGTGGTTCGTGCCTGCAACCAGCCGTTCGCCGTGCCGCTGGCCATGGTCCGCGAGATCATCACCATCGACGGCAGCGCGATCCAGGAAGTGTCGGGCAAGCCCACCATCGTGGTGCGCGACGAAATCCTGCCGCTGAAAACGCTGGCCGGGCTGCTGGGCTGGGAACCGACCCAGAAGCCCTACTTCGGTGTGCTGATGCAGTCCGCGGAAAAATCCTTCATCCTGGCAATCGATTCCTTCGTCGGCCGAGACGATGTGGTGATCAAGCCGTTGCAGAATATCCGCCCGAAGGGCGTGGCCGGCGCCACCCTGTCCGGCGACGGCTCCGTCGTGCTGGTTCTCGACATGGAAGACCTGCTGGCATCCAGCGAAAGCAACAATACCCAGACTCGGACGACGGATATGATTGCCACCTAAACACAGGGTGCAATGATGACCACCAACACCGCCTTCATCGGAAGGCAGCCGGTATTGAACCGCAACCAGCAGCTCATAGGTTATGAGCTGCTTTTTCGTCCCAGCGGGGACGCCATCGGCGTGGGCCGCCATACCGAACTCCAGGCCGACACCGATGTGCTGGTGAATACGCTGAACAATATGGGCACCAGCTGGCTGATAGGCAACAAGCTGGCGTTCATCAATGTCGGCGAGACCATGCTGAACAGCGAATTCCTGGAACTGCTGCCGCCCCGGCGCATCATTCTGGACCTGTCGCCGCGCATCGTGCCCAGCAATGAGCTGTTGTCCCGCGCCCGCCACCTGCGTTCGATGGGCTTCGGCATCGCGCTGGACGACTTCAGCTTCGAATCCCCGGCCGCCGCCTTTCTCGAACTCGCCAACTACGTCAAGCTGGACATCCAGAACCAGGACACCACCCGTTTCCAGATGCTGGCCGCGCGGCTGCGCAGCTATCCGCTGATCCGCATCGCCGAACGGGTGGAAACCCACGCCCAGTTCCATCTGTGCAAGGAACTGGGCATGGACGGCTTCCAGGGCTATTACTTCGCCCGTCCGGAGACGCTGGCGGCCAAGGTGATCCATCCCGCCTTCAGCAACACGCTGGAGCTGCTGAACCTGCTGCGCATGGACGCCGACATCCGCGACATCGAGCAGGTGCTGAAACGCGATGTCGCCCTGTCCTACAAGCTGCTGCGCTACGTCAACTCCGCCGCGGCCGGCCTCAACACCACGATCAGCTCCTTTTCCCATGCCGTCACCGTGCTGGGCTACCAGAAGCTCTACCGCTGGCTGACCTTGCTGCTGGTCACGGCCTCGGACGACAACAACGCCCCGCCCGCGCTGCAGAAAACCGCCGTCACCCGGGGCCGCTTCATGGAACTGCTGGGCGTGGAGCTGGGCGAGCGCCACGACGTCAACGACAATCTGTTCATCGTCGGCCTGTTCAGCCTGCTGGACGTGCTGTTCGACATGCCGATGGACAAAATCATCGAGCACCTGCAGCTCCCGCCCCAGGTCATGGACGCCTTGCTGCACGAACGCGGCGCGATCAGCCTCTACCTGAAGCTGGCGCGCGCCTGCGAGGACGGGACGCTCGACGGCGTGCCGCAGCTATGCGATCAACTGGGCCTGTCCAGCGAGCAGCTGAACCAGGCCCACATCTCCGCGCTCGCCTGGGTGGAGGAACTCGGCTTATAATTCCCAGCCTTGCAAGCGCATCAAACCCAATGAAACTGTTAGCCCTGGACACCTCCACCACCTATCTGTCGCTGGCCCTGAGCGTCGGCGGCGACACGCTCGCCTTCCACCAGTGCGTGGAACAGAAGCATGCCGAACGCACGCTGCCAGAAGTGTCGCGCCTGCTCGCCGAAGCCGGCGTCGCGCTGGGCGAGCTGGATGGCATCGTGTTCGGACAGGGTCCCGGCTCATTCACCGGACTGCGCATCGCTTGCGGCATCGCCCAAGGCCTGGCCTACTCCGCCGACCTGCCCGTCACCGCTATTCCGACGCTGGACAACCTTGCCTGGCAGGCTGGCGAAGGTGTGGTCCAGGTCTGTTTCGACGCCCGCATGCAACAGGTTTACAGCGCGCTGTACCGCACCGGCGCCGACTGGGAACGGCTAGGCCCGATCTCCGTCGTCTCGCCCGAGGACGTGCGCCTGCCGGAAGACGCCACGCTGCTGGCCGGCGACGGCTTCGACAGCTACCCGCAACTGCTGGCCGACGCGCGCCGGGCGCTGCCGCTGTCGCCGCACCCGCGCCCGCACGCCGCCGCCTACATCCGCCTGGCCGAAAGCGGCCGCTATCCGGCGCGACATCCGCGCGAAGCCGAGCTGCTCTATGTGCGCAACAAGGTGGCGCTGACCTCGGTCGAACAACAGCAGGCGCGCAGCCGATGAGCACGGTCCGCCTGTTCAGGCCCGCCGATCCCCAGCCGCTGGCCGATCTGGAGCAACAGGCCACGCCGCACCCATGGCGCGTCGGCCAGTACCGCGACAGCCTGGCCGCCGGCTACCCCTGTTACGGCCTGTTCGGCGATGACGGCTCGCTGATGGGCTTCGCGCTGATCATGCGCGTGCTGGACGAGGCGGAAATCCTCAACATTGTGATCGCCAAGGCGCACCAGGGCCAGGGCTTCGGCCAGCAACTGATGCAGGCCATGCTGCAGAACCTGCGTGAAGACTGCTGCCGCCGGCTGTTTCTGGAAGTGCGGGAAAGCAATGCCCCGGCGCGCAGGCTCTACCAACGCTGCGGCTTCCATCAATGCGGGTTGCGCAAGAATTATTACCCGATCAGCGGCGGCCGCGAACACGCGATCCTGATGGAGGCGTCGCTATGAGCCGCGCCAGCCTGCTGCAACAGGAAATGGGCCTGGGGCCGGCCTGGATGGCGCGTGGAGGGTGGTTCGAACAACACCCGGCGCAGCGGCTGCGCGAACAGACGCAGGCGGACGATGCGGAATCAGGCATGCCCGATCCCGCCCTGGAGCCGCGCTCGCTCATCCCAGCCCCGCAGGAGACCGCCTCGGTCGCTCCGCCGGCTTCCAACTTCTCGCCCCCTGAGCAACCGCAGCCGGCGGCGGAGCCGCTGCGCGCCGAAGTCGCAACAGAATCCCCGCTGTTGGACTGGCCGCAACTGCAGCGCAAGGTGTCCGACTGCCAGGACTGCCGCCTGTGCGAGACTCGCACCCAGACGGTGTTCGGCCGCGGCAATCCGCAAGCCCGCTGGATGCTGATAGGAGAAGCGCCGGGCGAGAACGAGGACCGGCAAGGCCTGCCTTTCGTCGGCCGCGCCGGCCAGTTGCTGGACAATATGCTGTCGGCCGCCGGCCTGGACCGGGAGCAGGATGTCTATATCGCCAACGTGCTCAAATGCCGCCCGCCAGGCAACCGCAATCCCGCGCCGGACGAAATCGCCGCCTGCAACGGCTACCTGCTGCAGCAGATCCGGCATATCCAGCCGACCCTGATCGTCGCGTTGGGCCGCTTCGCCGCCCAGACGCTGCTTGAGACCGAGAGCTCCATCGGCCGGCTGCGCGGCAAGGTGCACCGCTATCAAGGGCTACCGCTGGTGGTCAGCTACCATCCCGCCTACCTGCTGCGCAACCAACCCGACAAGGCCAAAGCCTGGCAGGATCTGCTGCTGGCCCGCAAGGTATTCCTTCAAGCCAGTTCCTGAAAACCGGCTTGATCGAAAACGACAAAGGCCAGTCATGAGACTGGCCTTTGTCGTTTCGCGCACTGCCGGCGGAACACCGCCAGTCAAATAAAAAACCCTTCTCCGTGCACCAGAGAAGGGCTCTTCAACCTACCGAAAACCAGCTTATTTCAGCTTGGTTTCTTTGTACAGAACGTGCTTGCGGGCGACGGGATCGAACTTCTTGATCTCCATCTTTTCCGGCATGGTGCGCTTGTTCTTGGTGGTGGTGTAGAAGTGGCCGGTGCCAGCGCTGGATTCCAGCTTGATCTTGTCGCGCATGATGTATACCTCAGTGCTTTATCTGGTTGACCGCTTAGATCTCGCCGCGAGCGCGCAGATCAGCCAGCACTACATCGATGCCCACCTTGTCGATGGTACGCAGTGCAGCGTTGGATACGCGCAGGCGCACCCAGCGGTTTTCGCTTTCCACCCAGAACTTGCGATATTGCAGGTTCGGCAGGAAACGACGTTTAGTCTTGTTGTTGGCGTGGGAAACGTTGTTCCCGGTCATCGGACGCTTGCCGGTGACTTTGCAAACACGCGCCATGGTTAAACTCCCAAAACCGGTAAAAGCTGGCTTTATAACATAGAAAAAGCCAGTAATTCAAGCGGAACGCGCACCCGACTGACAGACGGGCGCGCTCTCTTAATGAAACAGTCGGCGGGCATTGTAACGGATTCACAACAGCTGCGCGAGCTTTATCGCCGGCCGTCTATAGTGAGTGTTGCATTCTGCGCCGCAGACGGGGCCGCAACAAGATGCAGCAAGTGATTCAACTTCGTCCGATTTCAGGGTAAAATCCCGGATTCCCACAGAGCCGTAATCTCATGACCAAGTACATCTTCGTAACCGGTGGCGTGGTGTCCTCCCTGGGCAAGGGCATTGCCGCTGCGTCCATCGCCGCGATCCTCGAATCCCGCGGGCTGAAAGTCACCATGCTGAAGCTCGATCCCTATATCAACGTCGACCCGGGCACGATGAGCCCCTTCCAGCACGGCGAGGTGTTCGTCACCGAAGACGGCGCGGAAACCGACCTTGACCTCGGCCACTACGAGCGCTTCATCCACGCCAAGATGAAGAAGAGCAACAACTTCACCACCGGCCAGGTGTACGAATCGGTCATCACCAAGGAGCGCCGCGGCGACTACCTGGGCGGCACCGTGCAGGTCATCCCGCACATCACCGACGAAATCAAGCTGAAAATGGGCGAAGGCGCGGCTGACGCCGACGTCGCCATCGTCGAGATCGGCGGCACCGTCGGCGACATCGAATCGCTGCCCTTCCTGGAAGCCATCCGCCAGATGCGCTCCAACCACGGCCGCAAGAACACGCTCTACGTGCACCTCTCCTACGTGCCCTACATCGCCACCGCCGGCGAAATCAAGACCAAGCCGACCCAGCACTCGGTGAAGGAGCTGCGCGAGATCGGCATCCAGCCGGACATCCTGCTGTGCCGGATGGACCGCGAGCTGCCGGAGGACGAAAAGCGCAAGATCGCGCTGTTCTGCAACGTGGAAGAGAACGCGGTGATCGGCTGTTACGACTCCGACTCCATCTACAAGGTGCCGGGCATGCTGCACGCCCAGGGCATCGACGACATCATCGCCGAACAGCTGCAACTGGACCTGCCCCAGGCCGACCTGTCCGCCTGGGACCGCATCATCGACGCGATCGAAAAGCCGGACCACGCGATCAAGATCGCGATGGTGGGCAAGTACGTCGATCTGACCGAATCGTACAAATCGCTGACCGAAGCGCTGAAGCACGCCGGCATCCACACCCGCACCAAGGTCGACATCATTTACGTCGACTCCGAGGAAATCGAGCGCGACGGCGCCGAGTCTCTGCGCGACATGGACGCCATCCTGGTGCCGGGCGGCTTCGGCAAGCGCGGCGTGGAAGGCAAGATCAAGGCGGTGAAATTCGCCCGCGAGAACGACATCCCCTACCTGGGCATCTGCCTGGGCATGCAGATCGCGCTGATCGAATACGCCCGCGACGTGGCCGGCATGGCCGGCGCCAACTCCACCGAGTTCGACCTGGACACCAACTTCCCGGTGGTGGCGCTGATCGACGAGTGGGTGAACCACGACGGCAAGATCGAGAAGCGCGACGAGAACTCCAATATGGGCGGCACCATGCGCCTGGGCGGCCAGCAGTGCGACCTGGTTCCCGGCTCGCTGGCCGCGCGCGTCTACGGCAGCACAGAGATCACCGAGCGCCACCGCCACCGCTACGAGGTCAACAACTACTACATCCAGCGCCTGGAACAGGCCGGCCTGACCATCAGCGGCCGCTCCGCCGGCCACGAGAAGCTGGTCGAGACCATCGAGCTGACGGGCCACCGCTGGTTCTTCGCCTGCCAGTTCCACCCGGAATTCACCTCCACCCCGCGTGACGGCCATCCGCTGTTCATCGCCTACGTGAAGGCCGCGCTGGCGCACCAGGCCGACAAGCAGGCCAGCTGATTGGCAATTGCTGACCACGCTCAATGCGCCCCATGAGCGTGCGCAGCACAATCCCAAGCTGAGCACTTGCTGTAACACACAGCTGGTAATGTCCGCCCGCCCTGTCGGGCGGACCGCCTCTGCAAGTTCAACCGAAAGCTATGAAGGGAAAGACAATGAGTTCGATCGTTGACGTGGTAGCTCGCGAAATCCTGGACTCCCGCGGCAATCCGACCGTGGAAGCCGACGTGCTGCTGGAATCCGGCGTCATGGGCCGCGCGGCGGTGCCGTCCGGCGCTTCCACCGGTACCCGGGAAGCGCTGGAATTGCGCGACGGCGACAAGAGCCGCTACCTGGGCAAGGGCGTGCTGAAGGCCGTTGACAACATCAATACCGAGATTTGCGAAGCCATCATCGGCCTGGACGCCGCCGACCAGACCTTCATCGACAAGACCCTGATCGAACTCGACGGCACCGAGACCAAGTCCCGCCTGGGCGCCAACGCCATGCTGGCGGTCTCCATGGCCGTGGCCCGCGCCGCCGCCGAAGACGCCGGCCTGCCGCTGTACCGCTACCTGGGCGGCGCTGGCCCGATGGCCCTGCCGGTGCCGATGATGAACGTGATCAACGGCGGCGAGCACGCCAACAATACCCTGGACATCCAGGAATTCATGATCATCCCGGTGGGCGCGCAAACCTTCCGCGAAGCGCTGCGCATGGGCGCCGAGATCTTCCACAACCTGAAGAAGATCTGCGACCGCCACGGCTACGCCACCACCGTCGGCGACGAGGGCCGGCTTCGCGCCGAACCTGGAAAGCCACGAAGACGCGATCAAGCTGATCCTGGAAGCCGTGGACGCCGCCGGCTACGTGGCCGGCCAGGACGTGATGATCGCGCTGGACTGCGCCGCCTCCGAGTTCTTCCGCGACGGCAAGTACCACCTGACCGCCGAAAAACTGTCGCTGTCCTCGGAAGAGTTCGCCGACTACCTGGAAAACCTGGTCAACAAATACCCGATCATCTCGATCGAGGATGGCATGGCCGAGCAGGACTGGGCAGGCTGGAAGCTGCTGACCGACCGCCTGGGCCAGAAGGTGCAGATCGTCGGCGACGACGTGTTCGTCACCAACCCCAAGATTCTGGCCGAAGGCATCGCCAAGGGCGTGGCCAACTCGCTGCTGGTGAAGGTCAACCAGATCGGCACGCTGTCGGAAACCCTGAAAGCAGTTGATCTGGCCAAGCGTTCCCGCTATACCTGCGTTATGAGCCACCGCTCCGGCGAGACCGAGGACAGCACCATCGCCGATCTGGCAGTCGCCACCAACTGCATGCAGATCAAGACCGGTTCGCTGTCGCGCTCCGACCGCATGGCCAAGTACAACCAACTGCTGCGCATCGAGGAAGAACTGGGCGACGCCGCCCACTACCCCGGCCGTGCGGCTTTCTACCATCTGAAGTAATTGCATGCGCTGGCTGACCGTGACCCTGGTAACCGTGATCCTCGCCCTGCAATGGCCGCTTTGGTTCGGCAAGGGCAGTTGGCTCAGGGTCTGGCAGCTGGACAAGCAGCTGCAGGAACAGCGGGCGACCACCCAAAAGCTGGTCGCCCGCAACGCCGCCCTGGATGCAGAAGTGCGCGATCTGAAACAAGGCAGTGACGCGATCGAGGAAAGAGCTAGGAACGAGCTTGGCATGATCCGCAACGGCGAAGTGTTTTTCCAGTTGCTCGATCCAAGCAAGAACCCCTCCCGGGCGAGTCACCGATAACGTACACTCACCCACCGATAACCGATGATGGCAGGCCGCCTTAAAAGCACCAAGGTTTGGGCAATGACGACACAGAACCCCATCGAAGTGGCAAGAGAAACGTTGAAGCAGCTATCGACGCGCAAGCTGCTTCCGACACCGGAAAACTTCGAGCGGGTCTACCATGAGTTGACGCAAACCCCGATGGGGCGCGACAACAAGCTGGCGGTGCTGCTGTTGCGGGCGCTGGAAACGCTGCCCCAGGACAATGTCCAGGCCAAGGTCACCATGACCCGCCTGCGCCAGGTGCTGGACGAAAACCGCTGGGAACAAGCGCCGCAGCTGATCATCGACTTCCTGCGCGGCATCTTCTCCGCCCAGCAACTGGCCCAGAGCTGGGGCCAGTTGATCCAGAACCTGATCAAGAGCTGGGACCTGCGCCAGCCGGACCTGCCCCAGCACCACAAGCAGAGCACGCTGGAACGCGTGCTGATCAACTTCGGCAACCAGCCGGAGGAGCTGAACCAGAAGCTGGTCGCCCTGCTGCAGAACTGGAACGCCTCGCCGTCCAGCCGCGATCTCCCCCCGCCCGAGCCGCTGCCCGCGCTTGACGGCGCCGACGAAGCCGCGAGCGACGCCTCCGGCAGCTGGCAGGCCTGGCAGCGCACCCTGGCTTTCGCCCTCAAGCACGGACTGGAACCGCGCCTGTCCGACTATCCCGACCTGGTGGATGGACTGGAGTCGCTGCTGCAGGAGCTGGAGGGCATCGCCGACGATCCCAGCCTGAACGTGTTCATGCCCAAGCTGCGGGCCTTCATGATCAAGCTGGAGCTGCAGTCGCAGCAGGAAGGGCGCCTGGCCACCGGCCTCGCCAACCTGCTGAAGCTGATGCTGGACAACGTCGCCGAGCTGAACCGCTCCGACGAATACCTGCTCGGCCAGGTCGGCTCCTTGCAGGAAATCCTGTCGCACGAGCCGCTGTCGATGCAGCAGATCTACCAGCTGGAAACCAGCCTGAAAGAGGTCATCCGCAAGCAGGGCATGTTGAAGAGCTCGCTGGACGAAGCCGCCAGCTCGCTGCGCGCATTGCTGGACCGCTTCGTCAGCCGGCTGGCGCTGATGACCGACAGCACCGACGAATTCCACGGCAAGATCCAGGCGCACAGCGAAAAGCTGAAACAGATGCCCAATGTGGACGAATTGGGCGGCATCATCGGCTCGCTGATGGAGGACACCTCCATCATGCAACTGGACCTGACCCGTTCCCGCGACGAACTGGTCTCCGCCAAGGAACAGGTGGAGGCGGCCGAACACCGCATCCGCGAACTGGAAACCGCGCTGGAAGCCGCCAGCGCCAAGGTGAAGGAAGACCAGCTGACCGGCGCCTACAACCGCCGCGGCCTGGCCGAATACTTCCAGCGCGAGATCGGCCGCGCCGAACGCACCGCCGCGCCGCTGTCCATCGCGCTGATCGACGTCGACAACTTCAAGCAGCTGAACGACCGCTACGGCCACCTGGCCGGCGACGACGCGTTGAAATACCTGGTGGACACCATCAAGCACAGCCTGCGCCCGGCCGACATCGTCGCCCGCTTCGGCGGCGAGGAGTTCGTGATCCTGATGCCGGACACGCCGGAGACCGAGGCGGTGCAGACCGTGCAGCGTCTGCAGCGCGAACTGACCAAGACCTTCTTCCTGGCCAATAACGACAAACTGTTGATCACCTTCAGCGCCGGCGTCGCCCGCTGGCATCTGGGCGAGCAGGAGTCCGACGTGCTGGAGCGCGCCGACCACGCGATGTACCAGGCCAAGATCAACGGCAAGAACCGCGTCTGCTCGGCCGAGGACATGCCCGGCTGACCAGCCCGTTGGCCAATAAAAAAAGGATGGCTTCCAGGCCATCCTTTTTTTGTTTCCACCCGCCGGACTCAGCCGCCCTTTTTCATCCTCTTCCCGGCTTCGGCGCGCTGTCTGCGCACCTCTTTCGGATCGGCCAGCAGCGGGCGGTAGATCTCCACCCTGTCATGCTCGCGCAGCGCGGCGTCTGGCTTGGCGGCCTTGCCGAACACGCCCAGCTTCAACGCGGTCCGATCCAACTCCGGACACGCCTCCAGAATGCCTGACGCGAGCGCCGCGTCCAGCGCCGTCGCGCCCGCCGGCAGGGTCAACGCCACCAGCCACTGCCGGTCCGGCCTGGCATAGGCCACTTCCACGCTCAGCTTTTCAGTCATCGCCGTACTTCCTGTCCGCTTCCTTGATGAAGGCATCCACCAGCGTGCCCGAGATATGGCCGAACACCGGACCGATCAATTTCTCCAGAATGCGGCTGGAAAACTGGTAGCGCAGGCTGAACTCGATCTTGCAGCCGAACTCGCCCAGCGGCTTGAAGTGCCACAGCCCTTCCAGCAGCTCGAACGGCCCTTCCACCAGCTCCATCTTGATCGATTCGTTCTCGACGTTGTGGTTGCGGGTGGTGAATTGCTGGCGCACCTTCAGGTAATCGATGTGCAGGCTGGCCACCACCTGGCCGCCGTCGCGCGACAGCACCTCGGCCTTGCCGCACCAGGGCAGAAAGCGGCTGTAATGTTCGATATCGTCCACCAGCGCGTACATCTGCGCCGGCGTGTGCGCCACCAGGACGCTCTTTTCGACATGCTGCATCGGCAAAAAACCCGGTCCGGCCGGGGTCTCGGAACTGACAATCAAGCCGCAATTCTAACAAAAAGCGCCGCCCGCCGCCCGCCCGGCCTTCAAGCCGCCGGCACGGCCAAGTCCTTTCACATCAAACCACTGAAAAGGCAGGATTTTGGTTGCGGGCCGGCTTCTGATACAATGTCGGATTCAAAGGAACTCACCGTCACATGAGCATCATCCAGAACCGCAAGGCTTTCCACGACTACTTCATCGAGGAAAAACTCGAGGCCGGGCTTGTGCTGGAAGGGTGGGAAGTCAAGGCGATCCGCGCCGGCCGCGTACAGCTGAAGGAAAGCTACGTCGACTGGAAGAACGGCGCCTTCTGGCTGATCGGCTGCCACATCACCCCGCTGCAGTCCGCCTCCACCCATGTCAAGCCGGACCCGGTGCGTCCGCGCAAGCTCCTGATGTCCCAGGCCGAGATCAACCGCTTCATCGGCAAGGTCGAACGCGCCGGCTACACCATGATGGCGCTGGACCTGCATTACACCAAGGGCAACGTCAAGGCCGAGGTCGGCCTGGCCAAGGGCAAGAAGCTGCACGACAAGCGCGACACTGAAAAAGACCGCGAATGGCAACGCGAAAAACAGCGCGTGATGAAGAACCAGCGGGGCGCGGCATGAAGCGCGGCGCCGCCCTGCCCATCGCCCTGATCTGCCTGGGCAGCGTCTGGTTCCTGAAAAGCACCGCCCTGCTGCCCAACACCTCCACCCTGCTCGCCCTGCTGCTGTTCGCGGCGGGCGTGTTGCTATTCGCGCTGGACGGATTCAACAAGTCCACGCTGGTCACCAGCCCGATGCTGGTCTACGCCGGCGCCAGCGTCTACGCGATAGACCAGCTCGGCCTGCGCGCCACCCATTTCGTGGCGCTGGGCATGGTGCTGATGGGCGCGCTGCTGCTGGTCGCGCGCAGCGAGCGCGTGCCGGAGCGCACCGAACCGCGGCGCCGGCTGCCGCCCAGCGAAGACTGAGCGCGGAAAGCGCGGAATAATTTTCAGCATTGACGATAATGGCCTTAACGGCCTGCATTACTTTTCAAGGATAGGCATGGACAAGATCCTCATTCTCGACTTCGGCTCCCAGGTCACCCAGCTGATCGCCCGCCGCGTACGCGAAGCTCACGTTTACTGTGAGCTTCATTCTTTCGACATGCCCATCGAAGAGATCCAGGCCTTCGCGCCCAAGGCCATCATCCTGTCCGGCGGCCCCAACTCGGTGTATGAATCCGACTACCAGGCCGATCCCAAGCTGTTCGAGCTGGGCGTGCCGGTGCTGGGCATCTGCTACGGCATGCAGTTCATGGCCCAGACCCTGGGCGGCAAGGTGGAAAGCGGCGACAAGCGCGAGTTCGGCTACGCCCAGATCAAGGCCCGCCACCACTCCAAGCTGCTGGAAGGCCTGCAGGACCAGATCGACGACGCCGGCAACGGCTTCCTCGACGTGTGGATGAGCCACGGCGACAAGGTGACCCAGCTTCCGGCCGGCTTCCAGGTGATCGCCGAGACCCCGTCCTGCCCGTACGCGGCGATGGCTGACGAAGCCCGCGGCTTCTACGGCGTGCAGTTCCACCCGGAAGTGACCCACACCAAGCGCGGCACCGAGATGATCCACCGCTTCGTGCTGCACGTGGCCGGCTGCAAGCCCAGCTGGACCATGCCCAACTACATCGACGAAGCGGTGAAGAAGATCCGCGAGCAAGTCGGCGACGAAGAAGTCATCCTCGGCCTGTCCGGCGGCGTGGACTCCTCGGTGGCCGCCGCGCTGATCCACCGCGCCATCGGCGACCAGCTGACCTGCGTCTTCGTCGACCACGGCCTGCTGCGCCTGAACGAAGGCAAGATGGTGATGGAAATGTTCGCCCAGAACCTGGGCGTCAAGGTGGTCCACGTGCAGGCCGAGGCCGACTTCATGGCCAAGCTGGCCGGCGAGACCGACCCGGAGAAGAAGCGCAAGATCATCGGCGCGGAATTCATCGAAGTGTTCGACCGCGAATCCGGCAAGCTGACCAACGCCAAGTGGCTGGCCCAGGGCACCATCTATCCGGACGTGATCGAATCGGCCGGCGCCAAGACCAAGAAGGCGCACACCATCAAGAGCCACCACAATGTGGGCGGCCTGCCGGAAGACATGAACCTGAAGCTCTTGGAGCCGCTGCGCGAGCTGTTCAAGGACGAAGTGCGCCAGCTGGGCGTAGCGCTCGGCCTGCCGCACGACATGGTCTACCGCCACCCGTTCCCGGGCCCGGGCCTGGGCGTGCGCATCCTCGGCGAAGTGAAGAAGGAATACGCGGATCTCTTGCGCCAGGCCGACGCCATCTTCATCGAAGAGCTGCGCAACACCGTGGACGAGAAGACCGGCAAAAACTGGTACGAGCTGACCAGCCAGGCCTTCGCCGTGTTCCTGCCGGTGAAGTCCGTCGGCGTGATGGGCGACGGCCGCACCTACGACTACGTGGTGGCATTGCGCGCCGTGGTGACCAGCGACTTCATGACCGCGCACTGGGCCGAGCTGCCGTACAGCCTGCTGGGCCGCGCCTCCAACCGCATCATCAACGAAGTCCGCGGCATCAACCGCGTGGTCTACGACGTCAGCGGCAAGCCGCCAGCGACCATCGAGTGGGAATAAACCATGCGCAGGCGGCCTCGACCGCCTGACTCCGCCAACAGGCCGACCCCGCGTCGGCCTTTTTCATGCTTGCCTGATGCCTCGCCCAACACCGCCAGGCATGGCATCCAGCGCCATCCCCCCTTCCAGCATCAGGATAAAGATGCGATAGGAATATTATTATTACCGCAGAATAGCCATCCCGCGCTAAACTGGCGGCCATGCGCGAGCGTGCCTCCGGCCCAAGCCTGGCCCGCTCTTTACCATCGCGATGCCGCCTGCCGGCATTCCAAGCACGTGATTGACCATGACTGACTCCCGATCCACCCCGCTCACCCGCTCGGACTACCAGACCCTGGGCCTGGCCGCGCTGGGCGGCGCGCTGGAAATCTACGATTTCATCATCTTCGCCTTCTTCGCCACCACGCTGAGCAAGCTGTTCTTCCCGCCCGACATGCCGGAGTGGCTGCGCCTGCTGCAGACCTTCGGCATCTTCGCCACCGGCTACCTGGCGCGGCCGCTGGGCGGCATCCTGATGGCGCACTACGCCGACCGGCTGGGCCGCAAGCGCGTGTTCAGCCTGACCATCCTGATGATGGCCGGCCCCTGCCTGCTGATCGGCCTGATGCCCACCTACGCCGACATCGGCATCCTGGCGCCGCTGCTGCTGCTGTCGCTGCGCATTCTGCAGGGCGCGGCCGTGGGCGGCGAAGTGCCCAGCGCCTGGTCCTTCGTCGCCGAGCATGCGCCGCGCGGCCGACGCGGCTACGCGCTGGGCGTGCTGCAGGCCGGGCTGACCTTCGGCTACCTGCTGGGCGCCCTGACCGCCACGCTGCTGGCGCGCGTGTTCACGCCGCAGGAGATGCTGGACTACGGCTGGCGCATCCCCTTTCTGCTGGGCGGGCCCTTCGGCCTGATTGGGGTCTGGCTGCGGCGCTGGCTGAGCGAGACGCCGGTGTTCCTGGCGCTGCGCGAGCGCCGGGACGCGCGCGCCGCCTACCCCTTGCTGGCCGTGCTGCGCCGGCACAAGCACACGCTGCTGCCGGCCGCTGTGCTGACCTGCGTGCTCACCTCCGCGGTGGTGGTGCTGGTGGTGGTGACCCCCACCCTGCTGCAGCAACGCTTCGGCATGCACGCCGACCGCGCCTTCGCGCTCAGCAGCGTGGGCATCGTGTTTCTGAACGTCGGCTGCGTAATCGCCGGCCACGTTTGCGATCGCATCGGCCAGCGCCGCAGCCTGGTCCTGTACAGCCTGCTGCTGCCGATCGGCATCGCCGCGCTGTACGCCGACCTGATCGCCGGCTGGGGCTGGCCCGGCCTGGCCTACGCCTTCGCCGGCCTGTGCTGCGGCATCGTCGGCGTGGTGCCATCCATCATGGTCGGCATGTTCCCGGCCGAGGTGCGGGTGTCGGGCATTTCCTTCACCTACAACGTTGCTTACTCGGCCTGGGCCAGCGTGACCCCGTTGCTGCTGATCGCCGCCATGCCATGGAGTCCGTGGATCTGCGTGCTCTATTGCGCAACCATGGCGCTGACCGGCTTGTTCTGCCTGCGTTCGGCCCGAAACACGCAGGAACCTTCGCTGGACGAAGCGCTCTACCAACACGGGTAAGCCGTCGGCGCGGCGGTTTGACTCGGCCGCGCCGGCCTGTTAGCTTGGACTGGACGCGGCCGGCATGCCGCGCTGCGCCCGATCGCTTTCTTTTCAATATTCGCCAGGAGGTTGTCATGTCCACCGCCGCTAGTGCCAAAGAAAAAGAGCAATTGCTGGATGATGTGCGCCAGGTGCTGAACAGCACCGAGGAGTTGATCAATTCCACCGTCGACGACGGCAGCCAGCACGCCAAGGAGCTGCGCAAGCGTCTTGCCGACAAGCTTGGCACCGCCAAGGCCAAGCTGCGCGACGCCGAGGTCGCCGTGGTCGGCAAAGCCAAAGAGGCGGCCAAGGCTACCGACCAATACGTGCACGACAATCCTTGGAAGTCCATCGGCATCGCCGCCGGCGTAGGCTTCCTGCTGGGCATGCTGGTATCCCGCCGCTGAGCGCCATGTCCGATTCCAGCCAAGCCCCCCGCCCCGGCACCTTGCGTTCGTTCGCGGGCGGCTTGGCGTCGCTGTTTCTGACCCGGGCCGAACTGCTGGCGCTGGAAATCCAGGAACTGAAGGACGAAATCGTCGGTAATCTGCTGCAAGGCATGCTGGGCCTGGTCCTGCTGGGCTGCGGCCTGATAGCCGCCGTGCTCGCGCTGTGGGCGCTGACGCCGGCCGAATGGCGGCTGGCCATCATGGCCGGCCTCGCCCTGCTGCTTTGCGGCGGCGGCCTCGCGCTGCTGCTGGGACTGCGGCGGCGGCTGCGGCAACAGCCGGCACCGTTCTCCACCACGCTGGAAGAAATCCGCAAGGACTGGGCGGCCCTCGGCCCAGATGGAGAGCGCAGGTGACGCCGCAGGACCGGGATCTGAAAAAACAGCTGCTGGTGATGAAGGGGGAGGCCCTGCGGATCAAGCTGCGGCTGGAAAAGGAAAGATTGCTGCAACCGATGCGGCTGGCCGGCTCCGGCTTCGCGCTATGGAAGGAGCAGGGCTGGCTCGGCGCGGCGATGGATGCGCTGGGCAAGCTGCTGCCCAACGAGCGCCTGCGCCGCTGGCTGCAGGGCGGCGCCCGCCTATGGGTGGTCTGGCGCCTGCTGCGGCGCGCCTGGCCGCGCTGACGCCATCGGCCTCACGCGGAGACGTTGACGCCGCTGGCGGCGTCGCTGATGTTGACGCTGATCTGGCCGCCCATCGCCTCCTCCGCCTCCGGGCCGCCCTTGAGTATCTTGTCGACATCCTCCAGCGCTTTCTCGGCGCCCTTGATTTCGTCCTGCGTTTGAAGCTTGTCTTGCGTTTCGCGCTTGTCCTTCAGTTGCTGCGCCTGCTGCTTGATGAATTCCTTGACCATCTTCAGCGTCAGCAGCATTTCCTGGATGTCCTGGTCTTTGGAGACCGGATTGCCCTTGCCGCTGGACAACATGCTGTGCAGCGCGGCGCCGGCATCGACGGACTGGCTGCCGCCGGCCGGCTGACCGTTGCCGCCCTGCTCCTTCGCCGCCGCATCGGCGGACTGGCCAGCCGCATTCGCCGCATCTTGCCCGCCGGCTGCTTGCTGTTGCGCGGCGCTTTCTCCGCCCGCCGCAGGCGCGGCTGCCGCTGCCGCGGCATCGGCCCCGGACGGCATTCCTCCCGCCGCGTCGGCCACCGCCCCTCCGCTGTCCGTCGAAGCGGCGGCGCTCGCCGCATTGTCCGCGCCTTCCGCCCCGCCTCCCGGCGTCGCCGCGTCCGATGATGCCTGCGCGCCGCCTTCGCCCACGCTGACCGCCATCTGGCTATCGGCTGCATTCTGGGTCATGCTCGACACCAGCTCTTTCAACGCCCTGGCCAGGCGGCCGAGCTCGGCCGCCAGCGCGCGCAGGCTGGCCTTGTCGTGCGCCATCATCATCATCCGGCGCAGCCCTTCCACCCGCTGCTTGAGAATCGCCTTCTGCATGGCGTCGGCCTCGCCGCTCTGGCGCGGCGCCGGGCGGTTCAAATCGACCCGCAGCTTCTGCATATACTCCTGCAGTCCTTGATTCAGCGACTTCTGAAGCGCGCTGCGCGGATCGGGCAGCTTGGGCTGCAGCGGATTCTGAGCGTCGGAGCCGCCATCCGCCTCGGCGGGGCTGGCCTGCCCCGTCCCCGCGGATGAGGCTGACGGAAAAAGGCTCTGCCGCCAGATGCTGGCGCCAGAGGTAGCGGAGATCACGGACATGGGCGGACTTTCTGGTATTTTCCAATGATATCGGCCGTCTTCCCGACTTCTTTATGCCAAAATCGAAAACATTCCAACCCAATCTTCTTTTCCGCATGAAATCCGCGCGCGCCGCGCGCCTCGCATCCCGCCAGGGTTTGGTTCGCGGGGGGAAACACGCGATAATGACGGTATTGCCGCAACCCTCGTTCCGCCCGACGCCGTGACGCTCACCTCCCCTCCGCTGCCTCCCGCCGCCATCGCCTGGCTGGCCGAGCTGGACATCCATACCCGCCAGCAGCTGCACGCCCGCGGCGTAGTCACCGCCTTTTTGCAATTGAAAGCGGCCGGACACACCGCAACCCGCCGGCTGCTGTTCGCGCTGGAGGCCGCCGCCCGCGGCATACACTGGCGGCAGCTGGAGGAGGAGGACAAGGCGCTGCTGCTGCGCCGGCTGTCCGACCACCCCCCGGTGGCGCTGCCGCCGGACGCGGATGACCGCCTGCGCTACATGCGGCAGGCCCGGGATCTGGCCCAGCAGGCCGCCGCCGAAGGCGAAGTGCCGGTGGGCGCGCTGGTGGTGAAAGACGGCGAGATCATAGGCCGCGGCTACAACCAGCCCATCGGCCGCCACGACCCGTCCGCCCACGCCGAGATGCAGGCGCTGCGCGACGCCGCCGCGCGGCTGCGCAACTATCGGCTGGACGGCTGCGACCTGTACGTGACGCTTGAGCCCTGCCCGATGTGCAGCGGCGCCATCCTGCACGCGCGCGTCGCCCGCGTGATCTACGGCGCCGCCGACGCCAAGACCGGCGCGGCCGGCAGCACGGTCGACCTGTTCGCCGACCCGCGGCTCAACCACCACGCGGCGGTATTCGGCGGCGTGGAAGCCGAGGCGTGCGCGGCGCAGCTGTCCGCCTTTTTCCGCCAGCGGCGCCAGTCCGCGGGGGAGGACTGAGATGCGCGCGAAATTCGCCGTCCTGCTGGCCTGCCTGGTCCAACCCTGCCTGGCTGCGGTCGACGACGCGGCGTTGGTCCTGCAAGCGCAGACCGACGGCCCGCTGCAAGCCACCCATCCCAACGCCCGCCATTACGGCGCGCCGTGGGTCTGGGTGGGCGTCAAGTCGCAGACGCTGCGCCTGCTGGACGACTGGGGCCGGATCCAGAAGGAGTTCACGGTATCCACCGCGAAAAACGGCGTCGGAGAAACCAGCGGCAGCTATCAGACGCCGCGCGGCTGGCATGCCGTATGCGAAAAGCTGGGCGCCGGCGCGGAGGCAAACACCATCATCTTCCGCCGTCAGGTGACGCCGTGGAAATACACGCCGGAATTGCACGTCCAATACCCGAACAAGGACTGGATCCTCACCCGCATCCTGTGGCTGTGCGGGCAGGAGCCCGGCCTCAACCAGGGCGGCAATGTGGACAGCTACGATCGCGCGATCTACATCCACGGCGCCGGCGATCATGTACCATGGGGCCGGCCCAGCTCGCTGGGCTGCGTCCGCATGAAAAACCGCGATGTGATTGAACTGTTCGATGCCGTGCCCAACGGCACCGACGTATGGATAGACGAGAACTCCTGATGCACTCCGCACTGAACCTGGCCACCCCGGCCCTGCTGTTTCCCGCCGTTTCGCTGCTGCTGCTGGCCTACACCAACCGCTTTCTCGGCCTGGCGAGCATCATCCGCAATCTGTACGAGGAATACCGCGACAGCCAGGACCCGAAAATCCTGCGCCAGATCGGCAACCTGCGCGCTCGGATTTCCCTGATCAAGTGGATGCAGTTCATGGGCATCGCCAGCCTGTTCCTGTGCACGGTGGCGATGTTCCAGATCTATACCGGCTGGCAAGCCACCGGGGAGGTGACCTTCGGCGCCAGCCTGCTGTGCATGATCGCCTCGCTGGCCGTGTCGCTGCTGGAACTGGTGCGTTCGTCCGACGCGCTCAACATCCTGCTGTCCGATCTGCAGGCGGAATACGACCGCCGCCGCTGAACCCCGCCTCCTGAAGCCAAAAGCGCCCGCAAGCGGGCGCTTTTTCTCTGCCCACCGCGGCGCTCAGCCGGCGTATCCTCCCGCATCGTCCTTGCGCGCCACCATCAGGTGCAGCGGCAGATCCACGCGCCGCACCTGGTTTCTCGGCCCCCATGCCCGGGTGATGCGCTGACAGGCATCGTCCAGGATGCTCTCGCCCAGCGCCTGCTTGCACAGCTTGCTGGCCGAGGTGGTGTTCAAAAAGCCCAGGAAGTGATCCAGCGCCCAGTCGCTGCTGATGGTGAAGCTGGGCGCCTTCAACAGGGGCAGCGGACAGCCGCTGCCGCGGAAATCGTCCCACAGCAGTTGGCAACGGCTGGACCAGAACGGCTCGATGATGGACCACAGCACGCTGCAGGCGCGGTCCACTTCCGGCGATACCACGCAATGGTGATACCCCCAGGCGGCGAAGATGCCGCCCGGCTTCAGCACCCTTTGCATCTCCGGCCAGAACGACGGCAGATGGAACCAGTGCAGCGCCTGCGACACGCAGATCAGGTCGAAGCAGTCGTCGTCGAACGGCGTCACCTCGGCCGGACACTCGCGGTAATACACCTGGGTGTGCGGCTCGGCCGCCGACAATTGCGACGAGCTGATGTCGGTGGCGTCGACGCGGGAAAAACTCTCCCCCAGCCTCACCGCGGTCTGGCCGCTGCCGGTGGCGCAGTCCCAGGCGCGCTGCCGCCCCGGGCACAGCGGCAGCAGCCAATCGTACAGCTCCTCCGGATACGACGGGCGGAAGCGGGCGTACAAGTCCGGATACAAACTGAAGGTAGCGACGGAACCGAGTTCCATATTCATTACTCGCTAAGTAGAAACACTAGAACCATGCCGTGAACATTTTCAGTATTTATGCCGTAAGTAAAAGATTTGCAAGATAAAAAATGAAAATATGCTGCAGACGATCTATCTGTGCCGCTTGTATGCAACACCCTACCCCAAGCCTCTCAGCCTGATTCCCCTCCTTTAACAACTGTCTACGCGCAAAATCCGCCACCGCCCCATGAAGTCAAAATAAATAAAAACATGGCATAATAAATGCCATTTTAATTACAAAATAGCTTCTCCATCAGTATGCTACTGATGGTTTTTCCGTGAAACACAAGAAGAAAGTGCGCAATGACAAAATTTACACGCAGAATGCTCTCCATCATGATTGCCAGCAGCCTGGCTGCCTGCGGCGGAGGCGGCTCCGGCGGCGCCTCGACTTCATCGCAAGGCGGCGGCGCAGCCAGTCAATACCGCGTCGCCGGCCAGGTTCAGAAAGGCCCGTTCATCTTCGGCTCCCAGATCTGGATTTCCGAGCTGAACGACAAGCTATCACCCACTGGCAAGGTATACATGACACAAACCAAGGATGACCTGGGCAACTTCGGCATACCTGGAGCCATCGACGCCAAGCTGGTGGAATTGACTGGCAGCGGCTACTACATGAACGAGTTGACCGGCACGCTGTCTACCGCGCCGGTCACCTTGAATGCAGTTGCCGACTTGAGCACTTCCAAGTCACTGACTATCAACTTGTTGACCACACTGCAGGCCCCCCGCCTAAAAGCCTTGATGACTAGCGGTAGTGACTACCAAGCCGCCTACACTCAATCACGCAATGAAGTGCTGGCCGTGTTCGGCATTGATGCGGGCAAGGTGGACAATCTGGGCTCGCTGTTCGATATGCGTATCAACGGCACAGCCGACCAAGACTCGATCTTACTGGCAACGTCTTCCATCTTGTCACAAGCTGCGAAAAATCAGATATCGCTCCCCGATACTGAAACAGCGGAGTTATCTCATTTAATCAGCACAATTGCCAGCGATCTGACCAATAATGGCAAACTATCCTCACAATCTCTGCAAGATCAAATCAAGCTAGCTGCAACACAAATAGACCTAGATGCTGTTCGTCGAAATGTAGAAACTTACTACACTGGCAGAGGTATCAAGATAGTTGCGCCTAAATTCGAAGAATGGGTAGATAAAGATAATTCAGGAATTATTCCTCGACGAATGATAGAGCCCAGCGCGCAAAATTTCATCCCTACCGAAAACGCAGCCCCAGACAATCTTTACACTAGCAATTCGATAAAAATAGATGGCCTCAAACAAGACGAATCAATATTCGTACAATTAATCGACAATGCAACCCTTATTAAAAACAATCAAATAGCAAGCAGCGCCACCTCCGCAAAAAATGGTGACACTCTACAAGTAAAAGCAAGCGCCCCATCGTTTGGAGAATCAAAAGAAACTAGAGTAAAATTAGGCAATAAAAACATCAGCTGGCTTTTAAAAAGTAAAAATACTGAGTTAAAATTTGACAACACATACTATGACCAATCAACCCCGACACCCATAATTAGTACAAAGAATGATGTAAGTTATATCGCTTTCTCCTTCACTCCCGATGTTGACTTCGTCGCAAGATATGCAGGCATAGACGGATCAAGCAAGTCAAGCCTTAATATGTCAATCTATGACGAAACGACTGCCAACCCCAATAATAGCTACGCGATTCCTGGAAATTCACTAATCACAAGCAACTTAAAGACTAGTTCCTTTGGTCAAAAACCTATTCCATCTGTGAACGGTAAATTAAAATCAAACTTTTACCCAAATGGAATTCAATTTTCACTAGGCTCGGATGGAATAAGTCTTAAGAAGGGGAATAGATACTGGCTTGTCGTAAGCTCCATTGACAAATCAGCAATAGAAATAAAAGGAAATCCAGGGAATTACGACAGACAAATAACCTCTATCACCTACAGTAAAAATGGGAAATATTGGGTAGGCTGCCAGGATGGGACAGACTGGAACCCCAATTACTCACCATACTGCGCAGGAGGTGGTCTATTCTTATTTAACAAGCCGCCAGCCATCTGGATTGCCAACTAAAATAAAAGCGCCACCAAATGGTGGCGCTTTTATTTGATAGATTAAATTTGGCTTACTGGAATCTTGCCAATCTTCACCCGCCACTCCGCCGGGCCGGTGTTGTGCACCGAGGTGCCACAGGAATCCACCGCCACCGTCACCGGCATGTCCTTGACCTCGAACTCGTAGATCGCCTCCATGCCCAGGTCGGCGAAGCCCACCACCTTGGACGCCTTGATCGCCTTGGACACCAGGTAAGCCGAACCGCCGACGGCCATCAGGTAGACCGCCTTGTTGTCCTTGATCGCCTCTATCGCCGCCGGACCGCGCTCGGCCTTGCCTATCATGCCCAGCAAGCCGGTCTGCTCCAGCATCTGGCGCGTGAACTTGTCCATCCGCGTGGCGGTGGTCGGGCCGGCCGGGCCGACGACTTCGTCTCGCACCGGATCGACCGGGCCGACGTAGTAGATGAAGCGGTTGGTGAAGTCCACCGGCAGCTTCTCGCCCTTGTTCAGCATATCGATCATGCGCTTGTGCGCGGCGTCGCGGCCGGTCAGGATCTTGCCGTTCAGCAGCAGCACGTCGCCCGGCTGCCAGCTGGCCACTTCTTCCTTGGTGATCTTGTCCAGGTCCACGCGCTTGCCGGACGAGGCGTCGTAGGTGATGTCCGGCCAGTCTTCCAGGCTAGGCGTTTCCAGGTGGGCCGGGCCGCTGCCGTCCAGGTGGAAATGGATGTGGCGGGTGGCGGCGCAGTTGGGGATCATCGCCACCGGCAGCGACGCCGCGTGGGTCGGGTAATCCAGGATCTTCACGTCCAGCACCGTGGTCAGGCCGCCCAGGCCCTGGGCGCCGATGCCCAGCGCGTTGACCTTGTCGAACAGCTCCAGCCGCAGCGCCTCGACGCGGGACAGCTCGGCGCCGGCCGCGGCCTTGGCCTTCAGCTCGTGGATGTCGACGTGGTCCATCAGCGACTCTTTCGCCAGCAGCATCGCCTTCTCCGGCGTGCCGCCGATGCCGATGCCGAGAATGCCAGGCGGACACCAGCCGGCGCCCATGGTCGGCACGGTCTTCAGCACCCAGTCGACGATGGAATCGGACGGGTTCAGCATCACCATCTTGGACTTGTTTTCCGAGCCGCCGCCCTTGGCCGCGCAGATCACCTCCACCTGGTCGCCTTCGACGATCTCGAAGTGCACCACGGCCGGGGTATTGTCCTTGGAGTTCTGGCGCTTGCCGGCCGGGTCCAGCAGCACGGAGGCGCGCAGCTTGTTGTCCGGGTGGTTGTAGGCGCGGCGCACGCCTTCGTTGACCATCTCCTGCACGCTGAGCTGGGCGTCCCACTGCACTTTCATGCCCACTTTCAGGAACACCACGGCGATGCCGGTATCCTGGCAGATCGGCCGGCGGCCTTCGGCGCACATGCGGCTGTTGACCAGGATCTGCGCCATCGCGTCCTTGGCGGCGGTGCTCTCCTCGTTCAGGTAAGCCTGGTACAGCGCGTCGATATAGTCTTTAGGGTGGTAGCAACTGATGTACTGGAAGGCATCGGCGATGCTCTGGATGAAGTCTTCCTGGCGGATGATGGTCATAAGGCTGTCTCGAGAAACCGGGCGCCGGTGCGGCCGCCCGTGAATTACCCCGCCGCCGGCGCACCGATCTGCCTGCGCCTTGCGACAACTAAAAACCTAGTGTTGATTGTAACACCGTCTGTCATGAACTTTGACCCCGGACAAGGCGCGCGGCCGGCTATCCCGCCCGGCATCGGACGCAAAAAAGCCGCCGGCGCCTAAAGGCCGCGGCGGCGGATGCCGGAAAGACTTGCGCTCACTCGCTGGTGCTGGTGTTCCAGTATGCCTGGCTGATATAGGGCTTGGCCGCCAGCTCGGCGGCGATGCGGTCCAGTTCGTCCGAATCCACCGAGGTGGCCAGCAGCGTGGCGGTCATCTCCACCTCGTCGTCGCCGAAGGCCTCGACATCCAGATCCCCCACCGGGTAATTGGCCTTCTCCAGCAATTGCCCCACCTGGGCCAGCGCCTGCTTCTGCTCCTCGCGGGTGGCGATCACGCACAGCTGGTAAGTGACTTCGCTGGCGTCGTCGTCTATCGGGCGGCGGTTGATGGAGTTGACCACCGGCCGCAGCAGCGTGTTCACCGCCAGCACGAACACGGTGGTCAGGATGGCCTGGCCCAGCATGCCGGCGCCGGCGCAGGCGCCGGTGGCCGCCGAGCCCCACAGCGTGGCGGCGGTGTTCAGGCCGCGCACGTTCAAGCCCTCCTTCATGATGGTGCCGGCACCGAGAAAACCCACGCCGGACACCACGTAAGCCACCACCCGCGACGCGCTGCCTGAGCCGTCCAGCTGCAAGGCCATATTGACGAAGGCCGCCGCGCTCACCGCCACCAGGGCGTTGGTGCGCAAGCCGGCGGTGCGCTGGCGGTACTGCCGCTCCAGCCCGATCACGGTGCCGCAGGCGAAGGCCATCGCCAGGCAGATCAGCGAATGCAGCAGGCCGAACCAATCCAGCTCGAACATATTGTGCAGGTTGTAATGCATGCGTCCTCCTTGTTATCCGGTTTCTTATAAGGAACATGCATGGTGGTTTTCCGCGAAAGCCACCATGCACCGGTCCCTAATATGGCAAAAGCCGGCGCCACGCCTTGCGCGGCACCGGCCCCACCTTAACCCGCCGCTTACTGGCCGAGCAAGGCGACCTGCGTCACCTTGTACACCACCATGATGACAGCCACCACCAGATAGCCGCGCAGCACGGCCATCCACATGCGGTTGCTGCGCGACAGCGCCATCGGCTTCAGCTGGGCCAGCGGCGGCATGCGCCAGGTCTGCATGTACAGCTTGCTGGGCTTGGCCTCCTCCTGCAGGTCGGCGCCGGTTTCGGCGTCGCGGCGCAGCTTGACGACATGCGCGGCGATCACCACGATGCCGCCGACGATGCCGCCGCCGACCAGCACGTTGACGATGGTCTGGCTGGAAATGTCCGGCCACAGCACCGAGGCGGTCAGGATCACCGACAACAGCACCAGCACCGCCGCCACCAGGCCGGTGAACAGATTGGTCCAGCGGCCGTTCACCCACGGGCCCAGCACATCCTTGTCATTGCACAGCAGCAGCAGGAACACCGAGGCGGACGGCAGCAGCACGCCGGCCAGCGTCTGCACCGCGTTGGTCAGCAGGCCCAGCGGCACGCCCGGGATCAGCACCAGGGACGCGGCGCCGGCGATCAGCAGGAAATACACCAGGTAGAAGGCGCGGGCGTCGGACGGTTTGCGGTGCAGCGAATGCTTCATGTTCAGCACGTCGGCCAGCGCGTAGGCGGTGGACAGCGACACCGCGCTGGCGCCGATCAGGCTGGCGTCGATCAGCGCGACCGCGAACAGCACGCCTGCCAGATGGCTGTGGTATTTCCCCAGGCCGGCGGCGACCGCGCCGGCGTCCTGGAAATTGCCGAATTCCGGCTTGCCGGCGAACAGCGCGGCGGCCATGCCGATGATGGCGACGGCGCCGATCAGCACCAGCACGATGCCCAGCCACAGGTCGGCGCGCTCGTACTTGATGAAGCGCGGCGTGATGCGCTTGTCTATCACGTAGCTTTGCTGGAAGAACAGCTGCCACGGCGCCACCGTGGTGCCGACGATGCCGATGATCAGCAGCATCACGTCGGACAGCTTGCCGCCGGCCGGCATGCCGGGCACGAACAGGTCGTGGCCGATCTGGGACATCGGCGGATGCACCATCATGAACACCGGCACCAACAGCAGGCTGAACACCACCAGGATCAGCGAAAAGCGCTCGAAGCGGCGAAAGTCGCCGGTGCCGGCAGCGGCCATCACCAGGCCGGCGGCGGCGATCACGCCCCATGCCTTGGGCAGCCCCAGGTATTGCAGGCCCAGCGTGATGCCGATGAATTCGGTGACGATGGTCAGCGCGTTCAGCAGGAACAGGTCGATGGCGCTGAAAGCGCCCCAGAATTTGCCGAACCGCTCCAGGATCAGCCGGGCATGGCCGACGCCGGTGACCGCGCCCAGGCGCAGCACCATTTCCTGGTTCACGTACAGCACCGGGATCAGCAGGATCAGCGTCCACAGCAGCGAGGTGCCATAGTTCTGGCCGGCCTGGGCGTAGGTGCTGAAGGCGCCGGCGTCGTTGTCGCCGACCATCACGATCAGGCCGGGACCCAGGATGGCCAGCAGCGTGCGCAGCCGCTGCCAGAGGCCGTTGCGCGCGGCCACGTCGCCGTGGCGGATGGTGCCGAATGCGCCGCGGATGTCTCCGACGTGGGCGCTGTCGAGTACAGCTTCGTTCTTGACGTTATTCGTCATTGTCATCGTCTCCGAACGGGCGGCGCAAGCGGGGACCGCCCGTCGTTTTTCAAGCAAACGAAGGCATGCGGGCATGGACGCGGCGGCGTCTGCCGGACGGATGAACGCCGGGCGGATGCAAACGCGCGCATGCGCAAACCTGATTTAGGCGTCCGACAGAGTTCGGTACGCGGTCATCAGCAGTAACGGTATTGGGGTAAGCACGCGGCTGCGGCGGAACGGCCGAGCCTTGGGATGCGCACTGTCTGGCCTCGCGGCGGGACAGCGGCCAATGAAATGGTGACGATGCCTTTGCCGGTCAGCGCGACCCGGTGGATAACCAACTACTACTGCAACTTTCCAAGGCATCAGCCCCCAGTTATGAAAACGCGGCGATGGTAATCCCGGCGCGAAATCAACGTCAACACCCCGATGACGCCGCATTTTCGCGCCGCAACACGGCCATGCGCAGCTATCTGCCACGGCATGGCCGGCTATCGATCCGGCGCGCGGATTTGCCTTCGCTCTCGCGTGATAGGCGCAATAAAACGCCACGCCGGCCAGGTAAATTTTTGTTAATGGATTGTGTTATTTATTTACAAAAGCCGGCCGCTTCGCGCCGCCCAGCCGCAGCAGGCCCTGGCCCAGCGCCACGCCCAGCAGGATCAGCCCGCCGCCCAGCCAGTGGTAATGGTGGATGGTTTCGCCCAGTAGCGCGCTGGCCAGCAGCGCGGTGAACAGCGGCAGCAGGTTCATGAAGATGGCGGTGCGCTCGCTGCCCAGCTTCTGGATGCCGCGCATCCAGAAATAGGCGGCCACCAGAGAAGAGCCGATGCCGGCGAACAGCACCAGGCCGATGCCCTTGGCCGGAATGGCCATGCTCTGCGCGGTCAGCGTCAGCGGCAACAGCAGCAATACCGCCAGGCTGGCCTGCAGATAGAGATTGAGCCAGGCGCCGAACGGCGGCGCCCAGCGCCGCAGCAGGATGCCGTACAGCGCGTAGGACGCGGCGCCGGCCAGGATCAGCGCGTCGCCGGTGTTGACGCCGTTGGCCAGCAGGCTGGCGGGGTCGCCCTTGCCCAGCAGGTAAACCACGCCGGACAGCGACACCGCCACGCCCAGCCAGGCCAGCGCCGCCACTTTCTGCCGGAAAACCGCCGCATTGAGCAGCAAGCCCAGCAGCGGCACCAGCGCGGTGATCACGCCCATATTGGTGGCGCTGGTGCTGTGCGCCGCGTAATAGGCCAGGCACTGGAACATCACCATGCCCAGCATCGCCAGAACCAGCAGCTTGCCCAGCCAGGGCTTCAGCTCGCCCATCCGGCGGCGCAAAACGGGCAGGCAGAACGGCGTCAGCACCAGCGCCGCCAGCAGCCAGCGGTAAATCGAGATCGCCGCCGGGTCCAGCACTTGGGCGGCGGCCTTGGAAACGATGGTGTTGGCGGCCCAGATCAGCACCGCCAGCAGAGGAAACAGCATGGCCATCACAGCCTCCTTAGACTCTATCCGGTCTATTGTAGAACCGTCTGTTATGGACGATATAATGCAAAACGGACAAATCACTGAGGCAAACCGGACAATATGGACGGCTCGGAAAACGACTATTTCGCCGGCGACCAGGGCCTGCCGGAGCCGGCGCCGCTGATCTTCCGCTTCCACCGCTTCACGCCGAAAAGCGAGTTCGCCCGCCATCGCCATCGTTGGGGACAGCTGAGCCGCATCAACCTGGGCATGATGGAGCTGCTGCTGGACGACAGGCGGGTGGTGGCCACCGCGCAATACCTGCTGTGGACGCCGCCGGCGGAGCCGCACGCGGCCTACATCCACCAGGCGATGCATTACACCTCGATCTACGTCGGCGACGAGGTGGCCGCGCGGCTGCCGCTGTCGACCTGTCTGCTGGAGCAGACGCCGCTGGTGCGCGCGCTGCTGGACGACTTCGGCCAGCGCCAGATCACGACGCCGACCGATCCCTGGGACATCCGCCAGGCCGAGCTGCTATGCCGGCGCATCCTGCAATCCGGACGCGAGGCCAGCTACCTGCCCGACAGCCGGCAGCGGTTGCTGCAGCCGATACTGGACGCCATACGCCAGGACCCGGCCGACACCACGCCGCTGAAAGCCTGGGCGGAACGGGTGTTCAGCACCGAGCGCACGCTGGCGCGGCTGTTCCAGCGCGAGCTGGGCATGAGCTTCGGTCAATGGCGCAACCGGGCGCGGCTGCTGGAAGCCTTGTCCGGGCTCAAGCAGGGCGACAGCGTGCAGGCCATCTCCGCTCGGCTGGGCTACGCGACGCCATCGGCCTTCATCGCCATGTTCCAGAAACATCTGGGCGACTCGCCGGAACGCTACCGCCGCCAACTGCTGGAAAGCGGCGGCTGGCCCGACGAATTCAGCGCTTGAACAGCGCCAGCGCCAGCTCGCGCTGAACCGCGTGGTCGACGATGGGATGCGGATAGTCGCGTCCCAGCCGCACGCCGGCTGACATCAGTTGTTCCGGCTTGGCCTGCCACGGCGCGTGGATCAGCTTGTCCGGCAGCGCCGCCAGCTCCGGCACGTAACGGCGGATGAAGCGGCCGTCGGGGTCGAACTTCTCGCTCTGGCTGACCGGATTGAAGATGCGGAAATAAGGCTGGGCGTCGCAACCGGTGCTGGCCGCCCACTGCCAGCCGCCGTTGTTGGCCGCCAGGTCGAAGTCCAGCAGTTTCTCGGCAAAGTACTGCTCCCCCCAGCGCCAGTCGATCAGCAGATCCTTGACCAGGAAGCTGGCCGCCACCATGCGCAAGCGGTTGTGCATGTAGCCGCTGCGATTGAGCTGACGCATCGCCGCGTCCACCAGCGGGTAGCCGGTGCGGCCTTCGCGCCAGGCGTCGAACCATTCCGGATCGTTGGGAAACGGCAACGCGTCGTACTCCGGCTTGAACGCGTGCTTCGCCGCATCGGGCCGGTGCCACAGCACCTGCTGGTAGAAGTCGCGCCAGATCAGCTCGCTCAGCCAGGTCATCGCGCCTTCGCCGCCGTCATGCCAGGCGTAGGCGGCCAGCCGGCGGATGGAGAGAGTGCCGAAGCGCAGGTGGACGCTGAGATAGGACACGCCCTTGACGCCGGGAAAGTCGCGCTGCGCCTTGTAGCGCTCGATGCGGCCGGCGAAGTCGGCGAACAGCGCCTCGGCCCCGGCCGCGCCGGCCTTGACCGGCAGCGAGGCCAGATCGCTGGGCAGGAAACCGATATCGGCCAGGCTGGGCATGGATTGCGGTTCACGCGGCATCAGCGCGTCCAGATAGCGCCGCACCGGGTAGGCCTGCAGGTGGAACGGCGTCAGTTTCTTCAACCAGGCGTTCTTGTACGGCGTGAACACCGAGAACGGTTTGCCGGCCCCGGTCAAGACTTCGTCGGTCTCGAAAATCACCTGGTCTTTGCTGTCGCGGAAGGCGACGCCCTGTTCGGCCAGCCGTTGCGCCACCTCGGCGTCGCGCGCGCGGGCGGCCGGCTCGTAGTCGCGGTTGCAGAATACCGCCTCGGCGCCCAATTCCGCCGCCAGCCGCGGTATCTCGTGTTGCGGCAGGCCATGGCGGATCAGCAGGTCGCCGCCCAGCTGGTTCAGCTCGGCCTTCAGCGCCGCCGCGCTCTGCCAGATGAAATCCACGCGCCGGTCGTCGCGCGGCAAGGCCGCGAGTATCGAGGCATCGAACACGAACACCGGCAGCACGGCCTCGCTGTGCTTCAGCGCATGGTAAAAAGCGGCGTGGTCGTCCAGCCGCAGGTCGCGGCGCAGCCAGACCAAGGCCGTCCGATAACGTTTGCTCATGGGCGCTCCCCATATTGAGATGACAGCACAGATGGGGGCAGGTCGCTATCCCACAACGGCCTGTCGCCGCCCAGTTTTTCGTCAAGGAAGTCGATGAAGGCCCGAGCCTTGGCCGGCAGCCGCCGTTGCGGGAACACCACGTGGATAGCGTGCGGCGGCAGCGGGTAATCGGTCAGCACCGCTTCCAGCCGGCCGGCGGCCAAGTCCGGCCCGACGATGAAGGTGGGCATTTCACAGATGCCCAGGCCGGCCAGCAGCGCGTCGCGCCGCGCCTCGCTGTTGTTGACCTGGTAATTGCCGCGAGGCTGCACGCGGATCTCGCCGTCCGGCCCCTGGAAAGTCCAGTAAGCGCCGCCGCGATAGTATGAATAATGGATGCAGTTGTGCCGCGCCAGCTCGGATGGATGCGCCGGCCTTCCATGCGCCGCCAGGTAGTCCGGCGACGCGCACACCGCTACCCGGCACGGGGCGAGGCGGCGCGCCACCATGCGGTTGTCCGGCAGATTGCCGATCCGCACCGCCAGGTCGTAGCCGCCCTCCACCAGGTCTACCATCCTGTCGTCCATCGCCAAGTCCAGCTGGATGTCCGGATAGCGGCGCAGGAACTCCGCCGCCAGCGGCGACAGGTGCAGCCGGCCGAAAGCCATCGGCGCGGCAACCCGCAGCAAACCCTGCGGCCGGCCCTGCAGCCCGGCCGCCACCTCCTCCGCCTCGCGGGCCAGCGCGAGCGCGCCGCGGGCGCGGTCGTAATAGCGCTCGCCGGCCTCGGTCAGGCTCAGACTGCGGGTGGTCCGCTGCAGCAGCCTCACGTTCAAGCCCGCCTCCAATTGTTGCACCCGCTTGCTGACCGCGGATTTGGTCAGCCCCAGCCGTTCGGCGGCGGCAGAGAAACTGCCGGCCTCGACCACGGCGACGAATATCGGTATCGCGGCGAAATGCTCCATCTTATTGTCCACTTTCCATCCGCAATCAGTTTCCAAAAATACAGATTATCAGCCAGAAAGACACAATGTACAGTTCTGACATCCGGCCTCGCCGTGTTCATTCAAGACCTAAAGGATTTCCATGCATACCCATCATTCCGCCGCACAGCCGCTCACGAAGTACGGGCTGAGCGCGCTGGCGCTGCTGGCCGGCGCGCTGCTCGCGCTGATGATCCATTGCAACAGCCGGCTGGCCGCATACGGCAATCCGCTGACCGCGTCATGGCTGGCCCACGCGATAGGCATGCTGGCCGCGCTGCTGCTGTGGAAGACCCAGCGGCGCGCGCGCCCCGGCATCGACCGCCCGCCGCGCTGGGCCTATCTGGGCGGCGTGCCCGGCGCGCTGGTGGTGGCGCTGGCGGCCATCACCGTCAACAGCCCGCTGGCGATGTCCGGCACCCTCGCGCTGGGCATGGCCGGACAAATGCTGTTCGGCCTGCTGTCCGACCGCTTCGGCCTGTTCGGCATGCCGCGCCGGCCGCTTCGCCTGAACGACGCCTTGGCGCTGCCGCTGGTGCTCTCCGGCTGCGCGGTCCTGATTTTCGGAGCCTGACCATGCTGTTTTTCATGACTTTGGCCATCGCCAACGGGCTGTGCATAGGCGGCAGCCGCTCCATCAACGGCAAGCTGGCGCAACATGACGGCGCCCTGGCCGCCTCGTTCTGGAACCACCTCGGCGGCTTTCTGTTTTTGAGCCTGTTGCTGGCCAGCGGCGCTGCGGCGTTTCGCCTGCCCCTGGACGCCCCCTGGAGCGCCTGGTGCGGCGGCGTCATCGGCGCGGCTTTCGTCGCCCTCAATGGCTTCGCCCTGCCGCGGCTGGGCACGATGAAAACCGCGTTGCTGGTGATCGCCGGCCAGATGCTGTCCGGCGTGCTGATCGATCGGCTTGCGGGCAATGGCGGCAAATCCGCGCAGGCCCAACTGGCGGGCATCGGGCTGATCGCCCTGGGGCTGTACCTCTCCAAGCGCGGCCCCGCCAAACCGACGGCGGAGGTTAGCGCATCGTCTTGACCCTTGCCGGCTAGCTGCGCGGTGCCAGCATGATCACCGCCATCCCGGCCAGCGCCAGCGCGCAACCCAGGGCGTCCCAACGGTCCGGCCGCACGCCGTCCACCAGCCACAGCCAAGCGATCGCCACCGTCACGTAAACGCCGCCATAAGCGGCATACGTGCGGCCCGCGGCTGCCGGATGCAGGGTCAGCAGCCAGGCGAACAGCGCCAACGCCAGCGTCGTGGGGGCCAGCAGCCACAAGGACCGCCCCTCGCGCAACACCAGCCACGGCAGATAGCAGCCGACGATCTCGGCCAATGCGGTCAATACGAACAGGCCCGCCACGCGCGGCAGGCCGGTCAGCCATTCCATGCTTCCTCCCCAGCCGCGCGCTGCGACGCTATCGGCGCCATGAAAAATAGCAATTTAACATTAACATTAAATTTAAATAGCATATCAACATCAACCACCGACAGGAAAATGCCATGCGTCCGTTCCGCATCCTGGGAATCGATCACATCGTGCTGCGCGTCGCCGATCCCGCCCGCTCCGAACGTTTCTATCTGGAAACCCTGGGTTGCCGGGTGGTGAAGAGACAGGAAAAACTGGGATTGGTGCACCTGGATGCAGGCAGCGCGCTGATAGATCTGGTGCCCGCGACAGAAAGAGAGGCACCAGGGGCCAATGTCGACCACTTCTGCCTGCGGGTGGAGCCGTTCGACGAGGACGCGATCCGCGCCCACCTCGCCGGGCTGGGCATCGTCGTCGAGCCGGCCAAACAGCGTTTCGGCGCGGAAGGCTCCGGCCCGTCGATCTACCTGTGCGACCCGGACGGCAACGGCATCGAGCTGAAAGGCCCGCCAACAGCCTAAGCACCGACTCGGCTCGGACAGGACACATCATACGGCAAAGGGGCGCAACGCAGGATCAGGGTGCTATCCGCGGCTCGAGCGGTGCAAACGGATGATGGCGTCGCCGGTAGGACTGGCGACGATGTCGCGCAGCGTATAACCGTCCAGCGACAGGAAAAAGGCCGCCAGCGCCTCGTCCAGCGCGCCTTTCAGCAAGCAGCCGCGGCTCAGCGCGCACGGCGGCTCCACGCAGTCTATCAACTGCGGCTTGCCCTCCAGCATCCTCACCACCTCGCCCAGCCGGTAATGCTCGGGCGGCCGCGCCAGCGTCATGCCGCCGCCCTTGCCCCGAGAAGTGACCAGCCAGCCCTGCTGCGCCATGAAATGCACCACCTTGACCAGATGATTGCGCGACACCTCGAAGCGCTCGGCGATTTCCGGAATGGTGGCCAACTGGCCGGGCTGCTGCCCGGTCAGGTACATCAGCACGCGCAGGCCTAGGTCGGTGAATCGGGTCAGTTGCATGGCGCTCTAATCAGTGCAGGGAATCGGCGGCAGCATACCGCGTCTGGCCGGCGGCCTCAATCGTCGCCGGGATGGGAGCCGAACACTTCGTAATGGATGCGGTCGGCGGCCACGCCCAGGCCGCGCAGGCTGTCGCGCTGCGCGCGCATGAAGCCCAGCGGGCCGCACAGATAGTAGTCGGCGTCCGGCAACAGCGCGATGCCCTTCACATCCGCCAGGTTCAGCCGCCCCGCAGCCTGGTAGTCGACGCCGATCGCATCCTGCGCGCGCGGCGTCTCGTAGCAAACGTGGACCTTCAGTTGCGGATGGCGATCGGCCAGCTGGCGCACTTTGGCGCCCATCGCATGCGCGCCGCCGTGACGGGCCGCGTGCAGGAAGCGCACTTCGCGGCCGCCGCGCTTGAGCAACTGGCCCAGCATCGCCTGCATCGGCGTCTGGCCGACGCCGGCGCTGATCAGCACCGCCGGACCGTCGCGTTCCTCATGCAGGAAGAAATCGCCCTGCGGCGCGCTCAGCTCCAGCACATCGCCGACCTGCACCTCGCGGTGCAACAGATTGGATACTCGCCCCGCCGGCTTGCCCTGCGCCGCGTCTTCGCGCTTGACCGAGATGCGCAGGTATTCGCCGTTGGGCGCGTCGGACAGGCTGTACTGGCGCGGCTGGCTCAGCCCCCACTCGGCGACGAAGCGCTTCACCGACACGTACTGGCCGGGCTTGAACGCCGGCAGCGCGCCGCCGTCGCTGGGCTCCAGGTAAAACGACGCGATCTCCTCGCTCTCGATTTCCTTCTTCGCCACGCGGAACGGCCGCCAGCCGCTCCAGCCGCCGTCGGCGCTGGTGGCGTCGCCGTACATGCCGTTTTCGATGCCGATCAGCGTATCCGCCAGCAAACCGTAGGCCTCGGCCCAGGCCTGGATCAGATCGTCGCCGGCCGCCTCGCCCAGCAACTCGCGGATCGACGCCAGCAAGTGCTTGCCGACAATCGGGTAGTGCTCGGCGCGTATGCCCAGGCTGACGTGCTTGTGCGCGACGCGGGTCAGCACCGGCAGCAGCGGCGACGGGTCGTCGATGTGCCGGGCATAGGCCAGCACCGCCATCGCCAGCGCCTGCTGCTGCTGGCCGGAATGCTGGTGCCCCTGGTTGAACACGTTTTTCAGTTCCGGATTGTGCTCGAACATGCGGCGGTAGAAATGGCTGGTCAGCGCCACGCCGTGCTGCTGCAGCACCGGGACGGTGGCCTTGACCAGGGATCGGGTTTGTTCGCTCAGCATACCAACTCCTTAAGATATTTAAAAAATACATCTTTATTGCCGGAAAAAAATCCCCTACCGACCGGGGATTCTTAAAAGATGTTCAAATAATACATGTTTATTTGATCTGTGTCACAAAACTACAGCGGCAACACCGCGCGCGCGCGTCACGAGAAATTGAAATCGATCACCTGATAGAAGGCATTGCCGGTGTCGGCCACTTCCCATGCCGCCAGCACCACGTGATAGCCGCGGCGCTCCGACAGGCGGACCTGGTGGATGGTCTGTTGCGGCGGCGTCAGCTCGGCCTGGTGTTCCCAGAACGGCTGTGCGGTCAGCTCGGCCTTGTAAAACGGCTCGGACTCGAACTGGTCGCGCGCCAGCGGCCGGTTTGGATCCCAGCACGCCTGGGTGACGAAGTCATTCCAGCGGCGGGTCAGGTGGCTGGCGTGATAGCTCCACTCGAGTTCCAGCATCTGGCCGGATTTGACTGGAGGCTTGTGCCAGCGGACAGCGCTCTGCTCGTCCAGCACCGCCGAATGCGCTTGCCCGGCGCTGGCTATCCTGCCGGCGGCCTGGCATTGACGGCGTCGGATGGCGCCAGCGGGTCGAGCAGGCGGGCCTCCCGCGCCGGGAAGAACTTGCCGCTCTCCAGGCCGTTGACCTGCCAGCCCTGCAACGGGCATTGCGCGTTGACCCGTCCACGCACAGCCGGCCGCGCGAAGCGGGCTCGAAGATCTGGCCATGGCGAGGCTGGGCGACGAACTGGGACCACACCTTGGTCTAACTCATTGCATCTCCTGTATGGATTGGAAAACCGGACAGATCGTCCGGCTGTTCGCAGCGCAAGCGCCGCACCGCCCGCGTCGCCCCATCCTTTGGGACGGCAGACCGCCCTCCTCAACCGATGTCTATCCCAACAGCCTGCCCGCCCTTGCCTTTCCGCCCGGCCTGTACGTTCGCGCGCCCATGCGACGGATGCCGTGGCGTCGGCATTTATTTGGTATATTGCGTAGCAAAATTACAATGACATCAAGCGAAAAAGCTTGATCAACGCAACCCCTTGAAAGAGGAGACAATCATCATGAAACACCCGTCCCTGATCCGCCCCGCCCTGCTGGGCGCCCTGATCGCCGCCCTGTTTGCGCCCGCCGTCCAGGCTGGGGAGGCATTCGGCTCGCCCGGCGGCGCGCCGGTGCGCGGCCCGGCAGCCAAGTCCTTCGTCGGCACCGCGGTCAACAGCCCTTCCCGCGTCTACTTCACCGGCTACCGCGGCATCGTGTCCGAGGTGTACTACCCGCTGCTGGACACGCCAGAATCGGTGGATCTGCAATTCCTGGTCGGCGACGCCGGCCGCACCTTCGTCGACGAGGAGAAACGCCAGGCCTACTCCGCCAGCCAGAGCGACAAGCGCACGATGAGCTGGGTCGCCAGCACCGGCAACGCCGGCCACAACTGGCAAATCAGCAAGCGCATCTTCGCCGATCCCAACCGCGACGCGCTGGTGCAGCGCGTCACCTTCACCGCGCTGAACGGCCATACGGTCGGCGACTTCAATCTGTACGCGCTGTTCAAGCCCTATCTGGACAATTCGGGCAGCGGCAACAGCGCGCAGACCGTGGCCGTTGCCGGCGGCTACGCGCTGGCGGCCAGCCGCAATAGCCGCGCGTCGGCGCTGATGGCCAGCCTGCCGTGGAAGACCGTCAACGGCCAGGCCATGCTGTCCAGCGGCTTCGTCGGCCAGAGCGACGGCTGGACCGACCTGATAGGCAGCGGCGACAACACGATGAACTGGACCTACGGCTCGGCCACCAACGGCAACGTCGCCCAAACCGGCTGGCTGGACCTGGGCGATCCAACCGCGACCAGCGTGTCTTTCGACATGGTGCTGGCCTTCGGCAAGAATCAGGGCGACGCCGTCAACGCCGCGGCCGCGGCCCTCGGCAGCGACCTTTCCGCCGCGCAGCAGCAGTACGACAACGCCTGGCACGCCTACGCCGCCGGCCTGTCCAACCAGGGCGGCCTGGCGGATGACCGCTACTACCTGGCGGCGATGACGCTGAAAACCATGCAGGACAAGAGCAACGGCGCGATGATCGCCGGCATCGGCACGCCGTGGGGCGAGACCCAGGGCGACACCAACCAGGGCGGCTACCACCTGGTGTGGCCGCGCGACCTATTCAAGTTCGCCAACGCCCTCTACACCGCCGGCGACGCCGCCACCGCCGCCTCGGTGGTGAACTACCTGTTCAACACGCTGCAGCAAACCAGCGATTGCGGCGCGGCGGAATACAACGCGCCCGGCTGCGCCGCCGGCTACAGCCGCGTCGGCCGCTTCCCGCAAAACGCCTGGATCAGCGGCTGGCCGTACTGGCAGGGCACGCAAATGGACGAGCAGGCGATGCCCATCCTGCTGGCCTGGCGTCTGGGGCCGGCGGTGTCCAATCCGCTGTGGCCCAAGATCAAGCAGACCGCCGACTACATCGTCGCCACCGGGCCATGGAGCTACCAGGAGCGCTGGGAGGAGAATGCCGGCTACTCGCCGTCCACCATCGCCGCCGAAATCGCCGGACTGGTGGCCGCCGCCGACATCGCCCGCGCCAACGGCGACGACGCCAGCGCCGGCCGCTACCTGTCCGCCGCCGACTACTGGCAGCAAAACGTCGCAACCTGGACCTACACCACCAGCGGCAGCTTCGGCAACGGCAGCTACTATGTCCGGATCAACCCGGCCAACCGCTCCGGAAGCGGCGCCGACCGCGCCAGCTTCAATCCGGCGGCGGGGCCGGACACGCCGCAAACGCTGACGGTCAAGAACGGCGGCGGCAGCCACGACGCCCGCCGCGTCGTCGACGGCGGCTTCCTGGAACTGGTGCGGATGGGCGTCAAGCGCGCCGACGACCCCACCATCGTCAACACCATGGCCGTGTTCGACAGCGTGCTGGGCCAGAACCTGGCGCTGCCCGGCGCGCCTGCGCTGCCGGCCAACGCCTGGTTCCGCTACAATTTCGACGGCTACGGCGAGCATAACGACGGCCGCGACTTCGACGGCACGGGCGCGGGCCGGCTGTGGCCGATCTTCACCGCCGAGCGCGGCATGTACGAGATCGCCCGCCAGGGCGCTGGCAGCGCCGGCCAGCCCTATTTCGCCACGCTGAAGCTGCTGGCCACGCCGGAAGGCATGTTGCCGGAACAAGTGTGGTCCAACAGCGCGACGCTGCCGGACGGCTGGGCCGTGACCACGCCGGCCGGCTACCGGCCAGGCAGCGCCACCAAGTCGATGGGACCGTTGAACTGGGCGATGGGCGAATACATCAGCCTGCTGGCCTCGATCGGCGCCGGCCGGGTGGTCGACATCCCGCAGGTGGTCTGCGCGCGCTACAACAACTGCCGCGCCGCGCCCAAGTCCGGCGAGGTGGCGGTGGCCATCAACGCCAGCGCTACCACCCAATGGGGCCAGCAAGTCTATGTCACCGGCAACGCCCGCGCGCTGGGCAACTGGAACACCGACCTCGGCATCCCGCTGGACGCGGCCGCCTATCCGTCGTGGAAAAACGGCGCCAACCTGCCGGCCGGCCAGCAAATCGCCTACAAGTATTACCGCAAGAACGCCGACGGCAGCGTGAGCTGGGAAAACCTGGCCGGCAACCGCAGTCTGCAGACACCCGCCAGCGGCAGCCTCAGCCTGAATGATCAGGTGAACTGGTGAGCCGGCGCCGCCTCTGGCCCGCCGTCCTGCTGATCGGGGCGGCGGCCGGCGGCGCGGCCTGGCGGTTTTGGCCGGCGGGCTCGCCGCCTCCGCCGGCCATCGCCGAGCCTGCCGCCGCGCCGCCGGTCCTGCCCATCGTCCGCCGGGCCACGCCGGCCACACCGTGGCAGCCTCCCGCCCAGCCGGCGCTGCCTGCGGTGAAAAAGGGCGGCGACAGCTGGCGTCCGCAAGCCGAGCCGGTGACGAACAAGGTGGAAGCCCAGCGCGGCGCGCCCGACATCCCGGATGCGCAGCCTCTGCCCCGGCCGCCCGACCCCTGAAGCGAAATCGGCCAGACGCATCGGGATGGCGCGGGCCGCTTTCCGACCGGATGCGGCCCCAACCCGCGCCGGCGGCACCATGGCGGCATCGCCAGGAGTGGCCGGCTTCGCCGACGCACAGGGACGATCCCTTTGCCTGGAATCTGCGCGATGGGAAAACCTATTCGCCCCAGCCGATCAAAGCACAGCGTTCATAAAATCGCCCTGAGCGACCATCGGAAAGCGATAACCGCCGCAGCGGAACCACTCAATTGATGCACTGGGCTTTTTCCGGCTTCGCGCAAAGATGGGCATTATCGCCGGTGCATGCTTTCTGATAGGTGATATCAGCCCACGGCTCGTCTTCGAACCTGACCTTGAACTCATCCCCCTCATCCCATTTACCATCCTGATTCTTATCGCGCCCCACCAGGACGCACTTGGCTTCTCCGTACATGGGGGAGCCATCGCAAGCATATGTCGTGACAAGAGCCCACTTGCCATTGCAAATGGCTGCGGCATGCGCGGCCGCCGCCGCTGTCATGGCAAGAAAGACGGCAACCCAGAGAAGCTTCTTCATCATTCGCTCCAGCACTGGAAATTTTCACTATCCCGCGGGTTAAAGATAATCGCCCGCCGCGGCCAAAATTTTGCGGAAAGTCCGATCTCCGCCCCCCGGCTACTTGCGAAACAATCGGAGCGGGCAATTGAAACGCTCCCGGACCATTCCGCCGGCCAATCGGATCGTTCTGAAGCATGCGCCGCCTCCCGGCGCCTAGCCTCTGGCTGGCACGCAAGCTGCTTCCACGGATGGTCAAACCCATGCAGCCTGCCCCGAGCGCCGCGGCGGCTGCCAACCCATTGAGGAAAAACCCGTGCCCAAACCGGAAATCGCCGTACTCGACGCCGCCCAGACTGCTGCCTATTTGCCGGAGCTCGCCGAGCTCTTGCATGCCTGCGTGCAGGGCGGCGCCAGCATTCATTTCGTGCAGCCGTTCTCCATCGAGCAGGCCGCCGCCTTCTGGCGCGACAAGGCGCTGCCGGGAATCGCCGGCGGCGGACGGGCGCTGCTGGCCGCGTTGCTGGACGGGGAGCTGGCCGGCAGCGTGCAGCTGGACTATGACACCCCGCCCAACCAGCCGCACCGCGCCGAGGCATGCAAGCTGATGGTGCATCCGCGCCACCGCCGCCAGGGCGTCGCGCGCGCGCTGATGGCGGAGCTGGAGGCCCAGGCGCGCGCACGCGGCCGCAGCCTGCTCACGCTGGACACCGCCAGCGGCGACAAAGCCGAGCCGCTGTACCGCTCGCTCGGCTACCAGACGGCCGGCGTCATCCCCGGCTACGCGCTGGACGGCCGCGGCGAGAAGCTGCAGGCGACGGTCTTGATGTACAAGGCGCTCTGAAAGACGGCCCCATCGCGGGCCCCAAACGCGAAAAAGCCGGGCAAGCCCGGCTTTTATCCAGATACCGCGTCACGCGCGCTGCGCGGCGCCGGCCTCCTTCCTGCGCCGGCCCAGCAGCTTCAGCGCGAAGCGGCCCAGGTACAGCACGCCCAGCGCGAACACGATGTCGCCCGGCACCCGCAGCCACACCAGGTTCTGCATCAGCGCCGAGTGCACCACCTCGGGCGAGCGCGCGTACCACAAGCCGTACTCGACGCTGGCCCAGGCCTGGTAGATGCCGGACGGCAGGATGGACAGGAACACCATCATGAACAGGCCGATGTTGAGCAGCCAGAAGGTGGGCTTCAGCAGGCGGTTGTCCCATTGCTCGGTATCCGACACGCCGCTCAGGCAGAACAGCATCAGGCCGATGCCCAGCATGCCGTAGACGCCGAACAAGGCCGCGTGGCCGTGGGCCGGGGTCATGTTCAGGCCCTGCACGTAGTACAGCGAGATCGGCGGGTTGATGGAGAAGCCCAGCAGGCCGGCGCCCACGGTGTTCCACACGCCGACGGCGACGAAGCACAGGATCGCCCACTGGTAGCGCGCCACCCACGGCGCGGCGCCGCCGCGGCGATAGGTCTGCCAGCCCTCGAAACCCACCAGCGCCAGCGGCACCACTTCAAACGCCGAGAACACCGCGCCGATGGCGATCACCGAGGTGGAGGCGCCGGTGAAGTACAGGTGGTGCAGCGTGCCCAGGATGCCGCCGAACAAGAAAACGATGGTTTCCAGCACGATGGCGCGGTTGGCGCTGGCCATGCGGATCAGGCCCAGCCGCGCGAAGATCAGCGCGATCACCGCGGTGGCGAACACCTCGAAGAAGCCTTCCACCCACAGGTGCACCAGCCACCAGCGCCAGTACTCGATCATCGAGTAGTGGGTGTGCTGGCCCCAGGCCAGGGAAGTGGCGTAGAACAGGCCGATGCAGGCGGCGGACAGCAGCAGCATCGCGATCAGGCTGCGGCCTTCCGTTGCCTTGTCGCGCAGGGCCGGCAGCAGCGCCCGCGCCACCAGGAACAGCCAGAACAGCAAGCCGATGAACAGCAGGATCTGCCACACCCGGCCCATGCTGGTGTAGGCGAGGCCCTGGTTGCCCAGCCAGAAGCTGAAATCGGTGCCCAGCCGCTGCAGCGTGCCCAGCCAGCCGGTGACGGTGGAGCCGACCACGATGAAGATCAGCGCCCAGAACAGCACGTCCACGCCCAGCTTCTGCAGCTTGGGTTCATGGCCGGACAGCAGCGGCGCGATGTAAAGGCCGGTGGCCAGCCAGGCGGTGGCGATCCACAGCACGCCGAACTGGGTGTGGATGGTGCGGCTGACCACCCAGGGCAGCACCTCGGCCAGCGGAAGGCCGAAGAAGCTGTGGCCTTCCACCGCGTAGTGGGCGGTGATGGCGCCCATGCCCACCTGGGTCAGCAGCAGGCCGATCACCACATAGAAATACTTGCGGGTGGCGCGCATCGACGGCGTGGCCTTGAGCCGGCCCAGCGGGTCGGCATCCGGCACCTGCGCGGCCTCCTCGCCCTCGCCGGCGGCCATGTGGTACCACACCATGGCGGCGATGCCGGCCAGCATCAGGATCACGCTGGCGATCGACCACATGCCGTTGGCGGCGGTGGGCGCGTTGCCGACCAGCGGCTCGTGCGGCCAGTTGTTGGTGTAGGACAGGCCGGTTTCGCCCGGGCGGTCGGCGGCGGCCGACCAGGCGGACCAGAAGAAGAACGCCGACACCGCTAGGCGGTCGTCGGCGGACGGCAGCGCGTCGGCGGTCATCGCGTACTGCTCGCGCAGCTTGTCGAAGGCCGGATCGGCGCCGTACAGGCCCTGGTAATGGCCGGCCACCTCGCGCGCGGCGGCGGCGCGGGCCACGCTCAGCGTCAGCTTGCCGCTGGCGGCGTCATAGCCGTTGGCGCGCATCTCGCGGCGCAGCTCGGCGTCCAGCATGCCCTGGCGGCCGACGTCCAGCTGCGCGTAGGCCTTGCCGAAGCGCTGCCGCGCCCAATCCTCGCGCAGCGCCAGCGCCTCGCGATGCAGCCAGTCGGCCGACCAGTCCGGCGCCACATAGCTGCCGTGGCCCCATACCGTGCCCAGTTGCTGGCCGCCGGACGACAGCCAGGCCTGCTGGCCGCGGCGGATCTGATCGCCGGTGAACACTGCCTTGCCGTCCGCTCCTTGCACCACCGCCGGAATCGGCGGCGCCGCCTGGTAGATTTCCTTGCCCATGTAGAGCAGGACCGAGAACGACAGCAGGCAGATCACCGCCAGCCATCCCCATAGTCTTCGCGTGTTTTTCATGTGCGCTCCCCTTGCGGGCCTTCCGAAATCATTTACATAAGATGCAGAATACATGCATCTTTTAAAGATGTATATATTGCACATCTTTATGCATGATGCAGATCAAGACCATCGGTCCCACGCCATGCCAGGAGCCGGGCCCCCCCCCCCCTCGCCCGCGCCATGAAAAAAGGCGGCCCCGCCTTGCGGAAGCCGCCTTCGCCGATGTCCGGGAAAGCTCAGGCCAGGTGCGACCAGCCGGACCAGCCCAGGTACAGGCCCACCAGCATGATCAGCGCCCCGGAAAAGTAAGGCGCCTTTCTCACCCATTCGCCGAAGCCGCCCCAGCGCCCGGCCATATGCCTGACGCTCAGCGCCGCCAGCACGCCGGACGCCACCATGGTCAGCGCCAGGCCGATGCTGAAGCACAGCACCAGCGTCGCCCCCAGCGCCACCTGCTTCAACTGCAGGCACAGCAGCAGCACGGTGATGGAGGCCGGGCACGGCACCAGGCCGCCGGTCAGGCCGAAGGCCACGATCTGTCCGGTGGTGACGTCGCGGCCGGCGAAGCGGCGGCGGATGTCGTTGGCGTGCGCCCTCTCGTGCGGGTCCTGGTAGCCGGGCGCCGACACGTCCAGGCCTGCGTGCTCAGCCGCCGCGTGGCTGTGACCATGCTCGGCGAATTCGACGTCGTAGTCATGGCTGTGATGGCCATGCCCCAGCTTCAGCCGCGCGACGAATTCGTGCGGTTCCGGTATTTCCTCCACCGACTCCAGGAAAGCGCCGGCGTCGCGGAAAGCGAAAACCTGGCGGCCGCCATCGGCGCGCTCCGTTTCCAGCGCGACTTGATCCGCCCGCCACGACAAACGCTGGCCGTCCGCCGCGGCCAGGCGGAAGCGCGGCGGCGCGCCGGTTTCGAAAATCTCCAACGCCACCACGCCGTGGCCGGTGTCTATCTCCTTGGCCTCGCCAGCATGGTGATGATGATCGTGACCATGCCGGCTGTGGCGCCAGGTGCGCCACATCATCCACGCCGCCACCGCGATCACCAGCGCCGCCGAGGCGATCTGGAAATACGGCTCCGAGGTTTCCGCGTTCCAGTTGCGGCCGAAATGCAGTCCCGCCAACGCCACCAGCCAGACCACGGCGGTGTGGGACACTGTGGCGGCCAGGCCCAGCAATACCGCCTGGCGCACCGTGCCGCGGATCGCGATGATGAAGGCGGCCATCATGGTCTTGGAATGGCCGGGCTCCAGGCCGTGCAAGGCGCCGAGCGCGATGGCGCTGGGCAGGAACAGCCAGGCGTTGCCCTGCTGCAGCAAGGCGGCGAACGAGGTCATGGCGATTTCCGGGCTAAAAGGAAGATGCGGGGCATTATACTCACCCCCAGTATCAAAATACTATCCCCCAGTATATGCCATGCTAAGATCGATCAATCGGATACGGAGAATCACGCGATGTCGCACACGGTACGGGACAAGGCCAAGCTGCTGGCGCGGGTGCGCCGCCTGCAGGGCCAGGCCGCCGCGCTGGAAAAACAGCTGGAAAACGATGGCGACTGTTCGGCCATCCTGCAGCAGATCGCCGCGATACGCGGCGCGGTCAACGGCCTGATGCTGGCGGTGATGGAAGGCCACCTGACCGACCACGTGGTCAAGGAGCCGGAGCTGGCGCAACGCCAGCACGACCTCGATGCCGTGCTGCAGGTGCTCCGCTCCTATCTGAAATAGCGCCCGCTCAAGGCTTGCGCACGTGCACCACGCCGGTCATGTACGGGTGCACCGCGCAGAAGTAGGCGTAGTCGCCCTCCTTGTCGAACACGTGCTCGTAGCGGTCGTCGGTGTCCAGCGCCTTGGACGTGAAAGCCTTGTCCCGCGTCGACACCGTATGCGGGATTTCGTCGTGGTTGACCCACGCCACTTTCGTGCCCGGCGCCACGGTGACCTCCTTGGGCGTGAAGGCGAACTTGCTGATCTCCACGGTCTGCGTCCCGGCACTAGCCATCGCGCTGGCCGCCAGCCATGCGGCCAGCAGCCATCCCTTCCCCAAGTTTTTCATCGCCCCTCCCCTCAATGATCCAGCGGCGTGTCCACCATCGCCAATCGGCTTTGCCCGCGCACCACCGCGATCTGCCTGGTGCCCAGCAGCTTGCCCAATTCGCCCGCCGGCACCTTGACCGGCGCCGGCTCGCCGAAACCGGCCTGGCCCGGCGTCGGCAACGGGTAAGCCAGCGAACGGGCGGTATGCAGCGCCACATTCCCTTCCACCTTCTGCAACACCTGGTGAATGTGGCCGTTCAGCACCGTCACCGAGCCGAACGGCCGCAGCAGCGCCATGGCCTGGGCGGCGTCGGCGGTGCCCCAGCCCCACGGTTCGTAGACTGTCCATAGCGGGATGTGCGCCAGCACAATGACGGGCGTGGAATGCGATAGCCCGGCCAGATCGCGCTTCAGCCAGGCCAGTTGCTCGTCGCCCAGCGCCGCCAGCCGGCTGGTAGAGAAATTCAGCACATTGTTCAGCGCGACGAAATGGACGCCGCCCTGGTCGAAGCTGTACCAGGCCTTGTGCCTGCCGTCGTGATCGAAGAACTTCAGATAGCCCGACACGCCGTCGTCCAGCGCGTCGTGCTCGCCCGGAATGGTGTGGACGCGGTCGACGCGGATGTCCTTCAACATCTGGCGGGCCAGGTCGAACTCCTCCGGCCTGGACAGGTGGCTGACGTCGCCGGTATGCACGACGAAGGCGGGCCGCTTGGCCAGCGCGTTGATGTCGGCGATCGCGCGGCGCAGGCTGCCCTGCACGTCGGGATTCGCCTCGCGGCGGAAGCCGAGGTGGGTGTCGCTGATCTGGACGAAAGCCAACCCGTCCTGCGCGACGCCCTCGCCATCCGCCGCCTGCGCCCGCGGCACGCCGCCGACCACGGTCCACACCAGCGCCGCGCCCGACCAGGCCGCCAGACAACCCAGCGCCTCGCGCCTCCCCTCATCCGCGACGTCCTTCGCCCTGCCTTCACGCTTCTCGTCCATCGCCCTCTCCTTGATCCGTCGCCGGCCGGCTGCGGCCGCGCTGAGCTGGTTGTAGGCCGCGGCCGGCGCAAGATCAAGCTCGCCGTCGACATCCCGGCCGACGCGGCCTGAGGCCGTCCGCATGCTGAAAAACAACAGCTTTTCGCCGCGAGACGCGTCCAGCGCTTGAAACTAGACGACTGGTCTAGTAGTATCCATTCCATGTCACGAGCCAACCATTCCACAGACACGCGCGAACACCTGCTGGCCACCGGCGAGGAAATCATTCTCGGCAAAGGCTTCGCCGCCGTCGGACTCGCGGAAATCCTGTCCGCGGCCGGCGTGCCCAAGGGTTCGTTCTACCATTACTTTCCATCCAAGGAAGGCTATGGCGTGGAGATGCTGCGCCGTTACTTCCTGAATTACGACGAAAGGCTGGTGCTCCTGCTGCGGCCGGAAGCCGGCGACGCCCGCGAATGCCTGATGGCCTATTTCAACGGCTGGCTGGACCACCACAAGTGCACCGAGCACAGCCACACCTGCCTGGCTGTGAAGCTGGCCGCCGAAGTGTCAGACCTGTCCGAGCCTATGCGCGAAACATTGGCCGAAGGCATGGGCAGGCTGATCGCCCGCCTGGCCGACGCCATCCGACGCGGCCAGCGGGAAGGCAGCCTGTGCACCTACCTGGAGCCGGACGAACTGGCCGCCAGCCTGTACAGCCTGTGGGTGGGCAGCGCGCTGCTGTACAAGGTGCAGCGCTCGCAGCAGCCGATGCTCAACGCCTACCGACTGACGGAAACCATGCTGATCAAACCCGATTTGGCCAGCTGCAAGCGATAAAGCACTCACCCGCCGAGCCGGCGGGTTTTCTTGACATCAAAACTAGACGACTGGTCTACTCAAAACGGAGCCACACATGAACGAAACCTTGCAGTTGATGCATTCCCATCGCAGCGTGCGCAGCTACCAGGACAAACCTGTCGCGCCGGAACTGCTGGACGCCGTGCTGGACGCCGCCTGGAAAGGCCCCACCTCGATCAACGGCCAGCAGATCTCGCTGGTGGTGGTGCAGGACCCGGAACGCCGCAAGCGCATCGCCGAAATCGCCGGCGGCCAGCCGTGGATCGCGCAGGCGCCGGTCTTCGTCGCCGTGGTGATGGATTTCCACAAGACCCGCCTGGGCGTGGAAATGGCCGGCGAGAAACAGGTGATACACGACAGCGTCGAAGCCTTCGCCGTCGGATCGGTGGATGCCGGCATCGCGCTGGGCAATATGATCACCGCCGCGCACGCCGCCGGCCTGGGCGTGGTGCCGATCGGCGGCATCCGCCGCGATCCGCAGGCGATGATAGACCTGCTGGAACTGCCGGAACTGACCTTTCCGCTGGTTGGCCTGGTGATCGGCCACGTTCAGGATGACGCCGATCTCAAGCCCCGCCTGCCGCGCGCGAGCTTCATCCACCGCGAAAGCTATCAGGCCGCGGAGCTGGCCGGCCACATCGCCGCCTACGACGACACGCTGCGCCGCCACTGGCAGGACATCGGCCGCGCCGACGGCGAACCATGGACCGCCAACACCGCCCGCTACTACCGCCAGGTTTATTTCCCCAAGGTCGCGCCCGTCGCGCGCGCCCAGGGTTTTGGCTTCGACCAGTAACTCCGACCACGCCTTCAAGGAAACCGACATGAACGCCGACAAACTGCTGACCCCGCTGACCATGGGCGCCGTCGCCCTGAGCAACCGCGTCGTCATGGCCCCGCTGACCCGCCTGCGCAACATCGAACCGGGCGACGTGCCCGGCCCGCTGGCCAAGGAATACTACCGCCAGCGCGCCAGCGCCGGCCTGATCGTGGCCGAAGGCACCCACATTTCCCCCACCGCCAAGGGCTATGCCGGCGCGCCCGGCATCTACAGCGAGGAACAAGTGCGCGCCTGGAGCGAAGTCACCGGCGCGGTGCATCAAGACGGCGGCAAGATCGCGCTGCAACTGTGGCACACCGGCCGCATCTCGCACCGCTCGCTGCAGCCGAACGGCGACGCGCCGGTCGGCCCGTCCGCCATCCAGGCCGACAGCCGCACCAACATCCGCGCCGCCGACGGCAGCCTGGTGCGCGAACAATGCGACACCCCGCGCGCGCTGGAAATCGAGGAAATCGAGGACATCATCGAGGACTACCGCCGCGCCGCCGACAACGCGCGCCGCGCCGGTTTCGACATGGTGGAGATCCACGGCGCCCACGGCTATCTGATCGACCAGTTCCTGTCGCCGGCCGCCAACGTCCGCACCGACCAGTACGGCGGCAGCGTGGAAAACCGCGCCCGCTTCCTGCTGGAAGTGGTGGACGCGGTGGTGGCGGAATGGGACGCCGATCACGTCGGCATCCGCATCTCGCCGCTGGGCATCTTCAACGGCGTCAGCAACACCGACCAGCTGGACATGGCGCTGTACCTGGCCGAGCAGTTGGCCAAGCGCAAGCTGGCCTTCCTGCACATCTCCGAGCCGGACTGGGCCGGCGGCCCGACGCTGGACGACGGCTTCCGCGCCGAACTGCGCCAGCGCTATCCCGGCGTGATCATCGGCGCCGGCGGCTACTCCGCGGAGAAGGCCGAAACGCTGCTGAAGAAAGGCTTTATCGACGCCGCCGCCTTCGGCCGCAGCTACATCGCCAACCCGGATCTGGTGGAGCGTCTGAAGCAGAACGCTCCGCTGAACCCGCCCAAGCCGGATACTTTCTATGGCGGCGGCGCGGAAGGCTATACCGACTACCCGACGCTGTAAGCCCCGCCCACGGCCCCGCACCGCGCGGGGCTTTTTTCATGCCCTGGCGGTGCCAGACGGACGCCACGCGCGCGTCCGTCCGGCGCAGCGATGCCGCAGCGGCCTGGCCCGCTCCGGCATGGAGGCCAGGCGAGCGGCCGCGGCCCCGGACACCTGCGTCAGGGGGAGAGGCCATGTGCCGGGATAATGACAAAAGGATTTAAAACGAGATACAGTCTGGGATTGGCTGCCGGCCCGCCGCGACAACAAGGAGCCCTGCACGCCGGCCGCGCCGGCGGCAAGGGCCCCGCACTTAGGAGAACATCATGAAGACCAGACTGCTCGTCTCCGCCGCCCTGCTGCTGGCCGCGCAGAGCCATGCGGCGGACGATCCCTACCTGTGGCTGGAAAACATCCAGGGCAAGGATGCGCTGCGATGGGTGAAGCAGCAGAACGAGCGCACCAGCAAGGAACTGGAGAGCCGCAAAGGATTCCCGGCGCTGAAGCGCGACATCCTGTCCGTGCTGGACTCCAGCGCCCGCATCCCCGCCATCGAAAAAATAGGCGACCGCTACTACAACTTCTGGCGCGACGCCGCACACCCGCGCGGCCTGTGGCGCAGCGCCACGCTGGACGAATACCGCAAGGCCGACCCCGCCTGGGAAACCGTGCTGGATCTGGACAAGCTGGCCCGCGATGAAAAGGAAAACTGGGTGTGGCAAGGCGCCGACTGCGTCAAGCCCAGGCAGGACCGCTGCCTGATCCGGCTGAGCCGCGGCGGCGGCGACGCGGCGGTGGTGCGCGAATTCGACCTGCCGGCCAAGCGCTTCCTCGCCGACGGCTTCGTCGTCCCGGAAGCCAAGAGCGAAGTCAACTGGGCCGACCGCGACACGCTGTACGTCGCCACCGATTTCGGCCAGGGCACGCTGACCGACTCCGGCTACCCCCGCATCGTCAAGGAATGGAAGCGCGGCCAGCCGCTGGCCGCCGCCCCGACGCTGTTCGAGGGCAAGCAGACCGACATCTCGGTCAGCGCCGACGGCATCGACACCGCCGGCCACCATTACGACGTGATCAGCCAGGGCACCAGCTTTTTCACCAACGACGCCTATCTGAAGCGGGACGGCAAGTGGCTGAAGCTGGACAAGCCCGGCCACGTCGAAGCGTCCTTTCACGGCGCCTGGCTGCTGCTGCGGCCGCGCCAGGACTGGAGCGTCGGCGGCCATGACTGGAAGGCCGGCAGCCTGCTGGCGGTCAAGGTGGACGATTACCTGCAGGGCAAGCGCGACTTCGCCGCCTTGTTCCAGCCCACTGCGTCCACCTCGCTGGGCGGCAGCGCCGGCACCCGCGACGCGCTGATCCTGACCGTGCTCGACAACGTCAAAAGCCGGCTGGTCGAATGGAAAGTGGCGGACGGCAAATGGCAGTCGCGCCCGGTGGCCGCGCCAGGCTACGGCAGCATCAGCGTCAGCGCGGTGGACAGCGACGCCTCCGACGACTACTTCTTCACCTTCACCGACTTCCTGACGCCGACCTCGCTGTCGCTGGCCCACGCCGGCAGCGACGCGCGCGAGCCGCTGAAACAGCAGCCGGCCTTCTTCGACGCCAAGCCCTACCGCATCCAGCAATTCTTCGCCCGCTCCGAGGACGGCACCCGCGTGCCTTACTTCGTGGTGGCGCGCAAGGATTTGAAGCTGAACGGCAAGAACCCGACGCTGCTCTACGGCTACGGCGGCTTCGAAGTGTCGCTGACGCCCTATTACAGCGGCACCCTGGGCAAGGCCTGGCTGGAGCGCGGCGGCGTCTACGTGCTGGGCAACATCCGCGGCGGCGGCGAATACGGCCCAGCCTGGCACGAGGCCGCGCGCAAGGAACACCGCCAGCGCGCCTACGACGACTTTTCGTCGATCGCCAAGGATCTGGCGCGGCGCGGCATCGCCGACGCCCGCCATCTCGGCATCAAGGGCGGCAGCAACGGCGGCCTGTTGATGGGCGTGATGCTGACCCAGTACCCGCAGCTGTTCCACGCCGTCGTCTGCCAGGTGCCGCTTCTGGACATGCGCCGCTACAACAAGCTGCTGGCCGGCGCCAGCTGGATGGACGAGTACGGCGATCCCGACAAGCCCGCCGACTGGGCCTACATCAAGCGCTACTCGCCGTATCAGAACATCCGGCCCGGCGCCAAGTATCCGGCCACATTGTTCGCCACCTCCACGCTGGACGACCGCGTCCACCCCGGCCACGCCCGCAAGATGTACGCGGCGATGAAGGAAATCGGCGCCGACGTCCGCTACTACGAGCGCACCGAGGGCGGCCACGGCGCAGCCGCCAACCACGACGAGGAGGCCCGCATCGCCGCGATGGAGTACGCCTTCCTGTGGAGCCAGCTGCGCTGATCGCGGACGGCCCCGCCCAGGGCCTTCCGGCTTCCTCCGTTTGACAAAACGCCGCTTCCGGCCGCCATCTCGGCTGGGAGCGGCCCGCCTCCCTTCCCTGCTTGCCGCTCCGGCAACGGCGCTTCCCGTTTGTCCGATCCTCCCGCTCAGCGCTTTTCGCACACAATGCAATTCAAATGACGACGGGCTGTACCTATAATCGAAAACGGTATCGCTGGTCCGCCCTCCTTTACTTGCAGGAGATGCCACGTGTCTCGGATTCCGCGTCTGTCCGGCTGGCTGAAACAGGAATTGCGGCTGATCGTCGTTTTCCTGGGCATGGTCGCGGCCGTCAGCGCGGTCGTGGCGTTCCAGGCCGGATTGCATCAACGCCAGCAGCTGCTGGGCGCCTACCAGACCCGGCTCGGCTACGTCACCCACACCCGCAACGACATCCTGCGCCAACAGTTCGACCAGCTGCGCCGCGACGCGCTGTTCCTCAGCGCCACCCCTCCGGTGTCCGGCATCATCCGGGCAGCATCCAACCGAGGCCTGGACACGCGGGGCAACACCAGCGGCGAGGCCTGGAAGAAACAGCTGGGCGCGATATTCGACGCTTTCCTGGCGGCCAATCCCGATCTGACCGCCATCCGCCTCATCGGCGTGGCGGACGACGGCCGCGAACTGGTGCGCGCGGAGCGCGGGCCCGACGGCCGGCCCGAATCCCCGCCCGGCCAGACGCTGCGGAGCCACGGCGGCAGCGACTACATGCTGGCCGCGACCCGGCTGTCCAAAGGCCAGACGTATTTTTCCGACATCACGGCCGGCGCCCGCCACCTCAGGCTGCGGCACCCCAACGCCCCCCTGGTCCCGACGCTGAGGGTGGCCACCCCGGTTTTCGACGGGCAAGGCCGCGTGTTCGGCATCGTCATCCTCAACTACAACGCCAGCCGGCTGCTGCAATCGCTGCGCTACAGCATCCCGGTGGAATTGCGCATCTATCTGACCAACCGCGACGGCGACTACCTGCTGCAGCCCGATGCCGGCCGCACCTTCGGCTTCGAGCACGGCCGCCGCTGGCGCTGGCAGGACGACTTCCGGCCGCTTCCGGCCGGGGCCGACCAGCCAGCGGGCCTGCAAGCCTACTCCTCGCCCCACGGCACCGCCTACGCGCGCTGGCTGGACATCCCTTTCGACCCGGCCGCGCCGGAGCATTATTGCCGCGTCTACGCGGTGCTGCCCGACGAGGCCGTCGCCACGCTCGCCCAGACCGCCCGGCTGTCGGCGCTGGGCAGCGCGCTGGGCGTATTCCTGCTGATCGGCCTGGTGCTGGCCGTCTACCGGCGCAAATACCGCCAGGCCAACGCCCGCCAGGCCGAACTGGCCGCCATCGTGGAAAGCTCGCACGACGCTATCATCGGCTGCGCCGCCGACGGCCGCATCGACAGCTGGAACCGCGGCGCGGAAAACATGCTGGGCTACCCGGCCCAGGAGACGCTGGGCAAGCCGCTGGAGAATTTCGTCAAGCTGCCCGAGCCGGACGACCGCGCCCCGCCGCTGCTCAGCGTGCAGCGGGAACAGACGCCGCTGGAACTGATCTGCTTTCTTCACGACCGGGACGGCAGGCGGCTGGACGCCGCCGTCACGATGTCGCCGGTGAAGACCTCCGACAAGCAGGGCGGCGTTGCCCTGATCATCCGGGACATCACCGAGCTGGTGGCCAACGAGCGGGACATCCGCAAGCTGAACGCCTCGCTCGAACAACAGGTGGAGCAGCGCACCGCCGAGATCCGCGTCTTTTCCGCCCTGCAGAACGCCATCCTCGCCAATGCGGGCTATGCGATCATCGCGACCGACCGCAGCGGGGTGATCACGCTGTTCAATCCCGCTGCCGAGCGCATGCTGGGCCACGCCGCCGCCGACGTGATAGGGAGGGTGTCCCTGACCCGCTTCCACGACCCGCGCGAACTGGCCGAGCGCGCCCGCCAGATCGGCGAGCGCCTGGGCCAGCAAATCGAATCCGGCTTCGACGCCATCGTCTCGCCGTCCCGCCAGGCGCGGTCGGATGAAAGCCAGTGGACCTACATCCGCCGCAACGGCAGTACCTTGCCGGTGCTGCTGACCATATCGGCGCTGGAAAACGACGACGGCCACGTGACCAGCTATCTGGTCATCGCCGCCGACATCACCCAGCGCGAACAGGACCGCCATCAACTGGAGCTGGCGCGCGACCAGCTGGTCAAGGCGGCGGAAGTCGCCGAGCTCGGCATCTGGAGCTGGACGCTGGACAGCGACGTGCTGGAGTGGAACGACCGCATGTTCGAGATATACGATCTGCCCAGATCGTTCCGCGATTTCGGCCTCTACTACAATCACTGGCGCGGCCGGGTCCATCCTGACGATATAGAACGGATAGAACACCAGCTGCAGCGGGCGCTGGAGGGCGCCGACGCCTTCAACGCCGATTTCCGCATCCTGCGCCAGGACGGCGAGGCTCGCCACCTGCAGGTGGCGGCCCGGATCGAATACGGCGCCGACGGCAAGGCAGTCAGGGTGACGGGCATCAACCGCGACGTCACGCTGGAGCGCGAGCGCGAGGCCTGGCTCAGCCAGGCCAAGTCGGCGGCGGACAGCGCCAACCGGGCCAAGTCGGAGTTCCTGGCCAATATGAGCCATGAAATCCGCACGCCAATGAACGCCATCCTGGGCATGCTGCAACTGATCCAGCAGACGGGCCTGAATGCCCGCCAGGCCGACTACGCCGACAAGGCCTCCTCCGCGGCCCGCACGCTGCTGGGCATACTCAACGACATTCTGGATTTCTCCCGCGTGGAAGTCGGCAAGCTGACGCTGGCGCCTCATCCGTTCAGCATCGACAAGCTGCTGCGCGACGTCGGCGTGATCATGTCCGCCAACGTCGGCGACAAGGACGTCGAGGTGCTGTTCGACATCGACCCCGAGCTGCCGGACTGGATCTCCGCCGACTCGCTGCGGCTGCAGCAGATATTGATCAACCTGTCCGGCAATGCGATCAAATTCACCGAGCGCGGCGAGGTGGTGATCGCCGCCCGGCTGGCCCGCCGCGACGAGGCGGGGCTGCGCATCGCCTTCTCGGTGCGCGACACCGGCATCGGCATCGCGCCGGAACACCTGCAGCGCATCTTCGAGGGCTTTTCCCAGGCGGAAGCCTCCACCGCGCGCCGCTACGGCGGCTCCGGCCTGGGACTCGCCATCAGCCAGCGCCTGGTGGCGCTGATGGGCGGCCAATTGACCGTGGAGAGCGAAGAAGGAAAGGGCAGCGTGTTCCGCTTCGAAGTCGACTGCGCTGCCGCCGAAGCGCCGAAGCCGGCCGTCGACGTCGTCTCATTGCGCGATCTCAGCTGCTTGGTGATAGACGACAACGAAAACGCCCGGCAGACCCAAAGCGGCCTGCTGCGGGCCTTCGGATGGCGCGTCGACGTGGCCGCCAGCGGCGAGGAAGCGCTGGCCCTGATGGAAGATCCTCAAGCGGTCGACTACGACGTCATCCTGGTCGACTGGCGCATGCCGGGAATGGATGGCTGGGAAACCTGCAAGCGGCTGCGCGAACTGGAAAGCCGCGCGCGCGCCTCGGTGATCGTGCTGGTCACCGCCTATGGCCGCGAATGGCTGGAACAGCGGCGCGCCCAGTCGCCGGACATGTTCGACAGCCTGCTAGTCAAACCCGTCACCGCCTCCATGCTGTTCGACGCCGTCGCCGACGCCCGCTCCGGCAACGGCCGCCGGGACAGCCATCCCGCTCCCGGCGCGTCTCCCCAGTTCAGACTGAGCGGACTGCGACTGCTGCTGGTGGAAGACAACCAGACCAATCAGCAAGTGGCCCGCGAGCTGCTGGGCGGAGAAGGCGCCGAGATCGACGTGGCCGACTGCGGCAGGGCGGCGCTGGATGCGGTGCGCGGCGCGGCCGCGCCGTACGATCTGGTGCTGATGGACATCCAGATGCCCGACATGGACGGCTACGCCGTCACCCGTCTCCTGCGGCAGGACTTTCCCGCCGATGCCCTGCCCATCGTCGCCATGACCGCCAACGTGATGCCGGCGGACCGCGAAGCCGCGCTGGCCTCCGGCATGAACGACCATGTCGGCAAGCCCTTCGACCTGGCGCAACTGGTCGGCGTCATCCTGCACCACACCCGCGGCCATGACGCGCCGGAAAGCCGCCATCCCGCCGCCCAATCCGCCGACGGCCAGTTGCTGAACAGCGAGGCGGCCATCGTCCGCTTCGGCGGCAATCGGGAAATCTATCGCCACACGCTGCTCAGTTTCTGCGAGGAAAGCCGCGCGCTGCTGGACGGACTTCAGCGCGCGCACGACTTCCGGCAACGCCAGCAAGGCATACAGTTCCTGCATACACTGAAAGGACTGGCAGCCACCATCGGCGCCGAAGCGCTGGCGGCGACGGCGGCGCTCGAGGAAAAAAAGCTGCGCGCGACCGAACAGGACTGGCCGCCCAGCTATGCGGTCCTGGAGCGGGCGGCCCGGGAGGCCGAGCAGGCTGCCAGACGCCTCGCAGGGGAGCTGGCGGGCGCGTCCCGCGCCCTGCCGCATGGCGCGGATGGCCAGGATCCGCTTCCCGGGCTGGGGGACGAACTCGCCAGATTGACGCAGTTGCTGCGCGAGGCCAATGTCGAAGCCGTACAGCTGTTCTCCTCGCTGCGGGAACGCTACGGCCGCTATCGGCCAGGCGAATTCGACCGGCTCAACGAGGCGATCATGCAGATGAATTTCGCGGCTGCCGTCCGCCTGTGCGAGGACATGCAGCAACAGAAAGCGCCACAGTCATGAACCAAGACACTCCCGACCTGGCCAGGCCAACAGCCGGCCGGCGCGGCCGGATACTGGTCGTCGACGATCAGCCGGCCAACATCGTGGTCGCGCACCAGATCCTGCGCGAGCGGCACGACGTCTTCATGGCCACCGGCGGCGAACAGGCGCTGGAATTCTGCCGGACGACGCCGCCGGACATGTTGCTGCTGGATGTTGAAATGCCCGGCCTCAACGGCATGGACGTCTGCCGCCGCCTGAAACAGGACCCAGCGACCCAGGACATCCCGGTGATCTTCGTCACCGGCCTGCAAAACCCGCAGCAAGAGCTTGCCTGCTGGGAAGCCGGCGCCGCCGACTTCGTCAGCAAGCCTGTCACCCCCATCACCTTGCTCAACCGCGTCAACGCGCACCTCACGCTGAAATTCCAGGCGGACCAATTGCGCGTGCTGGCCTATCACGACGGCTTGACCGGCATCGCCAACCGCAGGAATTTCGACGAGCGCCTGGAACGGGCCTGGCGGCATTGCCAGCGCAATCGCAGCACGCTGGCGCTGATTCTGTCCGACGTGGACCTGTTCAAGAAATACAATGACAACTGCGGCCACCACGCCGGCGACGAATGCCTGCGGCAGGTGGCGACGGCGATCCAATCGCAAATGCGCCGCCCTTACGACCTGGCCGCGCGCTACGGCGGCGAGGAGTTCGTATGCCTGCTGCCGGAAACCACGCTGGCCGGCGCCGTGACCGTGGCGATCAAGATAGACGCGGCGGTGAGGGCGCTGCAGATCGAGCATCCGGCATCGAATGTCGATGCCTGCGTCACGCTGAGCCAGGGCGTGGCCGTGATCGAACCCGAAACCGGCGCGGACAGCGAAAGGCTGCTTAGGCTGGCCGACGACCAGCTGTATCTTGCCAAGCGCACCGGCCGCGGCCGCGTGTGCGCGGTCTGATAGCCTGTCCAAAGTCTTTTTGCGAGCAGCGCACTTCAGCCTGCAAGCCAGATGCAAGGCCTTGGCTATCCAAGGCCCAGCCTGACAACGCGGCAGATGGTTTGCTGGCTGAACGGCCCCGTTGGGGCCGTTTTCTGTCGGCGCATGGCTTTGTCAAACGGCCCTTGCAGTGAATGGCACTGCGGCGTGCCGTTTTCCGCGCCTGGCATCCGGCATAGAATGACCGCTGCCGCAAAAAGACTTTGGACAGGTTCCAACACCAGCCTCACCCAGCCGAGGCGCCGCCCCCAGGATGGCGGACCACCAGCAGCGAGACGTCATCGCTGGCCGCGCCGCCCTGCATGTGCGCCTTGGCCGCCGCCAGCACCGCCTCCCCGATCCGGTCCGGCCAGCCGCGACGGACCGCCGCCTCCACGCCGACCAGGCCGAACATCGCCCCCTGGCTGTCCTTGGCCTCGGTGATGCCGTCCGAACTGACCACCAGCGCCTGCTCCGGCAGCCAGGCCAGGGTCTGCATGCTGTCGTCGAAAGCTTCGGCCGGCAGCACGCCCAACGGCGGGTGAGCCGACTTGCAGCGCGCCTCGACCTCGCCCTTCTCGTTGAACAGCAGCACGCAGGGCACGCCGCCGTTCCAGACCCGCGCATGGCGCCCGTCGGCGTCGATCGCGATCAGCGCCGCGGCGACGAATCGGCCGCCCGGCAATAGCTTGTGCAGTTTCTGGTTGACCCCGCGCGCGATGGCGGCCATGTCGCAGCCGGCCTCCGTCATTTCGTGAAAGCAGTCTATCGCCGGCAGCGCGCTGATCGCGGCCGTCAACCCATGGCCGGTGCAATCGGCCAGCATGATGTGCTCGCCGCCTCCCGGCGGCTGGCAGATGATGATCAGGTCTCCATTGAAGCCTGCTGCGGGATTCAGATATTGCCAGACATGGCCCGGCCGCGAGGTGCGCAGCCGGACCAGCCGCTCGATCAGCTCCAGCGCCAGCTGCTGTTCGAACTCGTTTTCCTGGTAATACTTCTCCAGCCGGATCGCATCCTGGTTGATCTGGTTCTGCATCTGCGCGATGCGCAGGAAGACATGGATCTTGGCGGACAGCAGGTCGAAGCTGACAGGCTTGGCCAGGTAGTCGTCGCCGCCGGCCTTTAGGCCCGACACCACGCTCTCCAGCTCGTTCAGGCTGGTCAAAAAGATGATGGGCACCCAATGCTCGCCGAACAGCCTGCGCAGTTCGGTGGTGGCTTGCAAGCCGTCCATCTCCGGCATGATGATGTCCATCAGCACCAAGTCCGGCACCTGGTTCCGGCAATACTCCACCGCCTCCACGCCGTTCGTCGCCGACGCGCAGCGATAGCCGAGCTCCTGGATGAATTGCTCGATGAAATAGCGGTTAGTGGCGCTATCCTCTACCAACAAGATGGTCGTCGACGACATCGGATCCCCAAGCCATTGCGGGTTGCCCCAAACCCGGAACATCAGGGCCGCCAGCCTCCTCTGCGGCCTCGGCCCTCCCATCCCATGCTTCGGGCCATTCCATAATAAGACGCGCCCGGTCGGTATTCCACCTCATTACCCGTGCCCGCCCATCATGGCGGCCGCATGACGACCCGCCATGAAAAACCCGCCGGCCGAGGCGGGCGGGTTGGAGACGGATCCTCCTTGCCGGCTCAGGGCTGGTAAGGCGTGTTCTCGGCGAAATATTCGTGGTTGTCCGCGTTGTTCAGCGCCTGGGTCGGATTGGTCTTCGCCAGGTTCTTGGCGCCGGCCTGGCCGTAGACGTGGTCGTCGGTGCCCGCCACCACGGTGAAGTGGGAGAGCTCATGCACCAGCGTGCCGCCCTTGGAGTCGGTGCCCTTGGTCGGAGCCGTCCAGAAAGCGCCGCACAGATAGATGGTGTAGGGCTGGGACGGATAGACGTAGGCATAGGTGCCGCCATCGGTGCAACTGCAATCCAGCTTGATCGGCTTGGTATCCAGCGCGTCCTTGATCTTCACGTAATGCGACTTGGCGGTCGTCCAGTTGGCCTGGCTGTACTTGCCGAACCAGGTGGTGTAGCGCTGGGTGCCGGACGGCGTGCCATTCAGATAAGCATTGGTCTCGTCGGCCATCGCGCTGGCGGCGGTGACGCCATCCTTGGACTGGTTCTGCTGGGTGACCGAGCAGTTGCCGGCATAGGTCACGCCGCTGACCGCGGTGCGGGCCAGCGCCTGCCACTCCAGCTTCGCCGTCTGCGAACGCTGCAGCAACGGGCTGATCTTGCCGCTGCTGTAGCCGCTGACCGCGTTCGACGTGATCGCTTCGTCCGCCGGCGGGGTCGTTCCCGCCGACTTGGCGCTGACGCCGGCCGGCAGGCTGTGGTTCAGCACCTTGTTGCTGCTGCTCTCGAAGCGCACGCTCAGCTGGCCGCCCTTCGACAGGTCGTAATAATCGGACACCCTCACCTTGGCGTTCAGCGTGGCGCCCGGCGCCAGTGAAACCGTGTCGCGCAGCGAAGGCACCACCCTCTTGTAACGCGGCCCCAGGTATTCAGCCTGCTTGCCGTTCACGTTCACCGCCAGGAACTGTTCCTGCAGCTCTTTGCCCGGCAGGTACCAGCGGTAGACATGCAGCGTTTCCTTGCCGGTGTTGCGATAGGTGACGGTCACGTCCACGTCCTGCGAAGCGCTGACCGTGGGCTGGCCCAGGCTGACTTGCAGGTCGCCGGCGAATGCGGATGAGGCGAGCAGCAGGGCCGCCGCCGCGATGGGTAATCTCTTGTCCATTGTTTTCCCTTTGTTGTCTGGATGCTTTGCACATCACGAAAAGTTATAAAACGCACAATCATCATGCGCAGATCATTAATTGCATGAACTTGTCATGATCGCAATCAAAAAAATCGCCCTGTCTCGAATTTTCCACATGTCATATTTTAACCACAAACAGCCTACCTCCCCCGCCAGGTCTATAGTGGGTTAAAATCATCGGTTTGCGCGGCGGGTGAGACCGATCCCGGCGCGCCGTCACAAACCCCTCGACTGTTTTTCGACGGAACATGAACCAAGCATCTGATGAAAAAGCCCTGGTGGTGCTCTCGGGCGGCCAGGACTCGACCACCTGCCTCTACTGGGCGCTGCGCCGTTTCGGCGCCGGCAAGGTTGAAGCCGTCACCTTCGATTACGGCCAACGCCACCGCGTGGAGCTGGACTGCGCGCGCAAGATCGCCGCACTCGCCGGCGTGCGCCAGACCGTGCTGCCGATCGACACCTTCGCCGCCATCGGCGGCAACGCGCTGACCGATGCCAGCATCGCCCCGGAAGAAGGCGTCCGCGACGACGACGCCCTGCCTAACACCTTCGTCCCCGGGCGCAATCTGGTCTTCCTCACCTTCGCCGCCGCCTTCGCCTATACCCGCGGCGCGCGCCACCTGGTGACCGGCGTCGCCCAGACCGACTACTCCGGCTATCCCGATTGCCGCGAGAACACGCTGAAGGCGCTGGAAGTGGCGCTGCGGCTGGGCATGGATAGCCGGGTAGAGCTGCACACGCCGCTGATGTACCTGTCCAAGGCCGAAACTGTGACCCTGGCGCAACAGGTTGGCGCGCTGGAGGCCCTGGCCTGGAGTCACACCTGTTACAACGGCGAGGTGCCGCCCTGCGGCCATTGCGCGTCGTGCGAGCTGCGCGCCAAGGGTTTCGCCGAGGCAGGCGTGCCGGACCCGCTGGTGGAACGCTGCCAGGCCGAAGCGCAAGGACTCTGAGATGCACGCCTGTTACCTGATAGCCGGCGCCGGCTTCGAAGCGGCGCGGCGGTTGCCGGCCGACCACGGCAAGGCCGCGCGCCCTCATGGCCACAGTTTCCGCCTGAGCGTGCGCAGCGAGGTCCAATACGCCGACCAGGCGGCGCTGCAAGCCGCCGTCCAGGCCGCCGTGGCGCCGCTGGATTACACCGACCTGAATGCCGCGCTGGCCGCCTGCGACGATCTCTCGCTGGCCCGGCACGTTGCCGACGCCCTGCCCCATCCGGCCGCCATCCAGTTGCGCGGCGCGCCGGACCGCGGCGTGATGCTGGACGGCCCGCGCGCGCTCAGCTGGATCGCCTCGTCTTTCGAGGCCGCCCATCACCTGCCCCACGTGCCGCCCGGCCATAAGTGCGGCCGCCTGCACGGCCACGGCTTCGGCGTGCGCATCGTCGCCGACGCCGCCCAGTGCGGCCAGCGCGAATTGGCGCGCGCCTGGGCGCCGCTGCATCGACGGCTCAACCATCACTACCTGAACGACATCGCCGGGCTGGACAATCCGACCAGCGAGGTGCTGGCCCAATGGCTGCACCAGCAGCTGAGCGATGCCGTGCCCGGCCTCGCCTGGGTAGAGGTGCGCGAAACGCACAGCGCCGGCAGCCAGTTCGACGGCAAGACCTTCCGCATCTGGAAGGAGCAACGCTTCGAAAGCGCAATCCCTTTCGACGCCGACGGCAATTACACCGGCCACAGCTACCTGGTGCGGCTGATGTTGTCCGGCGGCATAGACCGCACCATGGGCTGGCTGCTGGACTTCGGCGACGTCAAGGACCGCTTCAAGCCCATCTACCGCCAGTTGGACCACAATCCGCTGGACAAGCTGGCCGGCGTTCGCGGCGCCGACAGCGCCGCGGTGGCGGAATGGATCCACGCCCAGCTGTCGCCGCTGGTGCCGGAATTGTCCCGGATAGACCTGATGGAAAGCGACGACGCCGGCGTGTCGCTGCATTTCCGCCAGGACATGCGCTGGCCGCTGCTGTGACCGCCGCCCTCGATTGCGAGAAAATGTCGTGACTACCTATACCGTCAAGGAAATCTTCTACACGCTGCAAGGCGAAGGCCGTCAGGCCGGCCGCGCGGCGGTGTTCTGCCGCTTCGCCGGCTGCAATCTGTGGTCGGGCCGCGAGGAGGACCGCGCCAAGGCGGTCTGCCAATTTTGCGACACCGACTTCGTCGGCGCCGGACCCGACGGCGGCAAGTTCGACGGCGCGGCGGCGCTGGCCGCGCGCATCGCCGCCGAGTGGCCGAAGGATGCCGGCGGCTCGCCCTACGTGGTCTGCACCGGCGGCGAGCCGCTGCTGCAGCTGGACGCGGAGCTGATCGGCGCGCTGCACGCCCAAGGCTTCGAAATCGCCGTCGAGACCAACGGCACCGTCGCCGCGCCGGCCGGGCTGGACTGGATCTGCGTCAGCCCCAAGGCGGGGGCAGAATTGAAGCAACGCGCCGGAGACGAACTGAAGCTGGTCTACCCGCAGGCTGCCCAGATGCCGGAAACCGTGGCCGATCTGGACTTCGGCACCTTCTACCTGCAGCCGATGGACGGCCCCGAGCTGGCGGCCAACACCCGCGCCGCCATCGCCTACTGCATGGCGCATCCGCAATGGCGGCTGTCGGTGCAGACCCACAAGGTGGTCGACATCCGCTGAGCGCCGCAACGCGCCTGTCTGCCCGCATGCCGGTGTCCAACGGCGTGCGCCCGATGCCCGGCATGCCCGGGCATCTTCGTCTCCGCGCCGCCAACGCCCCGCTTTTTTCATGGCGCCACGTGCCGAAACCTGGCCCCGCCGCGATTTCACTCTGCTCCCATTCTGCGGCGCCGTTCTATGCCATCAGGGAAACGCACGCTATAACGACGAAAACATCCGCGCCGAAGGGTGGGCGGCGCCTGTCCGGCGCGGCGATCCTGGCCCGCGTAATTTTTTTGAATATTCGCGTAAGAAACGAAAAGGCACCGCGACTCAATGATTGTGCGCAGATGCCCAGACGCCATCAGGACCCAGGCATCCGTCGCCATCGACAAAAAACGAACTACCCAGGAGAAAAGCCATGAATCGCAACAAGACTCTGATCGCCTCCGCGCTCGGCGCGGTGATCGCCCTCGGCGTGCTGGCCAGCGCCCCCGCCGCCGCCGCGGACAAGGACCAGTGCTTCGGCGTCGCCAAAGCCGGCCAGAACGATTGTAAAACCGATGCCCACGCCTGCGCCGGGCAGTCCAAGATGGACAACGACCCGGCCGACTTCAAACTGGTGCCCGCCGGCACTTGCCAGCAGATGGGCGGTCAAACCAAACCGATGTGATTTATCCGGCTGGCAATTCCAACCGCATTGATTACCATACCCCGGCCGGACGACAAGGGTTGTCCGGCGCATACCCAAGCAAGGAGTCACACATGAAGCAAAACAAAGCACTGATCGCATCCGCTCTGGGCGCCGTCATCGCCATGGGCGCGCTGAGCGCCGCGCCGGCTGTCGCCGCCGACAAGGAAAAATGCTACGGCATCGCACAGGCGGGCAAGAACGACTGCGCCTCCGCCACCGGCACCCACTCCTGCGCCGGCCAGGCCAAGGTGGACAAGGATCCGGGCGACTGGAAATACGTGGCCAAGGGCAGCTGCGAAAAGATGGGCGGCAAGCTCAGCGCGAAGTAATCCCACCCATGGCGGCCCGCGCCCCGGCGGGCCGTCCTCTCCCCGGAACACCAGCATGTCCCTGACCACTCTTCCCGGCGTTTGCGGCATAGGCCTGCGCGCGCCGCACTATCGAGAAGCCCTGGATGCCCGCCCCGAGCTGGGCTGGGTGGAAGTGCACAGCGAGAATTTCTTCGACGGCGGCACGCCGCTGGCCATGCTGCGCCGCGTGGCGGAATGCTGGCCGCTGTCGCTGCACGGCGTCGGCCTGGGCCTGGGTTCGGCCGCCCGTCCGGACCGCGGGCATCTGGCGTCGCTTAGGCGGCTGGTGGACGAAACCTGTCCCGCCGCGGTATCCGAGCACCTGTCGTTCAACCATTCGCCGCATCGCTACGTCAACGATCTGCTGCCGATACCGTACACCCGCGCCGCGCTGGACACGGTGGCCGGCCATGTGTCCGAAACCCAGGACGCCCTTGGCCGGACCATCCTGCTGGAAAACCTGTCCAGCTACGTCGAATTCCCCGACAACGAGATGAACGAGGGCGAGTTCCTGGCCGAGCTGGTCCGCATCACCGGCTGCGGCGTTTTGCTCGACGTCAACAATCTGTACGTCAACCGAATCAATCTGGGCACCGACACCGACGCCGTGCTGGCCGCCCTGCCGCCGGACGCGATCGGCGAGATCCACCTGGCCGGCTACAGCGAACGCGAAGGCATGCTGGTGGATACCCACAGCCAGGCGGTGCATGACGAAGTCTGGCGCTTCTACCGCGAGGTGATCCGCCGCATCGGCCCGCGTCCGACGCTGATCGAATGGGATCTCGACATCCCGCCGCTGGCCACGCTGCAAGCGGAGGCCGCCAAGGCGCAGGCGATACTGGGGGGAGCCGATGAACGGTCATGACTGGCAACACGCGCTGCTGGAAGCGATAGCCGATCCGGCGCAGGCATCCGCCGCCGCCGCGCTGGGCGTGAACCCGGCCGGACTGGCGGTCTACCGCAACAACTACCGCGTCGGCCTGATCGACACGCTGGCGCACAGCCACCCGGTCTGCCGGGAGCTGGTGGGCGAGGACTTCTTCACCGCGCTGGCGCGCGAATACGTGAAGACCCACGCGTCCGACAGCGGCAATCTGCACCGTTACGGCGCCGGCTTCGCCGACTTCATCGCCGGCTTTGAGCACTGCCGCGAACTGCCTTACCTCCCCGACGTCGCGCGGCTGGAGTGGGCGGTCCACCGCAGCTATTACGCCCCCGATGCCGAGCCGCTGGGCGTCTCGGCGCTGGCCGCCATCGCGCCCGAGCAGTGGGGAGCGCTGGCGTTCCAAGCGCTGCCCGACGTCGCGCTGTGCCGCGCCGACAGCCCGGCGCTCAGCATCTGGCGCGCCCACCGCGAGCGCGGCGCGCTGGAAGGCCTGCTGGCCTTGCCGCCGGAGAACGCGCTGGTCTACCGCGAGCGCGGCGAAGTGAAAACCCAGCCGCTGGACGACGCGCGCCACGCCTTCTACGCCGCGCTGTTCGACGGCGCCGCGCTGGCCGACGCCACCGAAGCGGCCCAGGCGCGCGATGCCGGTTTCGACCTGCAATCCGCGCTGCTGGGCCTGTTCCAGCCTCCGCTGCTGGCCTCCCTGCACATCCGACAAGGTGATACCGAATGAATGCCCTCGCCAAACCGGCGGTCTCCGCCTACCAACTGCTGATCCGCTGCGCGGACTGGCTGCAACCGCTGGTCCTGCTCTTGCTCCGGCTATGGCTGCTGGATGTCTTCTTCCGCTCCGGCCTGACCAAGATAGACGACTGGGACATCACCCTGGCGCTGTTCACCGACGAATACCACGTTCCCTTGTTGCCGCCCGCGGTGGCCGCGGTGATGGCGACCTGCGGCGAACTGGGCCTGTCCGCGCTGCTGGCGCTGGGCCTGGGCGGACGCTTCGCCGCCGCCGGCCTGTTCATCCTCAACGCGGTGGCAGTGATCAGCTACCCCGCCTTGACCGACGCCACGCGCCAGTTCCACTATTTCTGGGGCGCGCAACTGCTGGTGCTGCTGTCCTTCGGCCCCGGCCTGCTGTCCGTGGACGCGCTGCTCAAGCGCTGGTTCGCCGGCCGCTGCGCGGCCTGCTCCCAAGCGGGCTGAGTCCAGGCCGCCAGCGGGGCGGCAGCCGGCGCAAGACGTGGCATAATGAAAGCAACCGTCCTGACGCCTATCGCACAATGAGCACTCTGAAAACCCTGGTCGTACTCGCCCCGCAGCCTGACCCTCAACACATCACCGATATCGCCCTCCTGGCCGAGGCGCCGCATCTGGACCATCCGCACATCGATGTCGTGCGGATGCGCGGCGCCAACCCGGCCCATGGCGCATCGGTCCTGGAGCGCTGCCGCGCGCACGGCTACGATGCCGCCTACGTCGACAGCAGCCTGGCATTCGCCGATTTCGGCCTGCTGGTTTCCGACATGGACTCCACGCTGATCAATATCGAGTGCATAGACGAGATCGCCGACATCAAGGGCATCAAGCCCCAGGTGGCCGAGATCACCGAACGAGCGATGCGGGGCGAGCTGGACTTCGCCGCCGCCCTGCGCGAACGGGTGGCGCTGCTGAAAGGCCTGGATGAATCGGCGCTGCGTCAGGTTTACGAAGAGCGCTTGAGGCTGAATCCCGGCGCCGAGCGGCTGCTGGACGCCTGCAAGCGTTTCGGCATCAAGACCCTGCTGGTTTCCGGCGGCTTCACCTACTTCACAGAGCGGCTGAAGGCCGACTACGGCCTGGATTACGCCTACGCCAACCAGTTGGAAATCATCGACGGCAAGCTGACCGGCCGCCTGCAGGGCGACATCGTGGACGCGGAGGCCAAGAAGCGGCTGCTGATCGCCACCCGCGACGCGCTGGAGCTGAATCCCGGCCAGGTGATCGCCGTCGGCGACGGCGCCAACGACCTGCCCATGCTGCGCGAAGCCGGCATCGGCGTCGCCTACCATGCCAAACCCCGCGTCAGCGCCGAAGCCGACATCGCGATCGAACACGGCGGCCTCGATACCATCCTGCGCCTATTCCACTGAGCGACGACCATGGCCGACAAGCAAACGCCCGGACTGCTGGAGCTCGACACCGTCAGCTTCGACGCCGAACTGCCTTTTCTCGCTCAGGCGCTGGAAGGCGATTATTCGCCCCGGCTGCAGCGGGAAACCCGCCTGGCGTTGCGCGTGCTGGCCGCGCCCGGCGAAACGCCGGATGACAGCAATCCGGTTTTGCTGAGGCTGGAGGCCAAGCTGGACCTGGCGCTGGAAGTGTCGCTGCTGGAGCGCCACCCGGAGCGGCCGCCCTGCACGCCATGCCGGCTGGGCCTGAACGCGATCGCTTGGCAGGACAGCCAGGCCTGGGCGCCGGGTCAGCCGTTGTTGCTGTCGCTGTATCCGAATCCGGATTCGGCGCTCAGCCTGTGCCTGTACGGCCGCGTGCTGGAATGCCGCCCACAGGGCGGCAAAGCGCATCTGCTGAGCGCCGACATTCACGGCAGCTTCGATCAGGATACCCACCTGATGTGGGAAAAATGGGTGTTCCGGCGGCATCGGCGGGCGATCCTGGAGCGTTAACGCCGGTCATCGGCATCAACGCCGTCAACCGGACGCCTGCCTGGCCGCGGACCCGTGGCGGCAAAACCGTGGCAGGCTCTCAGCCGCCGGTCATGGACATGAAGCGGACCAGTTTCTGCGGCTGCTCGCGGAACTCGTGCCGCTCCGGCTTCAGCTCTATCGCCTCGCGCAGCGCCGCCTCCAGGCCGGCGTCGTCGATGCCGGCGCGCAGCAGAGGACGCAGCTCCATCTTCTCCTCCTGTCCCAGGCACATGTACAGCGTGCCGTCCACCGACAGCCGCACCCGGTTGCAGGTGGCGCAGAAATGCTGCGAGATGGGCGTGATCACCCCCAGCGAGAAGCCGCCGTCGCGGCTGCTCCAGTAACGGGCCGGGCCGCCGCCCAGCGTTCTGGCTTGCTCGACCAGATCGAACTGCGCGCACAGGCGCCGCAGCACCGGTTGCAGATCCAGGTAATGCGCGGAGCGGCCGGTGTCCCCCATCGGCATCGCCTCGATCAGGCGCAGGATGAAACCGTGCTCGATGCAGAAGGCGGTCATCGCCTCGATGTCCTGCTCGTTGACGCCGCGCATCGCCACCATATTGATTTTGATCGGCGCGAAACCTGCCTTCTTGGCGGCCATTAGGCCATCCAGCACCTTGGGCAGGCTGTCGCTGCCGGTGATCTCTTCAACACAGTCCCGGCGCAACGAGTCCAGACTCAGATTGATGCGCCGCACGCCGGCGGCATGGAGCTCGGCCGCCTGCCTGCTCAGCTGGGTGCCATTGGTGGTCAGCGACAGGTCGTCCAGGCCCGGCAGCGCCGACAAGCGCGCGGCGAGCTGCGGCAGATTGCGCCGCAGCAGCGGCTCGCCGCCGGTCAGCCGCACCCGGCGGGTGCCAAGCCTGGCGAAGGCCGCCACCACCCGCTCGATTTCGTCGAAGGTGAGCCAGTTTTCCGGCTCTTCGAAATGCTTGAAACCCTTGGGCAGACAGTAGCTGCAGCGCAGGTCACAGCGGTCTGTGACGGACAGTCGCAGGTATTCTATGGCCCGTCCAAAACGATCAATCAGCATGCATCCTCCGCAGCGCTCCCCCTGTGTCTCATTTAGTCGGCACTGCACGGACAATCTGACATCGTCTCGCAGCCGCGGCGGATCGCGAGCTTCCCCCGCCCGCGCCGCTTCTTTCATTGTACTTCACCGCGGCCAGCCAGGCTGATCGGTAGTTTCCGAAATCCAAACGCGCAATCGCTCCGCCAGCATGCATCGGGCACCCTACCCAGCCTGCCGCGACATCCGGCGCCTTGTCCACGCCAGTTCAGTTGCAAACGCTAGCTATCCCGCCTCGTCGAGCAGCGGCTCGCCATGACACACCGATGGCTTGTCCACACAGAATGTTACAAAAACGCTCAACCGGTCACATTTTCGGCTCCCTATACTGGTCAATCCAATTATTCCGATTGGATATCCGGATATTTAACCCGGACCGGAGCCGCCCCACAGAAACGCGGCCCGGAATCTACACAAGGAGCAAACAATATGTTCAAGATGACAATGCTGGCAGCCGCCCTGTCCGCTATCGCCGCCTTCGGCGCGATGGCCGCCTCCGTCCAGGATCTGGGCAAGGTGGAACAGGCCGCCCCGGCGCAAAAACTGACCGTGACCATCGCGCTGAGCCTGCGCGACCGCGATGCCGCCGCCCGCTATCTGCAGGAAGTGCACACCCCGTCCAGCCCCAATTACCATAAGTTCCTGACGCCATCCGAGTTCCGCGCCCGTTACGCCCCCACCGAAGCCAGCCTGGCCAAGGTGGCCGCCCGCCTCCAGGCCGCCGGCCTGAGCGTCAAGCGCATCGGCAGCACCCTGCTGCAAGTCAGCGGCCCCGCCGCCACCGTGCAGAAAGCCTTCGGCGCCGAAGTGCACGTATTCCAGAACAAGTCCGTCGTCCAAGGCGCCGCCGCGCGTTATACCGCTCCGGTGCGCGCCTCCACGCCAGGTATCGACCTGAGCGACGTGCAGGCTGTGATCGGCCTGGACAGCCGCCCGCATTTCCGCCCGCATCTGCGCCAGCTGCCCAGCCATCTGCAGGCATCCATGGACAAGAGCGCCAGCGCCGTGACCAACGGCAACGCGCCGGGCAAGTGGACCGTCACCGACCTGGCCCGCCACTACAACATCACCCCGCTCTACAACAAGGGCATCCACGGCCAGGGCGCCACCATCGGCATCGTCACCCTGGCCAGCTTCACGCCATCCGACGCCTTCCAGTACTGGAGCTCGATCGGCCTGGCCACCGATCCGAACCGCCTCACCGTGGTCGACATCGACGGCGGCCCGGGCGCGCCCAGCGACGACGGCGGTTCCAGCGAAACCACGCTGGACGTCGAACAGTCCGGCGGCATCGCCCCCGACGCCAAGATCATCGTCTACCAGGCGCCCAACACCACCCAGGGCTTTGTCGACGCTTTCGCCAAGGCCATCGAATCCAATGCCGCCGACACGCTGTCGGTCAGCTGGGGCGAATGGGAATGGTTCGACCAGCAGAGCCAGGCGGTGAATCCGGTGAACGGCAAGAGCGCCAATGTGCTGCAGACCTACCATGACCTGTTCCTGCAGGCCGCGCTGCAAGGCCAGACCATGTTCGCCGCCTCCGGCGACTCCGGCGCCTACGACGTGAACCGCGCCGCGCCGCTGCCGCAGTACAACAAGGTGCTGTCGGTGGACAGCCCGGCCAACCAGCAATTCATCACCGCCGCCGGCGCCACCACCGTGCCCACCACGCTGACCTTCCATCCCAACGGCAAGGAAATGAAGATCAAGATCCCGACCGAGCGCGCCTGGGGCTGGGACTATCTGAACGGGCTGTGCAAGGCGCTGGGCAAGGATCCTGTGGCCTGCGGCACCTTCCCGGTCGGCGACGGCGGCGGCGTCAGCAGCTTCATCGGCCGCCCCTTCTACCAGAACTGGCTGCCAGGCATGCAGAACAGCCCGGCTGGCCAACAGTTGGTGGACAGCAGCCAGAATCCGCCGCAGGTGATCGCCACCCTGCCCGCCAACTTCAAGGGCCGCAACGTGCCGGACATCTCGATGAACGGCGACCCGGAAACCGGCTACGTGGTGTACTACACCTCCAGCAAGACCGGCTTCTCGATCCAGACCAACAACGGCGGCACCAGCTTCGTCGCGCCGCAGTTGGCCGGCATCACCGCGCTGCTGAACCAGTCGCTGGGCGGCCGCCTGGGCCTGCTGAATTTCTCGCTGTACGGCCTGGTAGCCACCGGCCACGGCTATCAAGGTTTCGGCCGCCACGGCGCGCCGCTGCGCGACATCACCGCCGGCAACAACTGGGGCTACAACGCTCACCGCGGCTACGACCAGGCCACCGGCGTCGGCGCGCCGGACGTGGCCAACCTGGATGCCGCGCTGCGGCGCTACTTCTGGTTCTGAAGCGCGAACCGGCAATGAGAAACGGCCCCAAAGGGGCCGTTTTTCTCGCAGCCGCCGTTATTGCCGCAGGTAATCGAACACCACGGTTCCCAGATCCAGCGTCAGATCGCAGACGAAATGCCGCGCCGACAGCACTTCCAGCACCGGCAAGGCCGCAACCGGCGCCAGCGCGTGCGGATGCAGCTCCAGCGACCCCGGCGCGCTCCACGCGCCTTTGATCGCGACATCGGTGGTATGGTAGCGCACCAACTCGCAGATGCGCGGCGAGCCGTCCACATGCGGGATGATCTTCAGCAGGAAATTGGGTTCGGCCAGGCTGGCCAGCAAGGCTGAACGATCCAGCGCTTCGTACTTGTAGCCCATGGTGCCGGTGGCGATGCGGACCGGGCCGAAATCCAGGCTTCCCACCAGGGTGTCCTGATGCACCTCCAGCCTGGGCTTGCCCGCCTTTTTCGGGAAGCCCCACAACTCGCGCCCGCCTGCCAACGGCGGCTGATCGTCCAGAAACATCGCCAGGGTATAGCTGCCGCGCTCGCCGCGGAACGTCACGGGAATCACCTGCCCGCTTTCCGAGTAATCGCCAAATCCGGTCGAATCCGGCATGCGGATGAACTCATACCGGACCACCGGCTCCGCCATCTGCAGCGGCTCAGGCAAGACCGCTTCGATCGCGGCGGGATCGGTGCGGTAGGTGATGATCATGTATTCGCGGTTGACGAAACGATAAGGCCCCGGCGGAAAGGCAGGACTGGTCAAGGGCATCGCGAACGCGCGCTGGCGGACTTCCTGTTGCTTCATGGCTAACTCCCTTCAAGCAGGATGGCATGCGGACCATCGGCAATATGAAGCAGATACTGCAACGCAACATTCATTCCTGCCTGGAAGGCCAGTTTTCCACTCGGATCTCGCTCGCAGCGACAGCGCAAGGCGAGATTGACGCGCCACCGCCTCTCCCACCATCATTGCATGCGCATTTTCACTTTTTGACACCGCAATCTTCAGGCAAGGACCCGTTTATGAACGCCGCCAAGAAAATTCGCCGCTTCATCGAGGAAGGGCATGATCCGCAGCAGATGCAGGTATTGAAGGAGCTGGCTGCAGCACTGGAAATGGGCCGCTCCTTCGACCTGAGCCTGCTGTACGATATAGACATGCGCTATTTCGATGTCGCGATCGATCTGCTGAAAGACTGGCGCTTCGATCACCACATCAGTTCGCGCAGCAAACTGCTGGAGCAGCTGCTGACCGAAATCGCGCCGGACCAGAAAGCCGCAGTCAGCGCCGAAGACGTGGCCGATGCCACCCGGCAGGCGGACGCCGGCAAAAAGAAGAAGAGCTGAGACTTGCCGGTCAGCGCAGGCTGTCCGGCACCGGCTGCCAGCATTGCAGCATCGCGCTGCGCTTGCCCAGTTCCAACAAGGCCATCACCTGCCATGCCTCCTCGGCCGGCACAGGGTTCGCCCCGCCATGCAGGATGGCGTCGCGCACGCCGGCGTAGTAGCGGAGGTAATCGCCCGCAGGTCCGGAAAATACTTTCTCCCCGGCATCCGCCAGCAACAGCCGGCCAGGCTGCGGGTCCACGCCCCAGCCTTCTCCCCCTGGGCGCACGCCTCCCTTAAGCGCATCCTCCTGCGGATCCAGTCCGTATTTGCTGAAGCTGCCCTGCGTGCCGTGAATGATGAAGCGCGGTCCCGCGTCAGCCACCAGCGCGCTGCCATGCAGGATCACCCGCTTGTCCGGATAGCGCAGCGCCGCATGAAACCAGTCGTCGCAAACCGCCCCATCCCGCAGCTCCGCCAGCTCCAAGCTCAGCGCCTGCGGCAGCCCGAACAGCTGCAACGTTTGGTCCAGCAGATGCGGCCCCAGATCGAACCACAAGCCGGCCCCCGGCGCCGACGACTCGCGCCAGCGCTGCCGAACCTGAGGACGATAGCGGTCGAAGTGCGACTCGAAATGCGCGACCCGACCCAGCGCCCCTTCATCCAGCAACTGGCGCACTGCGAGAAAGTCCGCATCCCAGCGCCGGTTATGGAACACCGACAACAGCCGGCCGGCCTGCTCGGCCTCTTCCATCAATTGCCGAGCCTGCGCGGCATCCAGAGCGAAGGGCTTGTCGACCACCACGTGCTTGCCGGCTCGCAATGCCGCCTGCGCCAATGGGAAGTGGCTGTCGTTCGGCGTGGCGATCACCACCAAGTCGATCTCCCCCTCAGCAAGCAACGCCTCGGCATCCGGCAGCACTCTCGCCTGCGGCCAGTTCCGCAAAACCTGCTCCGGCCTGCTGGACGCCACGGCAGCCAAATCCACGCGGGCGGTCGCACTCAATAAGGGGGCATGAAACGTCGCGCCGGCATAGCCATAGCCCAGCAACCCCGCTTTCAGTCGTCTTGTCATCTTGCCTCCTCCTCCGACCAAGCCCACATGATACGTTGCGGATGCTGAATGCCCAACCCCGCGAGAAGCGAGGCTTTCTTGGAGAGCGGGATCATGAAGCCGGAGAAGGCAAAGCCCCGCCGGGGTCCGGTCGGGGCAGGGTTGGCGCGGCGCAGTATCCGGCGCCGGAATGCGCAAAGCCCAGCTCGAAGAGCTGGGCTTTGTCGTATGGGCGTCTGGCGGTGTCCTACTTTCACATGGCGAATGCCACACTATCATCGGCGCTAAGGCGTTTCACGGTCCTGTTCGGGATGGGAAGGCGTGGGACCACCTCGCTATGGCCACCAGACATAAACTGGTCAAACTCAAGAAGCCTGAACCAGAGATCCTCTCTGATTCTGAATATTCGGTATCTGATCGTGTCGCACACACGCTATCTTCGCGCCTTGGATTCTCCAAGCCACTCAAATGATAGGATCAAGCCTCACGAGCAATTAGTATCGGTTAGCTTCACGCCTCACAGCGCTTCCACACCCGACCTATCAACGTCCTGGTCTCGAACGACTCTTCAGGGAGGTCAAGCCTCCAGGGAAGTCTCATCTTCAGGCAAGTTTCCCGCTTAGATGCTTTCAGCGGTTATCTCTTCCGCACTTAGCTACCCGGCAATGCGACTGGCGTCACAACCGGTACACCAGAGGTGCGTCCACTCCGGTCCTCTCGTACTAGGAGCAGCCCCCGTCAAACTTCCAACGCCCACTGCAGATAGGGACCAAACTGTCTCACGACGTTTTGAACCCAGCTCACGTACCACTTTAAATGGCGAACAGCCATACCCTTGGGACCGGCTACAGCCCCAGGATGTGATGAGCCGACATCGAGGTGCCAAACACCGCCGTCGATGTGAACTCTTGGGCGGTATCAGCCTGTTATCCCCGGAGTACCTTTTATCCGTTGAGCGATGGCCCTTCCATTCAGAACCACCGGATCACTATGTCCTGCTTTCGCACCTGCTCGACTTGTCGGTCTCGCAGTTAAGCTACCTTTTGCCATTGCACTATCAGCACGATTTCCGACCGTACCTAGGTAACCTTCGAACTCCTCCGTTACACTTTGGGAGGAGACCGCCCCAGTCAAACTGCCTACCATGCACTGTCCCCAATCCGGATCACGGACCAAGGTTAGAACCTCAAACACACCAGGGTGGTATTTCAAGGACGGCTCCACCAGAACTAGCGTCCTGGCTTCAAAGCCTCCCACCTATCCTACACAAGTCTGTTCAAAGTCCAATGCAAAGCTACAGTAAAGGTTCACGGGGTCTTTCCGTCTAGCAGCGGGGAGATTGCATCTTCACAAACACTTCAACTTCGCTGAGTCTCAGGAGGAGACAGTGTGGCCATCGTTACGCCATTCGTGCGGGTCGGAACTTACCCGACAAGGAATTTCGCTACCTTAGGACCGTTATAGTTACGGCCGCCGTTTACCGGGGCTTCGATCAAGAGCTTGCACCCCATCACTTAACCTTCCGGCACCGGGCAGGCGTCACACCGTATACGTCCACTTTCGTGTTGGCACAGTGCTGTGTTTTTGTTAAACAGTCGCAGCCACCGATTCTCTGCGACCTCTCAAAGCTTCGAACGCGAAGTCCTACACTCTAAGAGGCATACCTTCTCCCGAAGTTACGGTATCAATTTGCCGAGTTCCTTCTCCTGAGTTCTCTCAAGCGCCTTAGAATTCTCATCCTGCCCACCTGTGTCGGTTTGCGGTACGGTTCTTGTGTAGCTGAAGCTTAGTGGCTTTTCCTGGAAGCGTGGTATCAGTCACTTCAGGTCCGTAGACCCTCGTCATCACGTCTCGGCGTTAAAGAAGGGCGGATTTGCCTACCCCTCACGCCTACCGGCTTAAACAGACTATTCCAACAGTCTGATGACCTAACCTTCTCCGTCCCCACATCGCACTACACAAAAGTACGGGAATTTTAACCCGTTTCCCATCGACTACGCTTTTCAGCCTCGCCTTAGGGGCCGACTCACCCTACGCCGATGAACGTTGCGTAGGAAACCTTGGGCTTTCGGCGAGCGGGCTTTTCACCCGCTTTATCGCTACTCATGTCAGCATTCGCACTTCTGATATCTCCAGCATCCCTTACGAGACACCTTCACAGACCTACAGAACGCTCCCCTACCACGGACACTTACGTGCCCATCCGCAGCTTCGGTTATCAGTTTGAGCCCCGTTACATCTTCCGCGCAGGACGACTCGACCAGTGAGCTATTACGCTTTCTTTAAATGATGGCTGCTTCTAAGCCAACATCCTGGCTGTCTAGGCCTTCCCACTTCGTTTACCACTTAACTGATCATTTGGGACCTTAGCTGGCGGTCTGGGTTGTTTCCCTCTTGACGATGGACGTTAGCACCCACCGTCTGTCTCCCATGCTCGCACTTTCCGGTATTCAGAGTTTGCCATGGTTTGGTAAATCGCAATGACCCCCTAGCCATAACAGTGCTTTACCCCCGGAAGTGATACATGAGGCACTACCTAAATAGTTTTCGGGGAGAACCAGCTATCTCCGAGTTTGTTTAGCCTTTCACCCCTATCCACAGCTCATCCCCTAGTTTTGCAACACTAGTGGGTTCGGACCTCCAGTGCGTGTTACCGCACCTTCATCCTGGCCATGGATAGATCACTCGGTTTCGGGTCTACGCCCAGCAACTAAGACGCCCTATTCGGACTCGGTTTCCCTACGCCTCCCCTATTCGGTTAAGCTTGCTACTGAACGTAAGTCGCTGACCCATTATACAAAAGGTACGCAGTCACGGAACAAGTCCGCTCCCACTGTTTGTATGCATCCGGTTTCAGGTTCTATTTCACTCCCCTCCCGGGGTTCTTTTCGCCTTTCCCTCACGGTACTGGTTCACTATCGGTCGATCACGAGTATTTAGCCTTGGAGGATGGTCCCCCCATCTTCAGACAGGATTTCGCGTGTCCCGCCCTACTTCTCGTACGCCTAGTCCTTGGAATGTGTTTTCGTGTACGGGGCTATCACCCACTATGGCGGTCCTTTCCATAACCTTCCACTAACACAATCCATAACACGTACAGGCTGTTCCGCGTTCGCTCGCCACTACTTACGGAATCTCGGTTGATTTCTGTTCCTCGAGTTACTTAGATGTTTCAGTTCACTCGGTTCGCCTCCACTGACCTATGTATTCAGTCAGGGATCTCCTTGCGGAGGGGTTTCCCCATTCGGACATCGCGGGATCAAAGCTCTATTGCCAGCTCCCCCGCGCTTTTCGCAGGCTTACACGTCCTTCATCGCCTGTGATCGCCAAGGCATCCACCAGATGCACTTAGTCGCTTGACCCTATCATTTCAGTAACCTAAATCACCAAAACGACGGAGCGTGTTTGTGCGACGACTGCACCGCCCCTTTTGATATGGCGACGCAGCCTTAGATACAATCAAATACCCAAGATGACGATTTGTCCGCGTAAAGAGTTAACTCTACGCTTTCATCTCGCCGTCTTATATATTCGGCTTCTTCAGTTTGTTAAAGATCGGGCGTTTTACAACGCAAACAAAATCAAACTTCTCAATTCGATTTTGTTTGCGGCGTATGGTGGAGGATGACGGGATCGAACCGACGACCCCCTGCTTGCAAAGCAGGTGCTCTCCCAACTGAGCTAATCCCCCTCTTTTTGGGTGATGCTGCGTTGCTCAGTCGCTCATGTGCATGAGCACACTTCGCTTCTTCGCGCCTTGCCTGACCCAAAAAATACTGGTGGGTCTGGTAGGACTCGAACCTACGACCCCTGCGTTATCAACACAGTGCTCTAACCAGCTGAGCTACAAACCCAGTAGTCGTTTGATACCACATCCTTTTCGATCAAAATCAAGCAGATCCAGGCGAAAGCTGACGACGTGTACATCGAGTACACGAGGAGGCTTTCAACGCAGAGCTGCGCAGATTTTCATCGAAAATGCCCTTAACTTGAATAACCGATAGGCTGTAAGTACTTGGCAATCGCCAGTCTCTAGAAAGGAGGTGATCCAGCCGCAGGTTCCCCTACGGCTACCTTGTTACGACTTCACCCCAGTCATGAATCCCACCGTGGTAAGCGGCCTCCTTGCGGTTAGCCTACCCACTTCTGGTGAAACTCACTCCCATGGTGTGACGGGCGGTGTGTACAAGACCCGGGAACGTATTCACCGCAGCATGCTGATCTGCGATTACTAGCGATTCCGACTTCACGCACTCGAGTTGCAGAGTGCGATCCGGACTACGATCGGTTTTCTGAGATTAGCTCCACCTCGCGGCTTGGCAACCCTCTGTACCGACCATTGTATGACGTGTGAAGCCCTGCTCATAAGGGCCATGAGGACTTGACGTCATCCCCACCTTCCTCCGGTTTGTCACCGGCAGTCTCATTAGAGTGCCCAACTGAATGATGGCAACTAATGACAAGGGTTGCGCTCGTTGCGGGACTTAACCCAACATCTCACGACACGAGCTGACGACAGCCATGCAGCACCTGTGTTACGGCTCCCTTTCGGGCACCAAGCCATCTCTGGCAAGTTCCGTACATGTCAAGAGCAGGTAAGGTTTTTCGCGTTGCATCGAATTAATCCACATCATCCACCGCTTGTGCGGGTCCCCGTCAATTCCTTTGAGTTTTAACCTTGCGGCCGTACTCCCCAGGCGGTCAACTTCACGCGTTAGCTACGCTACCAAGGATTCAAACCCCCAACAGCTAGTTGACATCGTTTAGGGCGTGGACTACCAGGGTATCTAATCCTGTTTGCTCCCCACGCTTTCGTGCATGAGCGTCAGTGTCATCCCAGGGGGCTGCCTTCGCCATCGGTATTCCTCCACATCTCTACGCATTTCACTGCTACACGTGGAATTCTACCCCCCTCTGACGCACTCTAGCTGTGCAGTCTCCAATGCCGTTCCCAGGTTAAGCCCGGGGCTTTCACATCAGACTTGCACAACCGCCTGCGCACGCTTTACGCCCAGTAATTCCGATTAACGCTCGCACCCTACGTATTACCGCGGCTGCTGGCACGTAGTTAGCCGGTGCTTATTCTTCAGGTACTGTCATCCCCGCCGGGTATTAACCAGCGGGATTTCCTCCCTGACAAAAGTCCTTTACAACCCGAAGGCCTTCTTCAGACACGCGGCATGGCTGGATCAGGGTTGCCCCCATTGTCCAAAATTCCCCACTGCTGCCTCCCGTAGGAGTCTGGGCCGTGTCTCAGTCCCAGTGTGGCGGATCATCCTCTCAGACCCGCTACTGATCGTCGCCTTGGTGAGCTCTTACCTCACCAACTAGCTAATCAGACGTCGGCTGCTCGTATAACGCGAGGTCTTTCGATCCCCCGCTTTCCCCCTCAGGGCGTATGCGGTATTAATCCGGCTTTCGCCGAGCTATCCCCCATTACACGGTACATTCCGACGCATTACTCACCCGTTCGCCACTCGTCAGCGGTGCAAGCACCCTGTTACCGTTCGACTTGCATGTGTAAAGCATGCCGCCAGCGTTCAATCTGAGCCAGGATCAAACTCTTCAGTTCAATCTCTTAGCAATTTCTGGCACGCAAGTTCAAAGAAATAACTGGTATTTCCTATCTCTTGCAGTGCAAGTATTCGGCTTTCGCCAAGCACTTACACCTATCGGTTATTCGTTCTGTTAAAGAGCAGTGCCGATCGCTGCGTCGTCATCACCGGAACCGTTTCGTTTCCGCTGTTTCGTTCGCTGCGTCAGCTGAGGAGGCGAACTATACGCCCCGACCCCAAACCCGTCAACACCTTTTGCGAGAAAAAATGAACTTTCTTCGTCACTCCGTCACAAGTGATTGATTTTTAGTGAAACAACGGGAAAAGAAATTGCGCCATCTCGGCATGAAGGACCGGAACTCATGCTCAGCAAGGCTGGCCAAACAAACAAAACCGGCTCGAATCTGCGCTTCGAGCCGGTTGCTTTATACCTTTTAATATAGATAAGCGCTGATCAGGCTTCGTCAGCCCCCCGCTTAGCACTGCCGCGCTTGCGGCTCGCGGCTTGCGGCCGAGCCTTGGGTTCCGCCTGAGGAGCGACGGCCGGTGGCTTGGCCGCTTGTCCGCGGGCAGCAGCTTGCTTCGCCTCGGGTGCCTGCGTCGCAGCCGCGTCCTGCCGGCCTCGCCTGGCCGAACGGCCGCGCGCCGTACCCGCGGCAGGCGCGGTCGCGTCCCCGGATGCCGGAACGGGCTTGGTGGCCGCAGGCTGAGCGACCACGGGCTGGCTCGCCGGCTTTGCCTCGGCCGTGGGCTTCGCCGATGTGCTCCGCCCCTTGGCAGCGACAGGCTTGGCCGCGCTGGCAGGCGCTTGCGCCGCGGCGCCGGACCTTGAGTCGGGCTTCTTCGCGGACTCCCGCACCTCAGCCGGCTTGGCCACTTGCCGCGTCTGCGTCTTGGCGACAGGCTTTTGCTCGGTCACCGGTTTGGTCGGGTGGCTGCGCCCCTTCGGCGCCGGCGGCAAACCGGCCGGCTTGCTCATAGCCGGCTCCGCCTTCACCGCATCAGGAGCTGGAATGGCCTCGCTCGGCTGCGCGCGCGCATCGCCCGCGCCGCCGGCCTTGCCGCGGCGACGGCGTCCCGCCTTGGCTGGCGCAGCCCGCTCCACTCCCGCTCCCGCTCCCGCTCCCACCACCGCCTGGGCGGATGGCTCGTCCCTGACCAGGGCGAAATCGACCTGGGAGCTTTCCAGATTGGCGCCCATCACCTTGACGGTCAGCGCATCACCCAGACGGTACTGGATGCCGCTCTTCTCGCCGATGATGGCCTGAACGTCCTTCTTGAAATGGAAGTAGTCCTTGCCCAGTTCGGAGATGTGCACCAGGCCCTCGGCGTAGACATCGTCCAGCAACACGAACACGCCGAAGCTGGTGACCGCGCTGATCTTGCCTTGGAAGACCTCGCCTACCTTGTCGCGCATGTAATAGGTTTTCAGCCAGGACTCGACATCGCGGCTGGCGTCGTCGGCGCGGCGCTCGGTCATCGAGCAATGCACGCCCAGCTGCGCCCACTTGCCGGGCTTGTACTTGACGCCCTTGAGCACCGCCTTGATCGCGCGATGGACCAGCAGGTCCGGGTAGCGGCGGATGGGCGAGGTGAAATGGGTGTAAGCCTCGTAAGCCAAGCCGAAATGGCCGTTGTTGTCCGGCGTGTAGACCGCCTGCTGCATCGAGCGCAGCAACATGGTCTGCAGCACCGGCGCGTCCGGGCGGCCGTGGATCTGCTCCGCCAGCTTGCCGTAATCCTTGGCGGTGGGCTTGTCGCCGCCGCCCAGCGTCAGGCCGACCAGCCGCAGATAGGTGCGCAGGTTTTCCAGCTTTTCCTCGGTCGGCCCTTCATGGACGCGGTACAGCGCCTTGTGGCCGTTTTTCTGCAGAAAATCGGCCGAGCAGACGTTGGCCGCCAGCATGCACTCCTCGATCAGCCGATGCGCGTCGTTGCGCACGATGGGGACGATGCGCTCGATCTTGCCCTGATCGTTGAAGATCATCTGCGTCTCCACCGAGTCGAACTCGATGGCGCCGCGCTTGGAGCGCGCGGCCAGCAGGATCTTGAACAAAGCGTACAAGTCCTTCACATGCGGCAGCATCGGATGATCGGTGCCGTTCTGCAGCCAGTCCCACACCTGGTTGTAGGTGAGGCGGGCTTTGGACTGCATCACCGCGGGATAGAACTTATACTTCTTGACCTCGCCCTTGGCGTTGATCTGCATGTCGCAGACCATGCACATGCGCTCGACGTCGGGATTCAGCGAACAGATGCCGTTGGACAGCGCCTCCGGCAGCATCGGGATCACCCGGCGCGGGAAATAAACCGAGGTGCCGCGGTCCAGCGCTTCCTTGTCCAGCGCGTCGCCCGGCTGCACGTAGAAGCTGACGTCGGCGATCGCCACCACCAGACGGTAACCCTTGCCCAGCTTTTCGGCGTACACCGCGTCGTCGAAGTCGCGCGCGGTCTCGCCGTCTATCGTCACCAGCGGCAAATCGCGCAGGTCGACGCGGTCCTTGGTCCAATCCTTCTTGCGCACTTTCTTCGGCGTCGCCTTGGCCTGGGCCAGGGCATCGTCCGGAAAGCGATGCGGCAGCGCGTGCTTGCGCAGCGCGATTTCGATCTCCATGCCCGGATCGGCATAGTTGCCCAGCACTTCGGCCACCCTGCCGACAGGCTGGTGGTAGGCATCCGGCTGCTGCAGGATGTCCACCATCACCACCTGGCCGTCCTTGGCGCCCGCGTCGCCGCCCGGTTCGACCAAAATGTCGTGGTTGATGCGGCGGTCTTCCGGCCGCACCACCCACACGCCGCGCTCGTGCTGGATGCGGCCGACCAGCTTACTCACCGCGTGCTCCAGCACCTCGACGATCTTGCCTTCCTGCCTGCCGCGGCGGTCGACGCCGGACGGCCGCACCATCACGCGGTCGCCGTGCATCACTTTCTTCATCTCCCGTTCGGGGAGGAAGATGTCGGTGCCGGTGCCTTCTCCCTCGTCGGGCATGGCGAAACCGTAGCCGTCGCGATGGCCGGACACCTTGCAGCGGATCAGATCCAACTTCTGGGCGACGCAGACCGCGCCCTTGCGGTTGATGATGATTTCGCCGTCGCGCTCCATCGCGCGCAGCCGGCGTTCAAAGAAGGCATGCTCGTCGCGGCGAATCGACAGCATATGGGCCAATTCGTCCGGAAACAGCGGCACCCCCTGCTCGGCGAGAATCTGCATGATGAACTCGCGGCTGGGCAAGGGATTGGAATATTTGAGTTTTTCCCTGTCGAGGAACGGATCCTGTTCGCGGAGGGAAGAGTTTTTTTGCTTTTTTGAGGTTTGAGCCATTGACACCCTCAGAATTATGTCTATAATTCGCTTCTCGTTGCAGCGATGCAACAGAATGATACCGCAAAGCGACGCCCAGGTGGCGGAATTGGTAGACGCACTAGGTTCAGGTCCTAGCGCCCGCAAGGGTGTGGAAGTTCGAGTCTTCTCTTGGGCACCAATCTTACTATTGTAAGCCCGTCGCTAAGCTGGCATCATGAAAATCTGGTTGGCCCAGGTGGCGGAATTGGTAGACGCACTAGGTTCAGGTCCTAGCGCCCGCAAGGGTGTGGAAGTTCGAGTCTTCTCTTGGGCACCAACACAGACAATCAGTAGCATCGCATAGTAGCTTGCCCAGGTGGCGGAATTGGTAGACGCACTAGGTTCAGGTCCTAGCGCCCGCAAGGGTGTGGAAGTTCGAGTCTTCTCCTGGGCACCAGATTTAAAATCCGGCGCTTCGGTTCCAGATTTCAGCAGTAATACAATTTAGAGTTTTGCCCAGGTGGCGGAATTGGTAGACGCACTAGGTTCAGGTCCTAGCGCCCGCAAGGGTGTGGAAGTTCGAGTCTTCTCTTGGGCACCAAATTCGACGAAACCCCATTGCTCAGGCAATGGGGTTTTCGTTTTTCAGCGCTCCGTAAAGCTCGGTCCTAGCCGCAAACCGCCTTCCGCAGCCAGACCCAGCGACAGGCGCGCGCGCCGTGCCGCCCCGCCATCTCCCAGACGATGCCCCCCCAGGCCACCGCCCTCCTGCCTCTCGCCTGCCAACCGGTCAAACCTCGCAATACCTTGCCCCGCTCGGCCAGCGGCCGTTGTCCCTGACTGCCAGGCGCGGCACCCCATCGCCAGATGGCCGCGGCGGCGGCAGGGCTGGCCGCCAGCACCTTTTCGCTGCCGCGGCTGAGCAACGCCAACCCGCTGCACAGCCACGGAGACGAAAACGTTGCCCTGGCCTAGGCGCGGATTTCACAGCACTCCGCCCCGCCATTCGAGACAAACCACCATCGACAACACCCCAGGCGTAATAGGCGGCGCGCCGGCACCGGGCTTCGCCCCCACCGCCGCCACGCCAGGAGCAGTCGACCACTGACCTACCGGCAGCGGCCCAGACCCGCCGGCGAGTGCCGGCTGGGGTTCGGCGAGCGCGACGCCTGGGCGTTCACCAGCCAGGCGTCAGCCCTGCGCCGACGTCCCCTGGCTGCGCGCCAGGGGACGCGGCCCCGCCTGGCGGCCATCACTCATGCCCGGCCGACACCTGCCGTCCGGCATCCCGCTCCAGCTTCAGGAACTGCAGGCTGGACAGCATGGTCAGGCCGCCCATGATCAGGAAGGCATGGCCGAAATCGACGGCGGTCAGCTGCTGATGGCCCTGCAGCCAGGCCACGCTCTGCAACGCGAACGCGCCCACGGTCACGCCGAAACCCGCGGCCAGCTGCTGCGCCACGCTGGACAGGCTGGTGGCGTGGCTCAGCCTGTCCTTGTCGACATCGGCGAAGGTGATCGCGTTCAGGCTGGTGAACTGCAGCGAGCGCATGCACCCGCCCAGCACGAACACCAGCAGCAGCAGCCAATGCGGCGTATCGGCCTGGAACAGCGAATACACCGCCACCGAGCAGCCTGCCAGGATGCTGTTGACCACCAGCACGCGGCGGAAGCCGTAGCGTTGCAGCACCTTGGCGACGATGGTCTTCATGCCCATCGCCCCCATCGCGGTGGAGCAAGTCAGCAGGCCCGACTCGAACGGCGAGAAACCGAAACCCAGCTGCAGCATCAGCGGCAACAGGAAGGGAATGGTGCCGATGCCGATGCGGAACATGAAGCCGCCGACCACGCCGGCGTTGAAGGTGGGCAAGCGCAGCAGCGACAGATCCAGCAACGGGTGCGTCTGCTTGCGGTAATGCCGGAGATAGGCCAGCAATAGCGCCGCCCCCAGCGCCGACAGCCAGATCGAGGCGGTGGCCGACAGCATGTGCTTGCCCTCGGTGGCCAGGCCCAGCATCAGCATCGACAGCCCGGTGCCGGTGAGCAGAAAGCCCCACCAGTCCAGCCTGGGCACCTCGTCCTCCTTCAAGTTGGCGATGAAGCGTCCGGCCAGCGCCAGCCCCAGGAGGCCGATCGGGATATTGATCAGGAAAATCCAGCGCCAATGGAAATAGGTGCTGATGAAGCCGCCCAAGGGCGGGCCTATCACCGGTCCCAGCAGCGCCGGCACGGTCAGGTAGCTGAGCGCGCGCACCAGGTCCGCCTTGTCTATGGTGCGCAGGATCACCAGGCGCCCCACCGGCACCATCATCGCCCCGCCTATGCCCTGCAGGAAGCGCGCCAGCACGAAGCCGTGCAGGCTGCCGGTGGCCGCGCACAACAGCGAGCCCAGCATGAACACCAGGATGGCGGAGCGGAAAATCCGGCGGGCGCCGAAACGGTCAGCCATCCAGCCGCTGATGGGAATGAACACCGCCAGGCTGACCAGATAGGACGTCAACGCCAGCTTCAGCGAGATCGGGTCCACGCCCAGATCCTGGGCGATCACCGGCAGCGAGGTTGAGATCACGGTGGCGTCCATGTTTTCCATGAACAGCGCCGTGGCGACGATGAGCGGCGTCAGCATGCCGGGAGCGATTTTCAACTGCATGACAGAAAGGTGTGGGGGAAAGTTTTTTTATCTTACCACTTGCCGGCGACCGCCATGCCGGATGTCATGAACGCTAACAAAAAGCCGCCCGGAAGGGCGGCCTGTCATCACCTGCACGCAGCGGCTCAGTTGAAGGTCAACGCCGAGGTGAAGTCCCCCATCGGCTTGCCGCCATTCCTCACCAGCGCGACGTCGCGCGCGGTCACGCCCGGCAACGGCTGCAGGCCGAAGCGGCGGGTCAGGAAGCGCAGGATGGACGCGGTGTCGTATTGGGTGTGGTCGACATAGCCTTTCTTGGCGAACGGCGAGATCAGCATGGCCGGGATGCGGGTGCCCGGGCCCCAGCGGTCGCCCTTGGGCACCGCAGCGTGATCGTAGAAGCCGCCGTTCTCGTCATAGGTGACCACCACCAGCATGTTCTTCCACTGCGGGCTCTGCTGCAGCTTGGCGATCACCGAGGCGATGTGGGCGTCGCCATCGGCCACGCTGGCGTAGCCGGCATGCTGGTTCAGATTGCCCTGCGGCTTGTAGAACGCCACCTGCGGCAGCGTGCCCGCCGCCGCCGCGCCCAGGAAGTCCTGGTCGAAATCCTTCAGGTGCTGGCCGCGATAGGCCGCCTGCTTGGAAGGATCGAAGCCGGCGTAGTAGTTGAACGGCTGATGGTGGGCCTGGAAATTCGGCACGCTGCCATTGTAGATCTTGCTGCGGTCGGCGGTGGACTGCGCCCAGCCGCCGGCATACCAGGCCCAGCTCACCTTCTTGGCGTCCAGCCTGTCGGCGATGGTCGCCTGGGTCTGGGCCGGCAAGGTGTTGGCCTTGGCCGGGTCGGCGTAGAGGCCGCTGGCATCGCCGGAAGCCGGGGCGTTGCCGCTGGGCTGGAACGCCGGCTGCATGGTGTTGACCGCGTAATACATGCCGGCCGCGTCCTTGGGCGTCAGATTGCCGTCGTTCAGGTACTTGGCCGGGCCGGACAGCACCGATGCCGGCGCATTGGCGGCCGGCGTCAGGCGGATGAAGTTGCCGTTGCCGTCTACGTCTATCGCCGAGATGCTGCCCTTGGCCGGCGAGGCATCGGCATTCGGATACTGCGGCGCGCAGGCGCAGACCAGGTACTGGTGGTTGAGGAAGGAGCCGCCGAAAGCGCCCATGAAGAAGTTGTCGGCCAGCGTGTATTGCTGGGCCAGCTTCCACATCGCCATCTTGCTGCCGTCGTAATACCCCATGGACAGGCTGCCGGCGTCGGAGTAGGCGGCGAACTTGTCGTTGGCGCCGCCGTTGATCTGCATCTGGTTATTGTAGAAGCGATGGACCAGGTCGCGGGTGACCACCGACTGCGGCACCGCCACGCCGGTGCCGTTCAGGCCGTTGGGATCGTCGATCTGGAACGGTTTGTTGGCGAAACCTATGGTCTGCGCCTGGCTCAGCGTCACCGGCTGGCCGGCGGCGGTCAGGCCGCCCCAGGTGGGCGGCAGCGCCGGCAGAACCGAGTTGTCGAAATCCTTCTGCGCGACGTAGCCGCCCTTGGAGGCCGGATTCACGCCGGGCACGCCGTTGGCGCCGGGGAACAGGCCGTACAGATTGTCGAAGCCGCGGTTCTCGGCGTAGATCACCACCACGTTCTTGATGTCGGACAGCGCCATCCGCTTGTGCAGGCTGGCCTTGACGTCGCCACCTGCGCCCGCCTCCTTCATCGCGCCGGCGATGGCGTCGATGTTCTGGTTGATGGCCGCCTTCAACGCCGCCTTGACGTCGGGATCGCTTTCCTTGTTATGGTCACCCAACAGCTTATCCGCCGGCACGCCCACTCGGGCCGCCACCGCGCCGCGCGCGCTGGCGAGGTCCATGCCGCCGTCCATCAGGTCGGCCACTTCCGTGGACAACGAGCTGACCACGCCAGGGGCGGAAGCCGGCGCGCGGAACACCAAGGGGTCGGTCACCGGCGTCGCGGTTTTGGCGTCGGGATCGTAGCGGACGGCATCGGTTCCCACTTCGACCACCACATCGCCCTGCCCATTGAGGCTGAACGCGCCGTTGTCGTCGGTGTAGGTCGAGATTTCGGTGCTGTCGCAGCGGCCGTTGCCGTTACGATCGAGGCAGACTTTGGCATGGCGGAAGTAGCTGCCGGTCACCACCCCGCTGGTGGAGGCCGAGCCGCCGGCGCTGCCGCAGGCGCTCAAAACGGCGGCGCCGATCACGGTCAGCGCCAGCCCACAGGCTAAACGTTGCATCACGGATTTCCTTGCTGTTTAAGGTAAAATGCGAAGTATCGCGACGGCATGTTACATTACATTTACATTCTGTTAGTATTTTCCGTATAAACAGACGCTGTATTTCCATTTTCATCTTTCTGTCATGAAGCCGAAGTACAGTCCCGCCACCGCAATCGACGCCGTCACCATGCAACGAATCCTCGCGCTCATCCTGCTGTCCTGCTCCAGCCTCATCTCGGCCGGCGCGCCCGCCAAACCAGCTTATCAAGGCGCCAGCTACGCGCCGGGCCCGCGCCCTGTCAGCGCCAAGCAGCTGGAAGCGCTCGGCCGCCAGCTGTTCTTCGACCGCTCGCTGTCGGCCTCCGGCAAGATGTCCTGCGCCAGTTGCCACAGTCCCGACCATGCCTATGGCCCGCCCAACGGCCTGCCCGCGCAACTGGGCGGCCGGGATGGCAAGCAGCCCGGCACCCGCGCCGTGCCGTCCTTGCGCTACTTGCAGACCGTGCCGCCCTTCAGCGAACACTTCCACGACAACGACGGCAACGACAGCGAGGATGCCGGTCCCACCGGCGGCTACACCTGGGACGGCCGCGCCGACTCCGCCCACGCCCAGGCCGCGATGCCGCTGCTAGCCGCCAACGAGATGGCCAACGGCACGCCGGCAGCAGTCGTCGGCAAGCTGCGGCGCTCATCTTCCGCCGCGCGCTTCAGGAGCCTGTTCGGCGACGACATCTTCAGCCGCCCCGCGCAGGCTTTCGACAAGGCCGCCCTGGCGCTGGAAGTGTTCCAGCAGAATCCGCGCGAGTTCTATCCCTATGACAGCAAATACGACGCCTACCTGCGTGGCCAGGCCAAGCTGAGCGCGCAGGAGGCACGCGGCCTGAAAGCCTTCAACGATCCGGGCAAAGGCAACTGCGCGTCCTGCCACATCAGCCAGCGCAGCGAAGGCGGCGCCTTCCCGCAATTCAGCGACTACGGCCATATCGCCGTCGGCGCACCGCGCAATTCTCAGCTCGCCGCCAACCGCGACAGCCATTACTTCGACCTTGGCCTGTGCGGGCCGGCGCGCACCGACTTCAAGAACCGCGCCGACTACTGCGGCCTGTTCCGCACCCCCAGCCTGCGCAACGTCGCCACCCGCAAGGTTTTCTTCCACAACGGCGGCTTCCACGATCTGCGCCAGGTGCTGCGCTTCTATGCCGAACGGGACACGCGTCCGGAAAAGTGGTATCCGAAAGGCAAGGACGGCAAAGTGGCCAAGTTCGACGATCTGCCGGCGCGCTATCAGGCCAACGTCAACATGGAGGCGCCATTCGGCGGCAAGGCGGGCGGCAAGCCGATGTTCAACGAGCGCGACATCGACGACATGCTGGCTTTTCTGAAAACGCTGAACGACGGCTACAAGCCGGCGCGCCACGGCAAAAGCTGAGCGATAGCGCGGCCTGCCCGGCTATCCTGAATCATCGACTCCGTCCCGCGGGAGCCCCCGATGAAAGTGCTGCGCATCGTCGCCAATATCGCCACGGCCTCCCCGGCCGAAGCGGAACGCTTTTACCGCAATGTGCTGGGTCTGGACATGGTGATGGACCAGGGCTGGATCCGCATCTACGCATCCGATGCCTCGATGCAGCCGCAGCTCAGCTTCGCCAGCGAAGGCGGCTCCGGCACCCCTGTGCCGGCGCTGTCGGTGGAAGTGGACGATGTGGAGCAGGCGCTGGCCAGGGTTCGCGGCGCAGGCATCCCTGTCGTGTACGGCCCGGCCGTGGAGTCCTGGGGCGTGCGCCGCTTCTTCGTCCGCGATCCGCTTGGCCAACTGATCAATATCCTCCAGCATCTGGACTGAGCCTCCCGACGGGCTCCGCACAGCCGCTTGATCCCGTAGAACACCCTTCCGCAGCATCGCCTGCCGGCATATTTTCAAACACCGGCGGACAATGCGCCGGCACCGTGAAGCATAAAAACAGCCGTGCCCGCGCCCCCGCGGGGCCGACTTGCCGCGTCCGGCGCCGGAAGCCATTCATGAGCAGGCCCCAGCAGGCAAACAAAAAGCCCACCGCAAGCGGTGGGCTTTCCAACAGCGGGAACCAGCGCTCGGCTTACAGGCCGAACGGGTGGCGCAGCACGATGGTTTCTTCGCGGTCCGGACCGGTGGACACGATGTCGACCGGCGCGCCGCAAACTTCTTCGATGCGCTTCAGGTAAGCCTGGGCGTTGGCCGGCAGGTCTTCCCAGCGCTTGACGCCGACGGTGGTGCCGGTCCAGCCCGGCAGGGTTTCGTACACCGGCTCGCACTTGGTGACGGCATCGGAACCGAACGGCAAGATGTCGACCTTCTGGCCATCCAGCATGTAGCCGGTGCACAGCTTGATCTCTTCCAGGCCGTCCATCACGTCCAGCTTCATCACGCACAGGCCGGACACGCCGTTGATCTGGATCGAGCGCTTCAGCGCGGCGGCGTCGAACCAGCCGCAGCGGCGCGGACGACCGGTGACGGAGCCGAACTCGTTGCCGCGCTTGGCCAGGAAGGCGCCGATTTCGTTTTCCTGCTCGGTCGGGAACGGACCGGAGCCGACGCGGGTGGCGTAGCCCTTCACGATGCCCAGCACGTAGTTCAGCATTTGCGGCGGCACGCCGGCGCCCGGCGCGGCGGCGCCGGCCACGCAGTTGGACGAGGTGACATACGGGTAAGTGCCGTGGTCGATGTCCAGCAGCGTACCCTGCGCGCCTTCGAACAGAATGGGCGTGCCGGCCTTGTCCAGGTCGTACAGGGTGCGGGACACGTCGGCCACCATCGGCTTGATGCGCTCGGCCATCTTCATGGTGTCGGCCAGGATCGCTTCATAGCTCACCGGCTCGGCCTTGAACAGATTGGTCAGCAGGAAGTTGTAGTAGTCTACGTTTTCCTTCAGCTTGGTCTCGAAGCGGGCCGGATCGAACAGGTCGATCACCTTCAGCGCGCGGCGGGCCACCTTGTCTTCGTAGCAGGGGCCGATGCCGCGGCCGGTGGTGCCGATCTTGGCGTCGCCCTTGGCGGCTTCGCGGGCCTGGTCCAGCGCGATGTGGTACGGCAGGATCAGCGGGCAGCCTTCGGCGATCTTCAGGCGGGCGGAGGCGTTGACGCCGGCGGCCTCCAGCTCGTCGATCTCCTTCAGCAGCGCTTCCGGCGACAGCACCACGCCGTTGCCGATGAAGCACTCCACATCCGGGCGCAGAATGCCGGACGGCACCAGGCGCACGACGGTTTTCTTGCCATTCACCCACAGGGTGTGGCCGGCGTTGTGGCCGCCTTGGAAGCGCACAACGGCACGCGCGTGGTCGGTCAGCCAGTCAACGATTTTGCCTTTGCCTTCGTCACCCCACTGGGTGCCAATCACGACAACGTTCTTGGACATTGGAAAAAACCTCTTCGTCAGTCAGATTCAAACAAAAATTCAATGAAACGGCGCCAGCTGCCAACCATCGGCAGCGGGAACCAACTCTCGGTCGCAATTGAGCGCGGCCGCGGATTCGCCCAGATAATCCACCACCACCATCTCGCCTTCGGCGCGCAGCCTCGACACTTCCGCGGCGGCCGCCGGCAGATGCCGCGCGGAGACGCGGATGCCACGGCTGGGGTCTCGCTCCGGCAGGATGCGCAACAGGTCGCGCAGGTCCAGGCTGAAGCCGGTGGCGGGACGGGCGCGGCCGAAGCGGCGGCCGACATTGTCGTAGCGGCCGCCGCGGGCGATCGCGTCGGACCAGCCGGGCGCGTAGGCCGCGAACATCAGGCCGGTGTGGTAGAAGTCGCCGCGCAGCTCGGCCAGGTCGAAGCTCAGCTCCACCCTGCCCTCCATCGCGCGGGCGATGGCGGACAGCTGCATCAAGCCCAGCTCCACTTCAGGCAGCGAGGGCAGCCGGGTGCGCGCCTTCTCCAGCACCGCGGCCGGGCCGTACAGTTCCGGCAGCGCCAGGAAAGCGCTCTTGTAAGGCTCGGCCACGCCGGCCACCCGCGCGGCGATGCCGGCGGCGTCCTTGTTCTGCAGCAGGCCGAACAGCTCGCGACTGACCTCGGGCGACAGCCCGGCCGCCGCGGCCAGGCCGCGGTAAATGGCGATATGGCCGACATCCAGCCGCAGCTTCTTCACGCCGGCCTTTTCCAGCGTGGCCAGCATCAGCTCGATGATCTCCTGGTCGGCCTCGATGCCGGCGTAGCCGTACAGCTCGGCGCCCACCTGCAGCGGCTCGCGCGAGCTGGTCAGGCCGGACGGGCGGCTGTGCACCACGCTGCCGGCGTAACACAGGCGGGTGACGCCGGTGCGCTCGCCCAGCAGGTGGGCGTCGATGCGCGCCACCTGCGGCGTGATGTCGGCGCGCAGGCCCAGCTGGCGGCCGGACAGCTGGTCGTCCAGCTTGAAGGTTTTCAGGTCCAGCGTGTCGTCGCCTTCGCTCACCAGCGAGTCGATGTATTCGATCAGCGGCGGCAGCACCAGTTCGTAGCCGGCCACGCGAAAGCCTTCCAGCATCGCGGCCTTGGCCGACTCCACCTGGCGCGCGGTGGCCGGCAGGATGTCAGCGATGTATTCGGGTAACAGCCAATTACGCATTTCGTTTCAACAGAATAAAAGGCGGGGAAGGACCCGCCTTGTCATCAGCAAACTGGCCAGGTCGCCCCGGCCAGTCTTCTCAAAAAATCAATTGTCGCCTACTTGCTCTTGCCCTGCCCCGCCTGCGGATTCTTCAGATACTTGAAGAAGTCGCTGCTTGGGTCGAGCACCATCACGTCGCTCTTGTTCTTGAACGACTCTTTGTACGCCTCCATGCTGCGCCAGAAGGCGTAGAACTCGGGGTTCTTGCCATAGGCCTCGGCATAGATCGCCGCCGCCTTGGCGTCGCCCGCGCCCTTCAGCGCCTGCGCCTTGCGGTAGGCTTCGGCCAGGATCACGTCGCGCTGCTTGTCGGCTTCGGCCCGCACGCGTTCGGCGTCGGCCGCGCCCTCGCTGCGCAGCTGGCTGGCCACGGTGCGGCGCTCGGACTGCATGCGGTCGTAGACGGAACTGCTTATTTTATCCGGAAAATCGACTCGTTTTAAGCGCACGTCGAGAATTTCCACGCCTATTTTACGCGCATCCGCGTCCGCGCGCTTGCGAACCGTCTCCATCACCTGGTCGCGCTGGCCGGAAATGACGTCCGCGACGGTCTTCTGGCCGAACTCGGCGCGCAGGCCGTCGTTGATGGTCTGCTTCAGCCGCGCCACCGCGGCGGCCTCGGAGCCGACGCTCTTGTAGAACTGTGACACATCCACAACACGCCACTTCACGAAGCTGTCCACCAGCACGTTTTTCTTCTCGCGGGTGTTGAACAGCTCAGGCGCCTCGGCGTCTATGGTCTGCACGCGGCGGTCGAAATAGCGGACGTTCTGCAGCAACGGAATCTTGAACTGGATGCCCGGCTCGGAGATCACCTTCACGACTTCGCCGAACTGGAAAACCAGCGCGTACTGGCGCTGATCGACGGTAAACAGCGACAGGCTGGCGACGAACAGCGCGCCGACCACCGCCGCCAGGGTGGGAATCAGTCTTTCAGTCATCGCTCCGCTCCAAAGAAATCACGACCGCGCGACGCGTCGCGCCCGTTCTTCGCCGCCGGCGGCGAAGCCGGCTGGGCCGCAGCCTCCGGAGCCGGGGTTGCGGAGGGTTGCGCCGGAGCCGGCGCGTTGGCAGACGCCATCTGAGCGAGCTTGTCCAACGGCAGGTACAGCAGGCTGTTGCCGCCCTTCTGATCCACCAGCACCTTGCTGCTGTTGTTCATGATCTGCTGCATCATGTCCAGGTACAGCCGGTCGCGCATGACCTTGGGTGCCTTGTTGTATTCAGGCAACACTTGTTTGAAACGCTCGGCATCGCCCTGGGCGCGCTCGACCACCTGCTGCTGGTAGCCTTCGGCCTCCTGCACCAGGCGCGAGGCCATGCCCTTGGCCTTGGGCACCACCTCGTTGGCGTAGGCCATGCCTTCATTGCGCAGCTTGTCCTTGTCCTGTCCGGCCTTCACCGCGTCATCGAAGGCGGCCAGCACCGCCTGCGGCGGCTGCACGTCGTTGATGTTGACCTTGGCGATGCGGATGCCGGCGTGGTAGCGGTCCAGCACGTCCTGGATCAGTTTGCGCGCGTCGGCGGCGATCTGGGCGCGGCCCTCGTTCAGCACGAAGTCCACCTTGTTGCGGCCCACCACCTCGCGGATCGCGGTTTCGGCGGCCTGCTTGACCAAGTCCTTGCCGTCGCGCTCGCGCGCGGCGTTGTTGAACAGGAAGGCGCGCGCATCCTTGATGTCGTACTGCACCGACAGCTGCACGTCGATGATGTTCTGATCCGAGGTCAGCATCAGCGACTCTTCCGGCACGCGGTTCTGCGCGCTGCCACGGTAGCCGACCTCGACGCTGCGCAGTTCGGTCAGGTTGACGATCTCCGCCTTCTCGAACGGATACGGCGCATGCCACTGCAAACCGGGCTCAGTCAGCCGGTTGTAGCTGCCCAGGCGCAGCACCACGCCCTCTTCGCGGGCATCGACGATGTAAAAGCCGCTGGCCAGCCACAGCGCGGCCAGCACGCCGACCACGACGGCGGCGCCGCCCTTGTACGACGGCGGGGTGAACGACGCGCCGGGACGGTTGCCCTGATTGCCGCCCTGGCCGCCGTTGTTGGGCTTGCCGCCCAGCAGGCGGGAAAGTTTTCGGTTCAGATCACGGAACACTTCATCGAGGTCCGGTGGCCCATTCTGGCCGTTGCGGCCACGGTTCGGGTCATTCTGCGACATGCTCGTATGGTTCTTTATGGTTGTTTGCGAAAGGTTGCACCCGTTCGGCAATCGCCTCGCGCAAGAGTTCCAGGCCCTCGCCTTTCAGCGCCGACACGCGCACGGCAACGGCAACGCCGTCTTCGTCGCGCTCGATCTCCGGCGGCAGCTCGCGCAAGTCGCCCTTGTTCCACACGATCAGCTGCGGAATACCGTCGGCGTCGATCTCGGCCAGCACCTTGTTGACCTCGTCGATCTGCGCGTCGCGCGTCTCGTTGGCGCAATCCACCACGTGCAGCAGCAGATTGGCCTGCACCGTCTCCTCCAGCGTGGCGCGGAAGGCGGCCACCAGGGTGTGGGGCAGGTCGCGGATGAAGCCGACCGTGTCGGACAGCACCACCGAGCAATCGTGGTTCAGGAACAGCTTGCGGCTGGTGGTGTCCAGCGTGGCGAACAGCTGGTCGGCGGCGTAGATGTTGGCCTTGGTCAGCGCGTTGAACAGCGTGGATTTGCCGGCGTTGGTGTAGCCGACGATGGACACCGAGGAGACGCCGGCCCGATTTCGGCTCCTGCGCTGCGTATTGCGCTGCTTCTGCACCTGGGCCAGCCTGTCCTTCAAGGCCTTGACCCGGATGCCCAGCAGCCGGCGGTCGGTTTCCAGCTGGGTTTCGCCGGGACCGCGCAAGCCCACGCCGCCCTTCTGGCGCTCCAGGTGGGTCCAGCCGCGCACCAGGCGCGTGGACAAGTGCGACAGCTGGGCCAGTTCCACCTGGAGCTTGCCTTCGTGGCTGCGCGCGCGCTGGGCGAAGATGTCCAGGATCAGACTGTTGCGGTCGATCACGCGGCATTGCAGCGCGCGCTCCAGATTGCGCTCCTGGCCCGGAGACAGCGCGTGGTTGAAGATCACCACGTTGGCGCCGGTGGCGCGCACCATGGAGGCAATCTCCTCCACCTTGCCCTTGCCGGCGAACAGCGCCGCATCCGGGCGCTGGCGCTTGCCCTGCACCATGCCCAGGATTTCCACCTTGCTGCCGCGCACCAGCTCGGCGCATTCCGCGACGCTTTCCTGGTAGTCGGCATCACCAAAATCCAGGCTGACCAGGATGGCCTGGTCGCCTAAGTCGGGACGATCAAACACTGTTTGCTAACCATTCGTGAGTACGGCGATAAATGACAAAGGCCGAAAGGCCGCATCCTGAGATGCGGCCAATCGGCCCGATCGGCGAAGCGAGGACGGTTTAGGCGTCCTGCGCCTGTTCCTGCTTTTGCGCCGGGTGCTCGTGCGGGATATTGACCGGGCGGGCCGGAACCACGGTGGAGATGGCGTGCTTGTAGACCATCTGGGTGACCGTGTTCTTCAGCAGAACGACGTATTGGTCAAAAGATTCAACCTGACCTTGCAGCTTGATGCCGTTAACCAGATAAATGGAAACCGGCACGTGTTCCTTGCGCAGGATATTCAGGAAGGGGTCTTGTAACATTTGCCCTTTAGAGCTCATTCGTTTTTCTCCGAATCGTTGATTGTTGTATTAAGTCCAGCAAACAGCGCGGCGGCCTGCTTATTTTTAGCAGAAAACATTCCGCCGTACTATTTCTTGCTGTTTTTGCCGTAGCGAACTTCCTTTTCCCTGCCCCGCATCTTGGACATCGGCTTGGGCTTGGCCCGCGGCTTGTCCTTTTCGTCGTTGTCGAACGGGTTTTCCGACGACTTGTACTGCACTCTCAGCGGCGTACCCTGCAATTTGAACACTTTACGGAAAGTATGTTCCAGATAGCGGGTATAGCTGGCCGGAATGCTGTCCAGCGCATTGCCGTGCACGACGATCACCGGCGGGTTCTGGCCGCCCTGGTGCGCATAGCGCATCTTGGGACGGATCAGGCCCGAGCGCGGCGGCTGCTGGCGCTCCAGCGCCACCTGCAGCACGCGGGTGAGCTTCGGCGTCGCCAGCTTGCTCATCGCCGCGCGGTAGGCTTCGTCGATGGACTTGAACAAGTCTGCCACACCGCGGCCCTCGATGGCCGAGATGTAATGAAACTTTGCGAAATCCAGGAAGTTCAGCTTGCGGGCGATCTCGCGGCGCACGTTTTCCTTCTGCTCGCCGTCGAGATTGTCCCACTTGTTGACCGCCACCACCAAGGCGCGGCCCGCTTCCAGCGCGAAACCGGCGATGGTGGCGTCCTGCTCGGAGATGTCCAGCTGCGCGTCCAGCACCAGCACCGCGACGTTGGCGTCCTCGATCGCCTTCATGGTCTTGATGACGGAGAATTTCTCCAGCATCTCGTTGACCTTGGCGCGGCGGCGCACGCCGGCGGTGTCGATGATGGTATAGGTATGGCCTTCGCGCTCAAAATCAATATAGATGCTGTCGCGCGTGGTTCCGGCCTGATCGAAGGCGATCACCCGCTCTTCGCCGAGGATGGCGTTGACCAGCGTGGACTTGCCAACGTTGGGACGGCCGATCACCGCGAACTTCGGATGGCGGCTGTCCTCTTCCTCGACTTCGTCGGGGAAGCCTTCCAGCACCAGCTCCATCAGCTCGCGCACGCCGTCGCCGTGGGCGGCGGAGATCACCAGCGGCTCGCCCAGCGCCAGTTCGTGGAACTCGGCGCCGGCGATCGCGTGCTTCATGCCCTCGGCCTTGTTGACGGCCAGGAACACCGGGCGGTCCAGCTGGCGCAGGCGGTTGGCGATGATCTTGTCCTGCGGCGTCAGGCCGGCGCGGCCATCCACCAGGAAGACCACGGCATCCGCTTCGTCGACGGCCTGCAGCGTCTGCTTGGCCATCTCGAACAGGATGCCTTCGTCCACCACCGGCTCGAAGCCGCCGGTGTCGACCACCAGGTACGGTTTCTCGCCAACGCGGCCTTGGCCGTAGTGGCGGTCACGCGTCAGACCAGGCTGGTCGGCGACCAAGGCGTCGCGGCTGCGGGTCAGCCGATTGAAAAGGGTCGACTTGCCCACATTGGGGCGGCCGACCAGCGCTACGGTAGGTTTCATCTAAAACTGCTTATCCCAGATTCAGCATCGCCAGGCGGCCGTCGCGTCCCTGTACCAGGGCGGAGGAGCCGAGCGACACCGGTTGATTGACCGGTCCGGTGGTGCCGATCTTGTTGCGTCCGACGATGCCTCCGCTCTCGTTGGACAGCAGATGGGCATAGCCCTCGCCGTCCACCACCAGCACGAAACGCCCGATCATCGCGGGACCGGAAACGTCGCGGTATTTGAGGTCGTCGTTTTTCCATACATTGCGGCCGCTCTGGCGATCATACGCCCAGATCGATCCGTCTTCCGCCGTCACGTAGACATTGCGGGCGTCCACCGCCACGCCGCGGCTGGAGGACACTTCGCGCCCCCATTGCAGGCTGCCGCTGCGGGCGTCGAAGCACGCGACGCGGCCCTGGTAGGCCACCGCGCACACTTGGCCGCCGTCGAAAGCCGGCCGGCTGGTGACGTCGGTGACGCGCTCCAGCTCGGTGGCGCCGCGCGGCGTGGCCACCGCGCCCTGCCAGATGGTGTTGCCGGTAAGCGGATTGACGATGTCGACGCGGCCGCCGGCCTGCCCCACCATCACCGCCTCCTTGCCCACCGCCTGCATCGAGCCGTTGTTGCGCACGGTCAGCTGCGGCAGCACGTTCACCACCGACCATTGCTGCTTGCCGTCGGCCAGGCTGAAGCCGGTCAGGCGGGCGTCGTTGGTGCGGACCACGACGATGTCGCCGGCGATCTGCGGCGCTTCCAGCATCAGGCTGGTCAGCGGCTGTTCCCACAGGATCTTGCCGCTGGTGCGATTGACGGCCAGCAGCTTGGCGTCCTGGCTGCCGACCAGCACGGTGTCGCCGCTGACGGCCACCCCGCTGGCCAGCCCGCGCTTCAGCGCCACGTCGGACTGCACGCGGCCGGACAGCGCGTCCACGCTGCGGATGCGGCCGTCGGCGTCGGCGGTCACCACATTGCCGTTGGCGTAGACCGGCAGGAAGCTGGCGGCCGGCGCGGCCTGCTGCAGCGTCCATTTGACGTCCAGCGCCTGCAGCGGCTTGATCGCCGCCAGCGGGGTCGGCTGGAACTGGGTGGAGCCCTCGAACCAGCTGGCGCAGCCGGCCAGCAGCAGCGAGGACGTCAGGGCGGTAAGCAACAGATGGCGGCGCATGCGGTCAGCCTCCCAGCGCGTCGAGCTTGGTTTGCACCAGCTGGCGATTCGGGCTTTCGCCCTGCATCTTGGCCAGCGCGGCCTTGTAGGCGTCGCGCGCGCCGTTGCTGTCGCCCTTGGCGACGAACACATCGCCCTTCAGCTCCAGAAACTCGGCGTCGAACGCGGCCGGGTGGGCCTGATTCAGTTCGCCGATCGCGCCGTCGAACTTCTTCTGGTCCAGCAGCAACGAGGCCAGGCGCAAGCGGGCGATCGCCTGCAGCTCCTCGTCCTTGCCGTTCTTCAACACCCATTCCAGCTGGCTCGCGGCCAGCGCCGGATCATTCTTGTCGAAGGCGGCCTTGGCCAGCACCAGCGCGGCGCGGCTGGCGTAGAGGGTGCCGGCGTATTCGCCCTGCAGCTGCTGGGCAGCGGATTTCAGCTTGGCGATGTCCTTGGCGGCCACCGCGTCGTCGACGGCCTCATAGGCGGCGGCGGCCTTCTCGGACTGGCCGCGCTGGTACATGCCGTAGGCCTTGTAGCCCAGGTAGCCCAGGCTGACGGCCAGCACGGCGCCGCCGATCAGCTTGCCCCACTGCTGCCAGAATGCCTTCAGAGAATCGATCTGTTCCTGTTCCTGCAAGTCGAACGCCATCGCGTTCCCCCTTCCTATCAAGCTTTCAGAGTGGCGAGGGTGGCCAGAACCGCATCGGCCGCCACGGTCTGCTGGGCGACGTCGGCGCGCAGCGCCTTCACCACCACCTGACCGGCCTGGATTTCGTTTTCGCCGACGATCAGCGCGAATTCCGCGCCGCTGCCGTCGGCCTTTTTCATCTGCGACTTGAAGCTGGCCTCGCCCAGGTGCTGCACCACCGAATAGCCGGCGGCGCGCAGGGTTTGAGCCAGTTTCATCGAGTACAGGCCGGCGCCCTCGCCCTGGTTGACCAGAAACACGTCGACGCTGCGCTGCGCCGGCAGCAGGCCCTTGTCCTGCAGCAACAGCAGCACGCGCTCCATGCCCATGCCGAAGCCGATGCCCGACGCGGCCTTGCCGCCCAGCTGCTCGATCAGGCCGTCGTAACGGCCGCCGGCGCAGATGGTGCCCTGGGCGCCCAGCTCGGAGGTCACCCACTCGAACACCGAGCGGTTGTAGTAGTCGAGGCCGCGCACCAGGCGCGGATTCTCGATGTACTCGATGCCCAGCGCGGCGATCATCGCCTTCCAGCCCTCGTAATGGGCGCGCGACTCCTCGCCCAGGTAGTCGGACAGCTTGGGCGCGGCGTTGGCCATTTCCTGCAAGGCCGGGTTCTTGGTGTCCAGCACGCGCAGCGGGTTGGTGTGCATCCGGCGCTTGCCGTCCTCGTCCAGGATGTCGACGTGGCGTTCCAGGTAGGCGATCAGCGCCTCGCGGTGGGCGGCGCGCTCTTCGGCGTTGCCCAGCGAGTTGATCTCCAGCCGCACATACTGGCTGATGCCAAGGCGGCGCCAGAGGTCGGCGGTCATCGCGATGATTTCCGCGTCGATGTCCGGACCGGCCAGGCCCAGCGCCTCCACGCCCACCTGGTGGAATTGGCGGTAGCGGCCCTTCTGCGGGCGCTCGTGGCGGTACATCGGGCCCATGTACCACAGCTTGGGCGTGGCGTTGTACAGCAGATTATGCTCGACCACCGCGCGCAGCGTGCCGGCGGTGCCTTCCGGGCGCAGCGTCAGGCTGTCGCCGTTCAGGCTGTCGACGAAGGTGTACATTTCCTTCTCGACGATGTCGGTCACTTCGCCGATGGAACGCACGAACAGCGGCGTGCCTTCGACGATGGGGGTGCGGATGTTCTGGTAGCCGTAGTCGGCCAGCAGCTTGCGCAGCGCCTCTTCAAAGTATTCCCACTGGTAGGATTCGGCCGGCAGCACATCGTTCATGCCTTTGACCGCTTGGTATTTCTGAGCCATTGCTATCTTCTTGTATCAGCTGGATTCTGTTTCCGTCAGGCCTTCACCGGCCGGATCGGAATCGTGCGGCTGGCGACCTCGCGGCGCTTGGCCCCGCCCTCGCCATAACGCGTTTTCACATAGTTGTCGACGATGGCGGTGAATTCCGCCGGAATGTTATCGCCCTTCAGCGTCACATCCTTCTGGCCGTCCACGTAGACCGGCGCCACCGGCACTTCGCCGGTGCCAGGCAACGAAATGCCGATGTCGGCCAGCTTGGACTCGCCCGGACCGTTGACCACGCAGCCCATCACCGCCACCTTCATGTCTTCGACGCCCGGATACTGCAGCCGCCACACCGGCATCCGCTCGCGCAGATAGCTCTGGATATGATCGGCCAGCTCCTGGAAGAAGGTGCTGGTGGTGCGGCCGCAGCCCGGACAGGCGGTGACCAGCGGCGTGAAGCTGCGCAGGCCCATGGTCTGCAGCAACTCCTGCGCGACCACCACCTCCTTGGTGCGCGCCTCGCCCGGCTGCGGCGTCAGCGAGATGCGGATGGTGTCGCCTATGCCTTCCTGCAACAACACGGCCAGCGCGGCGCTGGAGGCGACGATGCCCTTGCTGCCCATGCCGGCCTCGGTCAGGCCCAGGTGCAGCGGGTAGTCGCAGCGACCGCCGAGCTCGCGGTAGACGCTGATCAGGTCCTGCACATTGCTGACCTTGCACGACAGGATGATGTTGTCGGGCGACAGGCCGATTTCCACCGCTTTCTCCGCCGACTCCAGCGCCGACACGATCAGCGCCTCCTGCATCAGCTTGGGCAGCGGCAGCGGGTTGGCTGCGCGGTTGTTGGCGTCCATCATCCGCGCCAGCAGCGCCTGGTCCAGGCTGCCCCAGTTGACGCCGATGCGGACGGCCTTGTCGTGCTCCATCGCGGTGCGGATCATGAAGGCGAACTTGTCGTCGCCCTTGGCGCCCTTGCCGACGTTGCCCGGATTGATCCGGTACTTGGCCAGCGCCCGCGCGCAGTCCGGGAACTCCTTCAGCAGCCGATCGCCGTTGAAGTGGAAATCGCCGACCAGGGGCACGTCGCAGCCCAGGTCGTCCAGCCGCTGGCGGATCTCCGCCACCCGCGCCGCGGCTTCCGGCGAGTTGACGGTGATGCGCACCACCTCGGAGCCGGCCTGCGCCAGCTGGTATACCTGTTCGGCCGTGCCCGCCGCGTCGGCGGTGTCGGTATTGGTCATGGACTGCACCATCACCGGCGCGTCCGATCCCACCAAAACATGCCCCACCCGCACCAGGCGGGTGGGGCGGCGCGCGATGTTCACGCTATCCATTCGCTACCCTGCATCACTTGAGTTGAATCTTGGCGGTGGTGCCCTTGATCTTGTCGGCCAGGTCCACCGGCTTGCCGTTGTAGCTCAGCTCCACCTGGCTGGCGTTGCCTATCACCACCTTGAACGGCGCGGTGCCGGTCACCTCGGCCGGATCGCCCGGCTGCATCACCTTGTAAATCAGCCTGCGGCCGTCGGCGTCCTGCACCGATACCCAGGCCGCGTCCTTGACGTTGACGCTGACCTTGTCCGTGCCCTGCGACTGCGGCGCGCTGGCTGGCTGCGCCTTGGCCGCCTTGGCCGGAGCGCTCGCCACAGGCTTGGCTGCGGCTTGGGCGGCGGATGCGGCCGGCTTCGCCGCGGCCGCAGTCGGAACGGAGGCCGGCCTAGCGGCCTGAACCGGCTTGGCCGGCTCGGAAGCGGCTGCCGCGCTGGCGGCCGGCGCGGACGACTGCTCGGTCAGCATCGGCGCCAGTTCGTTGGCCGCATGCTCGGCCGGCTTCTCCGGAGAACTGTCGCGGCTGGCATACCAGTAACCGCCGCCCGCCACCGCCGCGGCCAGCAACAGCAGGATCACCCACTTGCCTCCGCCCCCGGAAACCTCCTCGACGGCTTCCGCCGGTTCAGGCGCCTGTTCGCGCGCCGCCGTGCCCTTGACCAGATTGGCCACGTCATTGACCGCAGACGGGAAATGCTGCTCCAGCGCCTTCATCAGCGGCTCGGGATCCACCTCCAGAAACCTGGCGTAATTGCGAACAAAACCGCGGACAAAGGTGGCGCCTGGCAACGCGTCGAAATCGTCGCGCTCTATCGCCTCCAGCTGCCTGAGAGACAGTTTCAGCCTGTCCGCTACCTCCCCCAGGCCCAAACCGGCCGCCTCGCGAGCGGCTTTCAAGGTGGCGCCGATGTCGCCGTGCCCCGGCGCGTCATGATATTCGTGTTTTTCTTCCATCCTCAGCTTCCACTCAACAGCAGTTGTGTTTCCCTAGAGTCCGGAAACCGGTTCTTTAGTTCATTTCCGCACGCGCGCTCCAGCGCGGCGTTACCGGTTTTGCGGGCGATCCTGGCGCCCAGCCACAGCTCGGCGGCGCCCAGGCCGTTCATTCCGCCGCCGCTGCGCAGCCGTTCGAAATAGAACGCCGCCAACTTGGCATTGCCCAGGCCCAGTTGCATTTCTGCCAGTTCGCTCAAGGCGGGCGCGTAATTCGGCGCCACGCGCAAGGCGCTCAGCAAATAGTCGTTCGCCTGGTCGGTCCGCCCCAGCTTGGCGCTGCAACGGCCGAGGTTCAGATACGCCGATTGCGGCGAATCATACAACGGGTTGGCCAGCGCTTTCTGGAACAAAGCCAGCGAATCCTGCGGCCGTCCATGCTCGCACAGGAACAGGCCGTAATTATTGTTGACCTGCGGGTTGGCCGGATCCAGCTTCAATGCCTGCTGGTAGTCCTGCTCCGCCTTGTCGTCCATCTGCAGCAGGCCCAGCACGTAGGCTCGGCTCAGGTAGCCGGTGATGTAGGCGGGATCCGCCTGGACCGCCTGGTTGGCGTTGTCCAGCGCGGACTTCAGATTGCCTATCCTGGAGTACTCCACCGCCAGCTGGCTGCGGATCCTCGCCACTTCCGACGGATTGCTGCCATCCGCCGCGGCGGGGGCGATTACGCCAAATGCCAACAGCCATCCAGCCAATCTCCCCCGCCATGACGTCATGATTTCCTGTCCTCTATGATCTGCGTCCACTTGGCCTGGCGCCGCGTCTTGTCCTGCACCTGGCCGGCCAGCTGGCCGCAGGCCGCGTCGATATCGTCGCCGCGGGTCTTGCGCACGGTCACCACGTAACCTTGTTCTTGCAGAATTTCACGGAAAATGCGAATCGCGTTGTTGCTGGAACGATCATAACCCGAGTTGGGGAAAGGATTGAACGGGATCAGGTTGAACTTGCAGGGCACGTCCCGCACCAGCTCCAGCAGCTGGCGAGCATGTTCCGGCCTATCGTTGACCCCGTCAAGCATCACATATTCAAAGGTGATGAAATCGCGCGGTGCCTTTTCCAGGTAGCGGCGACAGGCCGCCATCAGCTCCGACAGCGGATATTTCTTGTTGATCGGCACGATCACGTCGCGGATCGCGTCGTTCGGCGCGTGCAGCGACACCGCCAGCGCCACCGGGCACTCCTCGCGCAACCGGTCCATTTGCGGCACCAGGCCGGAGGTGGACAGCGTCACGCGGCGGCGGGACAGGCCGTAGCCGTGGTCGTCCAGCATGATCTGCATCGCGCTGACCACGTTGTCGAAGTTGGCCAGGGGCTCGCCCATGCCCATCATCACCACGTTCGACACCACGCGCTCGTTCTTGGGCGTCACGCCCATCGCCTTGTTCGCCCACCACAGCTGGCCGATGATCTCGGCGGTGGACAGGTTGCGGTTGAATCCCTGGCGGCCGGTGGAGCAGAAGGTGCACTCCAGCGCGCAGCCCACCTGGGATGACACGCACAAGGTGCCGCGATCGTCTTCCGGAATGAAGACGGTTTCCACACCGTTGCCGGTGCCGACATCGAGCAGCCACTTGCGGGTGCCATCACTGGACGCCTGCCCGGTCATCAGCGACGGCACGCGCACTTCGGCGCGCTCGTGCAGCTTGGCGCGCAGGCTCTTGGCGAGGTCGGTCATCGCGTCGAAATCGTCTTCGGCCATCTGGTGCATCCAACGCATCACTTGCTTGGCGCGGAACGGCTTCTCGCCCATCTCCGCGAAGTGCTGCGTCAGCTGGTCCAGATTGAAGTCGAGCAGGTTGGTTTTCATGCAATCCTCAACAGGCAAAAGAGGCCGCCGGCAGCGGCGACCTCCGGTCATTCGACTACTTTTGAATCAGCGGGAGCTGATTTCGGAAGCGGCGAAGAAATAGGCCACTTCGATGGCAGCGTTTTCCACGCTGTCGGAACCGTGAACGGCGTTGGCGTCGATCGATTCGGCGAAGTCGGCGCGGATGGTGCCGGCTTCAGCTTTCTTCGGATCGGTGGCGCCCATCAGCTCGCGGTTCTTCAGTACGGCGTTTTCGCCTTCCAGCGCCTGGATCATCACCGGGCCGGAAACCATGAAGTCGACCAGGTCCTTGAAGAAAGGACGCTCTTTGTGCACGGCGTAGAAGCCTTCGGCTTCGGCGCGGGACAGTTGCTTCATCTTGGCGGCGACGATCTTCAGGCCCGCGGACTCGAAGCGGTCGTAGATTTTGCCGATCACGTTTTTGGCTACAGCGTCCGGCTTAACGATGGACAAGGTACGTTCGATTGCCATATAAATTCTCCCTAACGACAAGACAAGTGGCTAAACTTGAGTATTATGACGCCACTCGGGTTACCCAATTCTGACGAACCCGCTATTTTAGCAGCGTTTTCAATCACGTGCTGCATATTCCGATCAGGCACCATGCGCGAACAAAATCAACAGCAGACGCCGTACGACGGCGAAGACGAATCCAACCTCAGCGGCAAGTTGAAAAAGCGGCTCTGGATCGCGGGCGGCCTGGTCGCCGTGGCGCTGGCAGCCATCCCGCTGATGGACGCGCTGACCAAGCCCAAGGTGGAAATGAGCAGCGACGCGCAAAGCCCCAGCTCCGGCAAGATCATCAAACCGGCCTCGTCGGCGGATGCCGGCGCCATCGTCGTCCAGGTCGCCCCCGCCAGCTCGCCGATCGCCCAAAGCAGCGCGCCGGCGGCGGAAACCGCCAATCGCGCGCCGGCCTCTCCCGCCGAAACCAGTCCGGCCGCGCCGGACCTGAGCAAGACGCCGGCCATCGCCAACCAGCAGCCCTCGCATCGCGCAGCGCCGCCAGCCGCTCACGTCCAGCAACAGGCCGCCGCGCCCCAAGCCCCGGCAGCAAAACCCGCTACGCCCCCATTCAAGGAAGCGCAAGCCAAGCCGCCGGCGCAGCGCGCCGCCGCGCCGCGCACCGAAACCACAGCTACGCCGCCGCAAAGCGCCGCCCCAACGGAGGCCAGCCCCGCTCCCGCAGCGGCCGCCCCCAGCCCCGCCAAGGCGGAGCCGGCGGGCAGCTCAGTCGGCTACCAGGTACAGCTGGGCCTGTTCTCCAGCATGAGCAATGCGCAGAAACTGGTGCGCGACCTGCAGAAACACGGCATCGCTGCCCATACCGTCACTCGCGTGCAGCTGGGGCCGTTCAAGAACCGCGCCGAGGCGGAAGAGGCGATGAAAAAACTGCGCGAGCTCGGCTACTCTCCACTGCTGGCCGCCGGCGGGCAATAATCCCCCGAACCGCGCAACGAGAAAGCCCCAGGCAAAAGCCCGGGGCTTTTTGCTGCCCGCCTCGCAGCCTCGGATCCGGGTCGGACGCAGGAGCAAGCCGCGGCGGCTCGACCAAAACAGGACGCCTCGGCGCCGCAAGCCATATGCCCGCCCTCAAATACCATGGCGCTCACCCGACTCCAAGCCCCGCGAGGAACCCTGCAGCGAGCAGGGAAACAAGCAGGATGAGATGGCGAAATCACTGCAGCCGCCGACGGAAAGCCGCCTGAGCCTGCCACTATCCCGCAGCGCCCAGGCGAAATCGAGCACGATGTCCATGATCCGCCGCGTCGCGCCGCGTTTTGCCACCGCGCTCATGCCATCGCCGCGCGGCACCCTGCCTTCGCCTTTCCAATAGACGGCCAGGCCGGTCAGAAGATCCTCCTCCAACGAGCCCCGAGGCGGATGAGCTTTAGACATCCTTCAGCCGCGACTGCCGACAGACAAGCAACCCTGACGTGACATGGCAGCTGTTGATGCCTCCGCAATTTTCCCGGCACAACATGCCCAGACGGCTGGTTACGGGCAGACTTCAAGACGGCGCCGCCCAACGACAGCCCCGCTGCGTTGAGCTTGCCAGCAATGCAGCGATGCCCAAGCTCGAGAAAGCGCTCGATGAAATCTCGGAATACCGACGCATCCGCATTCAGCGAACGAGAATCTCGGCTCTTCGCCGGAGCGATCGCCTCGGAACATCCTCGCCCAGACGGATCAATGCTGCGCCACCCCGGCCCAACAACCCAGTCACGGATAATACACTCGCGGCAATTCAAAATGCGGGCCATCCCTGAAGTTCTTCCAATCTCCACCCCACACGATTGGAATTTTCAATTCCGAAGCAGCCTTCTTCATGGCAAGCCCCACCTCTTCAAATGCAGGCCAATTTTCCCAAGGAATAGCGCCATCCATCCATGGAGCCAAGTCAATCGCATGCCCCGTCAGATGACGGCTATTCATCGTGCGGCTTGCTCCTTGCCCAACCAACTCTTTTTGGCGAATGATGCTGCGCACCCCCTCGATGACAATGAAGTCCAAACTGGCGATTGCCTTTGCCCTTCTCGCCACCATGACCAAATCCACATGCACGCCGACCAAAAGCTCCTCGCTGCGCTTGCCAAAACATGACATGACACCCCCATCATTTAGCAGCCATACTAAGAATTTTCTGCCAAATATAACTTAACGCGGTATTGCCCATCGCGCCAAACAAGCCTGCGATTGCCAAGGTGATGTAGTAGCTTCTTTCGCTCTCGAAGCCAAGCAATCCTCCAAGCAGGCCTGTAAAACCCGACACAATCACTTGACTGAAGACACCAAAAATATTCCATTTTTTCTGCCTCCCCTGCACATCTATGATATAACGCACCACACCGCCCCAAGCAGAAAACCCGCCAATCAGCGCCCAAGTAAAAATTTGAGCATCACTAGGCTTTATGAATCCCATCATCTCTCCATCACCATGCCATGCCAGCCCAATCATCCCGAACAAACGCAACGCGATTCCGCCCTTGCGGCGATTTACCACACATCGCCGCATTCAAATATATCGTCCAATTCAATGCCCACGATTGCGCCAATAACATCATGATAAACACCGAAAATACAATCCAGGAAATAATATCAGAGCAATCCTAGCCTATTCAAAATCATGCCATGCACAGCCAAAAATCACAGCTCAAGAGCTGCGCCAGCGCATCACTCATGCCTCACACCCAAAGCATAATAATTCAATAGCCGCTGAACTGAATTCAAAAAGGGTTCACCTCTCAACCCTCGCAACGAGCTTCGACAGAGCCACGTCAATCAACTCGCGTTATCAAATAATATATCTCGACATGCATCCAAGCTTCGGCTATCGAATAGGCATCTTGCGCCCGATTGCATCCATAGCGCCCCGATTTTAATTTCATTTCAACCCAAAGCCAAACTCGCCAACAGAAAAGCAACAACGCCCTGCCAGTCGCGAAATCATTCAGGCGCAGCATGCCAAGCCCTGCAGACCGCAATAAAACACAACCATTCAGGATATCGTTGCAGACTTTGGCAACAATTCGCGAACTCACCCATCATCGCTCGCAATGGAGCGCAGCATCTCGACGCGACACTGGCAAAATCGATACTTGGACACGGGGATTGGAATCAGACAGACAAGATTCAGCTCTCGGCCTGCGCGCTCGAAAAAACGCCGAAGCGACCCGACCGATCGAGCATCGCTCCCCTCTGGGCATTCCAACACAGGGCCACCACGATCTCCATGACGCCCTGGAGGATTGAAGAAGCGGAAAAAACATTCACAGCCCGCGCAGGATTTTTATTTTCCCATCGAGAGAGCTGGTCGAAATTTTCATTCAGCATGGAAAACAGCAGAACCAACGGACATCGAAGCACGCCGGAATCATCCAGCAGATGAGAGAGCAGCGGTGCGTGTGCGGGAGAGAGAAGGGAGAGACGATTTGATGCGAGAAAAGCAAAAGGCCAGCTCTTTCGAACTGGCCTTTTGCTTATGATTCTGGCAGGCGGTACAGGGCTCGAACCTGTGACCCTCGGAATCAAAATCCGATGCTCTACCAACTGAGCTAACCGCCAACACTACTCAAAACGCCTTGCGTCTCGAGAGAGGGGAACTATACCTTTTCATTTTTATTCTGACAAGCTTTTTTTTGGAAAATTTAGCCCAGCCCACTCGCCCTTGCAAAGCAGACCGCCCTCCCTACTACGCCAGATCGTCCTTGAGCTCCGGCAAGCGCCGGGCTGGCAACCACACCAAGGCCAAACCCCTCCTTCTTCCCGACTCCCTCCTCAACACCCCTCAAGAAGCTTGCTTATTCCGCAACGAAGCGGAAGTGATGGCCGCCCCATTCCGCCCTGACGATCTCGCAGACTTAGCGATTGCGCATAGCCCGGTCGGCGACCGCCAAAGAAAGCGATTTCCACCCGCTCACTTGCAACGCACGCCATTGCGCATGCGTCGCCGTTAGACAGAATGCGCTGCGACATACTTCCGGGGCCGCCAACAATCAAGGCCAAACGCGCATATCATCCGATTCAGACGCGGCAATTATCCGCCCCGACTCGCGACAAAATCATTTAGCCAGCCAAAACAAAAAAGGTCGCGGAAATTTTCCGCGACCTTTTGGTCTTAATGGTGCCGGTAATAGGAGTCGAACCTACGACCTTCGCATTACGAATGCGCTGCTCTACCAACTGAGCTATACCGGCAAACCAATCTGTAAAAAAAGCCCTGATTCTCTGAATTTGAAAATCAAGGCTTTTTGAATTCTGGTCGGAGTGAGAGGATTCGAACCTCCGGCCTCTACGTCCCGAACGTAGCGCTCTACCAGGCTAAGCTACACTCCGATTTTGCTGCTTCTCGACGCTTTGTCGAGGAGAGCTACTTTACCTCAAACTTCATTTTCTGACAAGCGGTTTGTTAACTGGTCGGAGTGAGAGGATTCGAACCTCCGGCCTCTACGTCCCGAACGTAGCGCTCTACCAGGCTAAGCTACACTCCGACGACCCGCTTACAAACTGCTTGTCTGAAAAACTGCTGCTGCATCGCTTGCTGCGGTACAATCAGCGGCTTCAGAGGACGCGCATTATGGAACAAATATGTGGTTTAGGCAACTATCTTTTTATCGTTTGAGCGGCGAAAGCCTGGTGGACGCCGATAAGCTGTTGCAGGCATTGGAAAAACGTCCGTTTCAACCCTGCATGGGCCTGGATTGGTTCAGCGAAGGCTGGGTGGCGCCGGCCGGGCACCTGGAAGCGCCGGTCTACGCCGCCCGCGGCAGCCTGATGGTTTCCATGCGCCGCGAAGACAAGGTTTTGCCGGCCTCGGTGATCCGCGACTTCGTCGAAATGAAAGTGCAGGAGATCGAGGACAAGGAGCTGCGCAAAGTCGGCCGCAAGGAAAAGCTGGCGCTGAAAGAGCAGATCACCGACGACCTGCTGCCGCGCGCCTTCGTGCGCAGCGGCCGCACCAGCGCCTACCTGGACATCGCCCGCGGCTGGTTGATGGTGGACTCCGGCTCTTCCAGCAAGGCCGAGGCGCTGGTCTCCAAGCTGCGCGAGGCGCTGCCGCCCTTCCCGGCCGCGCTGCCGCGCACCCGGATCGCGCCGCACACCGCGATGACCGACTGGCTGGCGGCCGGCGAAGCCCCGGGCGGCTTCGAGCTGGACGCCGACTGCGAACTGAAGGACGGCAGCGAAAACGGCGCGGTGGTGCGCTGCAGCCGCATCGACCTGACCAGCGACGAGATCCGCCAGCACATCGCCACCGGCAAGCAGGCCACCAAGCTGGGCCTGATCTGGAACGAGAAGATCCGCTTCCAGCTGACCGACACGCTGCAGCTGAAGCGCATCCAGTTCCTGGACATGCTGCAGGACGAAGCCAGCCAGGCCGGCGACGACCGCGAAAGCCTGTTCGAAGCCACCTTCATCCTAATGAGCGAAGAGCTGGGCGAACTGGTGGAAGCGCTGGTGGAGGCGCTGGGCGGCCTGGAAGACAGCCAGGCGCAGCCTGCGGCGTCCTCTCCGGCTCCGACTCCCGCGCCGCAAACGGCCCCCGCCGATTCGGGCGGCGCCGTCGACGTACCCTGGGACTAAGCCCTCCCTCCTCCCGCGAACCACCCGGCTCCGCCGGGTTTTTTTGCGTCCATCCACAGCCGGCTTTCTGCCATTAAGAAAAACTAACTATCGATTTAAAACAATTGATTTAACAAAACTATCAAACTTGCGGATACTGCGAGCGTCAACTATCGGGAGAGAGTCATGAAACAGAACTGGCATCACGCCTTGCTGGAAATGTGGTCGGGCTTCGCCTGGCTGCAATGAAATCCCTTCCGTCGATTCGCCCCACTCAAGGAGAAAGCAGGATGAGAAAGCACACCCTCACCACCGCCGCCGGCGCGCCGGTCGTCGACAACCAGAACGTGCAGACCGCCGGCCCGCGCGGCCCGATGCTGCTGCAAGATGTCTGGTATCTGGAAAAGCTGGCGCATTTCGACCGCGAGGTGATTCCGGAGCGCAGGATGCACGCCAAAGGCTCCGGCGCCTTCGGCACCTTCACCGTCACCCATGACATCACCCGTTACACCCGCGCCGCGCTGTTCTCCGACATCGGCAAAAAGACCGACCTGTTCCTGCGCTTCTCCACCGTCGCCGGCGAGCGCGGCGCGGCCGACGCCGAGCGCGACATCCGCGGCTTCGCCGTCAAGTTCTACACCGAGGAGGGCAACTGGGACCTCGTAGGCAACAACACGCCGGTGTTCTTCCTGCGCGACCCGCTGAAATTCCCCGACCTCAACCGCGCCGTGAAGCGCAATCCGTACACCAATATGCGCGACGCCAACGCCAACTGGGACTTCTGGACGCTGCTGCCCGAGGCGCTGCACCAGGTCACCATCGTGATGAGCGACCGCGGCATACCGGCCAGCTACCGCCACATGCACGGTTTCGGCAGCCACACCTTCAGCCTGATCAACGCCAAGGGCGAGCGCCACTGGGTCAAGTTCCATTTCCACACCCAGCAGGGCATCCGCAATCTGAGCGACGCCGAGGCGGAAAAGCTGGTGGGCCAAGACCGCGAAAGCGCGCAGCGCGACCTGCTGGAGTGCATAGACCGCGGCGATTTCCCGCGCTGGACCCTGTACATCCAGGTGATGACAGAAGCCCAGGCCGACGCTTGTCCCTTCAACCCCTTCGACCTGACCAAGGTGTGGTCGCACAAGGACTACCCGCTGATCGAGGTGGGCGTGCTGGAGCTGAACCGCAATCCGCAGAACTACTTCGCAGACGTGGAGCAGGCCGCGTTCAATCCGGCCAACGTGGTGCCGGGCATCAGCTTCTCGCCCGACCGCATGCTGCAGGGCCGCTTGTTCGCCTATGGCGACGCCGAGCGCTACCGCCTGGGCGTCAATCACCATCTGATTCCGGTGAACGCGCCGCGCTGCCCCTTCCACAACAGCTACCACCGCGACGGCGCGATGCGGGTGGACAGCAACGCCGGCGCCACCATCGGCTACGAGCCGAACAGCCAGGGCAAGTGGCAGCAGCAGCCGGCATACGACGAGCCGCCGCTGGCGCTGCAGGGCAACGCCTATCACTACGACTTCCGCGCGGACGACGACGATTACTACAGCCAGCCCGGCGCGCTGTTCCGGCTGATGACGCCGGCCCAACAGCAAGCGCTGTTCGACAACACCGCACGCGCGATGGGCGGCGTCGACGAAGCGATCAAGCGCCGCCACATCGCCAACTGCGCCAAGGCCGATCCCGCCTATGGCGCGGGCGTGGCCAAGGCATTGGGCCTGAGCGTCTGACGCCGGCCTGATCCAGCCGGCGCGCCCGGGCCGCCGGCTTTTTTCTCCCCTCTTGATTTAAATGATAATCATTATCATTATTATGGAAAGACATCCCCGTGAGAGCCGCCATGCGAACCGTCAGCCCCTTTCCCTCCCGCCGCCAGGCGGGCAAACCCGCTCCAGCCCCTAGCCGCCGCTGGCGCCATTGGCTGGGCCTGGCCATCTTCTGCGCCGGCAGCCTGCTGTGGCTGCAGCACGGCGTGGAACAGGCTTCTCGCCCCGCGGCGGCGTCGGCCGCGCGTTAAGCGAATTTATTGAACAAAAGTAAATAATAAAGTGAGAAAACCGGCGTTTTTTTAACCGCCACGCCGGCGTAAGCTGTTGCCATACCCCCATTGCAGGCAACAGATCATGACCACCCGACAACCCTCGCTATTTATTTCCCACGGCGCGCCGACGCTGCCGATAGAAGACAGCCCCACCCGCCATTTCCTGGAACAGCTGGGACGCGATTGGCCGCGCCCGCGCGCCATCGTCATCGTGTCCGCCCACTGGGAAGCGCGCGCCCTCACCGTCAACCTGCAGCCCCGGCCTGAAACGATGTACGACTTCGGCGGCTTCCCTCCGGTATTGCGCACGCTGCGCTACCCGGCCGCCACCGACGCGGCGCTGGCCGAGCGCGTGATCGGCCTGCTGGACGCTGCCGGCCTGCCAGTGGCCGCCACCGAGGAACGCCCGCTGGACCATGGCATGTGGACGCCGCTGATGCTGATGTTTCCCCAGGCCGACATCCCGCTGGTGATGATCTCGCTGCGCCACCAGGCCGGCGTCGCCGAGCACTACGCGCTGGGCCAGGCGCTCAAGCCCCTGCGCGACGACAACGTGCTGGTGATAGGCAGCGGCAGCTATACGCATAATCTGTGGGAGCTGAGCCCGGAAGGCAGCGAGCCGGCGCCCTGGGCGGCGGACTTCGCCGGCTGGATGGACCAGGCGCTGCTGGACAACCGCCGCGACGACATCGTCCACTGGCAACAGCGCGCGCCCTACCCGCGCGAAAACCATCCCAGCGACGAGCACTTCCAGCCGCTGCTGGTGGCGCTGGGCGCGTCGGATGACGACGCGGTTCCGGTCAAGCTGCACGACGACTGGCGCATGGGTTCGCTGTCGATGGCGTGCTGGCGCTTCGACTGAGCAAAAGCGCCTACAGGGTGCGCAGCCTGCCGCGGAAATCGTCCAGGCGGCGGTAACCCTTGACCCGCATCAGCGCCGCCAGCTCGCCGGCGATGCGGGCGAAGGCGCCCGGCCCCTCGTGATACAGGCAGGTGCCCACCTGCACCGCGCGCGCGCCGGCCAGGATGTGCATGAAAGCCTCGCGGCCGCTCTTCACCCCGCCGCAGCCGACCACGTCCTTGCCCGGCAGCAGCCGGTAAAACTCCCGCACATTGGCCAGCGCGGTCGGCAACACGTAGTCGCCGCCCAGGCCGCCCAGGCCGTCCTTGGGCTTGATCACCACCGCCTCGCTGTCGATGTCCACCACCAGGCCGTTGCCTATCGAGTTGATGCAGGTGACGAAGGCCAGGCGCGGATGGCGGTTCAATATCTCCGCCATCGCGGCGAAATGGGCGGGATCGAAGTAAGGCGGCAGCTTGACGCCGTACAGGCCGGAATAGGCGGCGTCGAAAGCGCCCAGCGCCTCGGCGGTGGCGGCGAAGTCGTAGCCCAACTGCGGCTTGCCCGGCACGTTGGGGCAGGACAGATTGATCTCCGGTACCGCCGGCAAGCCCTCCTCGGCCAGACGGCGCAGCATCGCGCAATTGTCGTCCAGCGACAGGCCGGACAGGGACAGGAACAACGGCTTGCCGCTGCCGTAGCGATAGCGGCGCGCGTAGTCCAGGTAATAGTCGAAGCCGCGGTTGGGCAGGCCCATGGAATTGATGCTGCCCATGGCGGTGCGGCAATAGCGCGGCTCGGGATTGCCGTCGCGCGGCGCCAGCGTGGCGCTCTTGCTGATCACCGCGGCGGCGTCGGAGGCGAGCAGCACCTCCAGTTCGTCCTCCTCGCGGCACCAGACGCCGGAGGCATTGTACAGGCAGCCCGGCATGGTCTGGCCCAGCCAGGTGACGGACAGATCGATGGCGTGGTCGTGGGACATCGGACGCTTTCGTCAGGAGCTTGAGATGTCCTTGATTTTGCGGGACAGAACGCCCGGACGCGCTGAGCGGGGTCAAACATGGCGGCGATGGCCGCCAAAGAAAATGCCCGGCCGAAGCCGGGCATGCCTGGGGGCGGCGCTCACGCCGCGGCTTACATCTGGGCCTGCTGGTAGTTTTCCACGCCCATCAGCTCGATCAGCTTCAGCTGTTGCTCCAGCCAGTGCGCATGGTCGTTCTCGGTTTCCTCCAGCAGCACCATCAGCGCGTCGCGGGTCACGTAGTCGCGCACGCTCTCGCAGTGGGCGATCACGTCCTTCAGCAAGGCGCCAACGCGGTACTCCACCTCCAGATCGGCCTTCAGCATCGCCGGCACGTCCTCGCCCACCTTGATCGGCACGCGGCGCGCCACATCGGGACGCCCCTGCAGGAACAGGGTGCGGGCGATCAGCGTGCGCGCATGCTCCAGTTCGTCCTCGCGCTCGTGGTCGATGCGCTCGAACAGCTTGCTCAGCCCCATGTCCTTGTACATCTCGGCATGGATGAAATACTGGTCGGCGGCGGACAGCTCTTCGGCCAGCAAATCGTTGAGCAGCGCTATGGTCTTGGGATCGCCCTTCATGTTCTTGTCCTGTCTTTCCGGCTGATGCAAACCATCATTTTAGGCGTTCAGCGCAGCAGATGCACGCCCTGGTAGAAAACGAAGGACAACGTCCAGGCCAGCAGCACCGACCAGCCGACCGACATCGCGGCGAAGCGCCAGCTCTTGGACTCGCGGTGCATCGCCGCCACGGTGGACAGGCAGGGCACGTACACCAGCGTGAAGATCAGGAAGCTCATCGCCGACACCCAGTCCAGATGCTGCACCAGCACCCCGCCCAGCCCGGCCTCGGACACGCCGTAGATCACCGCCAGGCTGCCCAGCAGGATTTCCTTGGCGATGAAGCCGAACAGCAGCGCCACCGCCAGCTCGGCGCGTATGCCGATCGGGCTCAGCACCGGCGACAACGCCTCGCCCAGCGCGTAGGCCAGCGTCTTGTCGCCCCCGGCCGGGATGTGGGTCAGCAGCCAGACCATCACCACGCCGGCCAGGATGAAGGTGGAGGCCAGCCGCAGAAAGGCGCTGACCTCGCCCGCCGCGCGGGTCAGCATGTGGCGCGCGCCCGGCAGCCGATACGGCGGCACTTCCAGCAGGAAAGCCTCGTCGCCGCGGTAGCGGCGCTTGAACACCCAGGCGGTGACGATGGCGGCGACGAAGGTCATCAGGTACAGGCCGGACACCACCCACGGCGCCTGCGCCTTGCTGAACAGGATGCCGGCGAAGAACACCACCACCTGCAGCCGCGCCGAGCACAGCGAGAACGGGATCACCAGCATGGTAAGCAGCCGCTGCCTGCGCTCGCGCATCACCCGGGTGCCCATGATGGCCGGCACATTGCAGCCGAAGCCCATCAGCTGCATCACGAAGCCGCGGCCGTCCAGTCCCAGCCTCGCCATCATGGCGTCGGTGAGGAAAGCGGCGCGGGCCAGGTAGCCGCTGTCCTCCACCATCGCCATCAGCACAAAGAACACGAACAGAATCGGCGCGAAGGTCAGCACCGTGGCCACGCCCTGCCACACGCCGTCCAGCAGCAGGCTCTGCACGATGGCGGGCAAGGAGGACACCGCCGGCGCCAGCGCGCCGTCCTTCACCCAGTCGAGCAGGCCGCCCACCGCGTCCTGCAGCGGCGTGCCGATCTGGTAAGTCAGGTTGAACAGCAGCGCCATGAAGGCGAAGAACAGCGGCAGGCCCAGCCACGGATGCAGCAGCCAGCGGTCCACCTTTTCGGTCAGCAGCGTCGGCAGCACCGGCGGCAGCCGCCAGCAGCCCTCCAGCTTGCGGCGGGCCAGATCGATGGCCCGCTGCGCTTCCGGCACCTTGTCCAGTTGCGCGTGCACCGCCGGGCCGGACTGCGCGGCCAGCCGGTTCAGCGCCTCGCTCAGCCTGGGCCAGCCTTCCATGCGTTTGGCCGACACCAGCGCCACCGGCGCGCCCAGCCGCTCGGCCAGCGCGTCCACATCGATGGACACGCCCAGCAGCCTGGCTTCGTCGGCCATGTTCAGCGCCACCAGGCAAGACAGGCCGCTAGCGATCACCTGCAGCGCCAGCGGCAGCTGGCGGTCCAGCTGGCTGGCGTTGAGCACCAGCACCGCGCCGTCGAACGGCGTGGACAGCAGCACGTCGCGCACCACTGCCTCATCGTCGGTGTAGCCGGTGAGGTCGTTGACGCCGGGCAGGTCGATCAGCTCCACCATCTTGCCGCCCAGGAGCAGGCGCGAGCTGATCAGCTCCACGGTCAGGCCCGGCCAGTTGCCCACCCGCTGCGACATGCCGGTCAGGCGGTTGAACAGCGTGGACTTGCCGGTATTGGGCAAGCCTATCAGCGCGAAACGCTTCATGCCGCCGCCCTCACCAGGATGCGCCTGGCCAGGCTGCGGCGCAGCAGGAAGCGGGTGGCGCCCACTTCTAGCAGCAGCGGGCCGCCCCAGGGCGCGGCGCGGCGCAAATGAAAGCGGCAGCCCGGCACCAGGCCGAAGGCGGCCACGCGGCGAAACGCCTCGTCGTTCAGATCCAGCCGGTCCACGACGCCGCAGGCGCCGGCCGGAAAGCCATCCAATGACTGCATAGGAATTCCCAGATAATGCGAATAGTTTGCATTAGTATATCGAAGCGCTCCGCGCCGGGATGCGGCATATTGCCGCAATCCGCGCGCGGCTTGACTTCGGTCAAGCCCGCCATCATGCCATACCACGGCATGCTCCGGCCCGCTAGCGGCCGGAGCGCGGATATCAGCCACCCGACATGGCGCTAAGCGGGTAGAATCGCAGGCATTGAAATATCGACAAAACGGGCCAACGACTATGAGCATCAAATCGGACAAGTGGATACGGCGGATGGCGGACCAGCACGGCATGATCGAGCCGTTCGAGGCCAACCAGGTGAAAATGGCCGCCGACGGGCAGAAGCTGATCTCCTACGGCACCTCCAGCTACGGCTACGATATCCGCTGCGCCGACGAGTTCAAGGTGTTCACCAATATCAACAGCACCATCGTCGACCCGAAGAATTTCGACCCCAACTCCTTCGTCGAAGTCTCCGGCAAGGGCTACTGCATCATCCCGCCCAACAGCTTCGCGCTGGCGCGCACCGTCGAGTACTTCCGCATCCCGCGCAGCGTGCTGACCGTCTGCCTGGGCAAATCCACCTACGCCCGCTGCGGCATCATCGTCAACGTCACCCCCTTCGAGCCGGAATGGGAAGGCTATGTGACGCTGGAGTTCTCCAACACCACGCCGCTGCCGGCCAAGATCTACGCCAACGAAGGCGTGGCCCAGGTGCTGTTCTTCGAGTCGGACGAGGAGTGCGACGTGTCGTACAAGGACCGCGCCGGCAAGTATCAGGGCCAGGTGGGCGTCACGCTGCCGCGTCCCTGAGCGCAAGCCGCCCAAGCTGAGAAGGGATGGCCGAGGCCATCCCTTTTTGTTTGCGCCCCGCGCAAAAGCCGCTCGCATTTTCCGCCATCTGTTCTAGGCTAAACAAAGGGTTAGCTGACATCCCGGTTGCGCCGACCCTTTGCACAGCAAGCTGTTTCTTCTTGGGGCGTCGCGGTTCCCCCTTGCCGCTGCGCCCCCTTTTTATGCCCATACGCTTGCCAGCGCCCGCCAACGAAGCCATCATTTTCTTTTCCCAGCTTCCCGCCATTCATGAGCATCTACGACTTCTCCTTCCGCCGCCTGGACGGCAGCGAACAGGCGATGGCCGACTACCGCGGCAGCGTGCTGCTGCTGGTCAACACCGCCAGCCGCTGCGGCTTCACGTCGCAATACGCCGGCCTGGAGGCGCTGCACCGCCGCTTCGGCCCGCAAGGCCTGGCGATCATCGGCTTCCCCTGCAACCAGTTCGGCGCCCAGGAGCCGGGCGACGCCGGCGAAATCGGCGCCTTCTGCCAGAAGAACTACGGCGTGGACTTCGCCATGGCCGACAAGGTGGACGTCAACGGCGCGAACGCCCACCCGCTGTGGCAGTATCTGAAGCGGCAGAAACGCGGCCTGCTCGGGCAGGCGATACGCTGGAACTTCAGCAAATTCCTGGTGGACCGCCAGGGCCGGGTGGTCGCGCGCTTCGCCCCGTTCACCCGGCCGGAAAAACTGGCCGCCAGGATAGAAGCGCTGCTCAAATGAAAAGAGCCGGGCATCGCCCGGCTCCATCGCCGCGTCGTCGCGGCGCAGCGGAATGATCCCGCTCACGCGCACGAATCGATATTGCGCCTGGCGCTCACAGCCAACAGGTCCAGATCGTCGTCCAGGTGCTCCTGGATATCCATCAGCGCCGCGCGCAGCACCGCCGCGGCCAGCGCCGCCTGGTCGCCATTGAACACATGGGCCAGCACCCTCAACTCGCGGCACGCGGTGATGTCCAGCGGCACCTCCAGGGTGCGCACCGCCGTCAGCGCCACATCCGCCGCCTCCTCGGGCTGGGCCGCGCGCTGGGCCTCCAGCTCCGCCAACAAGGTCTTCAAGGCCAGTCCCATTCTGCCCTCCCCGCACTCTCGTTCATCCTCGCCGGGCCAAGCCCGACCCCTGCGGCCACTGCCTCCGCTCGCCAGCCGGCCGCCTGCCTGGCGAGGGCCATTCCACCGGTTCAAGCCGAGCCGTCGTCCAGCAGACGCCGGCAAGCCCGGGTCGCCCTCAGCATCTGGCCATCGTCCAGCGCGTCCCAGGCGTCGGCGATCGCCGCCCCCAGGAGCCTGCCGGCCATGTCCTCGCTGCTGCTGCCGAAAGCCGCCGCCAACGCCTGCAATTCCAGCGCCCGGTCCGCCGGCAGCGCCGCCGCCATCCGCCGCGCGGCCCCTTGACCGCCCGGCGCCGCGGCCGCCTCGCCCAGGCCGGCGACCAATCTTTCCATGCTATTGCCCATCGCCTTCTCCATATCCGCTTCCGCGCCTACGGCGCCCGCCGTGATGGCGGCGAAAGACTCTTTGAGCATAGGCCAAAGCCCATCAAAAAACCGCGTCAGCCGCGCGCCTCGAAACCAGCCAGCACGTTAACCACGTTGGTGCCTATCGGCTCCACCGCGTACCCGCCTTCCAGGCAGAACAGCGTCGGCAGCTTCAGCCCCGCCAGCCGCGCGCCCAGGGTGACGAAGTCGGGGGAGTCGAGCTGGAAGCGCGAGATCGGATCGCCTTGGAACGTGTCCACGCCCAGCGACACCACCAGCGCCTCGGCGCCGAAACGGGCGATCTGCTCCAGCGCGCAGTCCAGCGCGACGAACCAGGTGCTGACGCAGGACCCGGCCGCCAGCGGGAAATTGAAGTTGTAGCCCAGCCCCTCTCCTTCGCCCTTTTCGTCGGCGAAGCCGAGGAAGAACGGGTATTCGGTGCGCGGATCGCCATGTATCGACAAAAACAGCACGTCGGCGCGGCGGTAGAAGATGTCCTGGGTGCCGTTACCGTGATGGTAGTCGACGTCCAGCACCGCCACCTTGCGCATGCCGTGGTCGCGGAGCGCCTGGGCGGCGATGGCGGCGTTGTTGAGGAAGCAGTAGCCGCCGCAATAGTCGAAGGCCGCGTGATGGCCGGGCGGCCGGGTCAGCGCAAACACCGCGCGCTCGCCGCCGATCAGCCGGTCGGCCCCGGTCAGCGCGGTGTCGGCGGCCGCGCTCGCCGCCTGCCAGGTTCCGGAAGTGACAGGCGTGCCGCAATCCATCGAGTAATAGCAGAGCTGGCCTTCCACGTGCTCGGGAATGGCTTCGCGCAGCCGGCGGACCTGCCACATCTTGGGCAGCGCGTCATAGTCGCGCCCCATTTCCGTCCAACGCCGCCAGGCGGTTTCCAGGAACCTGACATAGCCGGCGTCGTGCACGCGCAAGATGGGGTCCAGCCCGTGGCGGCGCGGATGGATCACGTCGCCGAGCTCGCGGTCGCGCACGGCGGCCAGCACCATGTCGGCGCGGGACGGGGTTTCGAAACAGGGCTTGAGGGTGCCGTCTATCAGCTCGGCCTGGCCATGCTGCAGACGGTGGGAATCGGAGTAGACGGTGAGCATGATGTTTTCCGGCGTGGGAAAACTCCATGCTCCCGCCATGGGCCTGCCGGGTCAAACATTGATGGGCGCGAACTTGCGCCAGGACAAGCGCCGCTCAGGCCACCAGGCCGGACACGTAGTACCAGCGGCCGTCTTCGCGCAGGAAACGGCTGGTTTCATGCATGCGCTCGGCCTTGCCGCCCACCTTGCAGCGGGCGACGAATTCCACCACGCCTTCGGCATCGCGCTCGCTGCCGGCCTCGCAGCGCTTCACCTCCAGGCCTATCCACTTCACCACGCCGGCATCTTCGTCCAGATGCAGCGCCTCGGGCCGGGTGGACGGATGCCAGGTGGCCAGCAGGTAATCCTCCAGCCCCAGCGCGTAGGCGCTGTAGCGCGAGCGCATCAACGCCTGCGCGGTCGGCGCCGGCGAAGCGTCCGGACCGAGGTAGCGGCCGCAGCAGGCGGCCAGCTCGCCGCCGCCGCAGGGGCAGGCGGCCCTGGCTTGTTTCTTAGACTTCATCAGTACCCCAGCGGCGGCAAGCCGTACAGCTTGAGCAGGAAATTGGTGAACGCGGGATCGGCCGGCTTGGGCGCGTACTTGGGCCAGCGCCGCATCCATTCGCGAAGATGGGCTTCCAGCCTGGCGCGGAAGGCGTCGGAGTCGATGCGGCCGGCGTCGCGCTCCGCCGTCAGCTGGCGATAGACGGCGAAGTTGTCGTTGTCCACCGCGTTGCTGCCGGCGATGCGCAGCCGGGCGGCGTTCAGTTGGTCGGCCGCCGCGGTGCGGGTCAGTTCGCCCGACTTGACCTTGTCGGCCAGGCGGTTGGCCTCGGCCAGCAGCAGGTCCACCTTGGCGGCGGCGCGCGGCGGCGCCGGACGCGACGAGGCGCCCGAGCCGGAATGGATGGGCACGCCCAACTGCTGCAGCGCGCTGCACGCTGTCAGCGAGCCCAGCAGGGAGAAAGCGATGAGCTGTCTTTTCATGGCGGCCATTGTAGCCCGCCCTGCCCGCGCGCCGTCAACGGCAAAGGTATTGCGATCGATTGCGCGCGGCGCGGGCCGGCGGGCCGAATCCGGCGACCGCTCAGCCAAGATGCTCGAACAGCACGGTGGACAGGTAACGCTCGCCGAACGACGGGATCACCACTACGATCAGCTTGCCGGCGTTTTCCGGCCGTTTGGCCAGCTGCAGCGCCGACCACACCGCCGCGCCGGACGAGATGCCGACCAGGATGCCTTCCTTGGTGGCCACCTCGCGCGCGGTCTGCAGCGCGTCCTCGTTCTTGACGCGGATGATCTCGTCGTAAATGCCGGTATTGAGGATGGCTGGCACGAAGCCCGCGCCTATGCCCTGGATCGGGTGCGGGCCCTTGGGGCTGCCGGACAGCACCGCCGACGCGTCCGGCTCCACCGCGACGATCTGCACGCCCGGCTTGCGCGCCTTCAACACCTCGCCGACCCCGGTGATGGTGCCGCCGGTGCCGACCCCGGCCACGAAGATGTCCACCTTGCCGTCGGTGTCGTTCCACACCTCTTCCGCGGTGGTGTGGCGGTGGATTTCCGGGTTGGCCGGGTTTTCAAACTGCTGCGGCATGAAGTAGGTGTCGGGAAATTCGTCGACCAGCGCCTTCGCCTTGGCGATGGCGCCGCCCATGCCGTCCGGCCCCGGGGTCAGGATCAGTTCGGCGCCGTAGGCCTTCAACAGCTGGCGGCGCTCCTTGCTCATGGTTTCCGGCATGGTGATCACCAGCTTGTAGCCGCGCGCCGCGCACACCATCGCCAGGCCGATGCCGGTATTGCCCGAGGTGGGTTCGACGATGACGGTGTTCGGACCGATCTTGCCGGCTTGCTCCGCCGCGTCCAGCATCGCCACCGCGATGCGGTCCTTGACGCTGTGCGCCGGATTGAAGAACTCCAGCTTGGCGACGACGGTGGCGCCGACGCCCTCGGTGACGCGGTTGAGCTTGACCAGCGGGGTGTTGCCGATCAGATCGGTGATGGTGTTGGCGATGCGCATGATCTTATTCCTCATCCAGCTAAAATGACAATGCCGATATTCCACGGCATCATAATCAATCCGGCGCGGATGACCTAATATTGTTTGCTTATATCCAGCAAACCAAACTCCGGCCGCCCTCTCTAAACCGCTTTGTTATAGTCAATGCAAACACAGGCAAGGTTCATATGCCCACCCAGGAAACCCTGATTCCGTTGTCCGGCTGGCGCCGCAAGCTGTACATCATCATCTACGAGGCAGACACCCGCGCCGGGCGGATTTTCGACATGGCGCTGATCGTCGCCATCCTGATCTCCGTCGCCTGCGTGATGCTGGAAAGCGTGTCCTCGATACGCCAGCGCTACGGCACGCTGCTGGCCGTGCTGGACTGGCTGTTCACCATCCTGTTCACCATCGAGTACGCGCTGCGGCTGATCTGCGTGCACAAACCGATGCGCTACGTGAAAAGCTTTTTCGGCGTCATCGACCTCCTGTCCATCCTGCCGCTGTACCTGGGCCTGTTCATCCCGGAAAGCCGCTTTCTGGCCGACATCCGCATCCTCCGTCTGCTCAGGATGTTCCGCATCCTCAAGCTCAGCCGCCACCTGGGCGAGGCCGCGCAGCTGCAGAAGGCGCTGCTGGCCAGCCGGCGCAAGATCACCGTGTTCCTGGCCACCGTCATCCTGCTGGTGATCGTGCTGGGCACCCTGATGTACGTGATCGAAGGCCCGGAACACGGCTTCACCAGCATCCCGATCAGCATCTATTGGGCCATCGTCACCCTGACCACGGTCGGTTTCGGCGACATCACGCCGAAAACGCCGATGGGCCAGGCGCTGGCCAGCCTGGTGATGATCACCGGCTACGGCATCATCGCGGTGCCCACCGGCATCGTCAGCGCGGAGATCGCCCGCAGCGCGGCGCCGGAGCCCTCCGACAACCGCTCCGCCACCCGGCTGTGTCCGCACTGTTTCAGCGAGGGGCACGACTGGGACGCGCGCCACTGCAAGCACTGCGGCGGCCAGCTGCCGCGCCCGGCCAAGGGCGAGGTCAGCTAGGCCTCGAGCGCCCGCTGGTAGGCCCTCAAGGCCAGCGCGTCGAAGGCCACCAGCCGGACTTCGAGCAAGGGGTGGTCGCAACCAGACAGCCAATGGCGCAGGGTCGTGACCGCCAGCGCGCAAGCCGCCTCCAGCGGATAGCCATAAACCCCGCAGCTGATCGCCGGAAACGCGATGCTGGCCACGCCTTGGCGCGCGGCCAGCGCCAGGCTGTTGCGGTAGCAGGCCGCCAACAACGCCGGCTCGCCGCAGTCCCCGCCCTGCCAGACCGGTCCCACCGTATGGATCACATAACGGGCGGGCAACAGATAGCCTTCGGTCAGCCTAGCCTCCCCGGTGGGACAACCACCCAGCCTGCGGCAGGCTTCCAGCAACGCCGGCCCCGCCGCCCGGTGGATGGCGCCGTCCACCCCGCCGCCGCCCAGCAGGCGGCTGTTGGCGGCATTGACGATGGCGTCCACCCGCATCCGCGTAATATCGCCCTGCACGCAGCGCAGCAAATCATCCATATCGCCTCCTCATGTCTCTGAGCTTACGCCCGATCACCGGCCGCCAAAAGCCGTCGGGTGGTATCATGACGTCCAGCCTAGGCGCGCAACCGGAATGCATGCGAATGCCATCTGTGCGGCGCGGCGGACACACGTCCCAGCCCTCAAATAGCAAGCGCTTACTTCAACTGCGGCTCGGACGCAACATGCCATTGGCAAGTCACTCCATTCCACCGGGGCCAGGGAGCCGGCCGCGCCGGTCTGGGCGGCAAACTGTGGATAACTTTGTTGATAAGCCGGTGAACAGTTGGCTGAAACCCTTGCCGAACCTGGCTTCCGGTGTTTTTTCACGCCGGGGATTGATTTTCGTAAGATATTGATTTGATTGCATTTTGAATCAGATATCAAACACTACGCAGGTGGGAGGCCGCCTGCGCCCCTTGAATATTTACTCCAGTGAAGCGCTGTGGATCACTTGACAAGACACCATTTCCCTGATCAAAGCCAGGACGTGATCAGCGTCTCCTCGCTCAACCGCATGGCGCGGGACCTGCTGGAAGCAGGCATTCCGCCGGTGTGGATCGGCGGGGAAATCTCCAATCTGACGCTGGCCGCCTCCGGCCACGCCTACTTCTCGCTGAAGGACGGCGGCGCCCAGATCCGCTGCGTGATGTTCCGCCACAAGCTGTCCCTGCTGCCGTTCCGCCCGCAGGAAGGCATGCAGGTGGAGCTGCGCGGCCAAGTGACGCTGTACGAGGCCAGGGGCGAATTCCAGATCAATGTCGGCGAGATGCGCGCCGCCGGCCTCGGCAGGCTGTACGAGGCCTTCGAGCGGCTGAAGGCCCGGCTGCAGGCGGAGGGCCTGTTCGACAACGCGCGCAAGCGCGAGCTGCCCGCCCATCCGGCGGCCATCGGCATCGTCACTTCGCCCGCCGCCGCCGCGCTACGCGACGTGGTCAGCACGCTGCGCCGCCGCATGCCCGGCATCCCGCTGATTCTCTACCCGACCCAGGTGCAGGGAGAAGGCTCGGCCAGGCAGATCGCCGACGCCCTCCGCCTGGCCGGCGAGCGGCGCGAGGTCGACGTGCTGATCGTCTGCCGTGGCGGCGGCAGCATCGAAGACCTGTGGTCGTTCAACGAGGAAATCGTCGCTCGCGCCGTCGCCGCCAGCCCCATCCCCACCGTCAGCGGCGTCGGCCACGAAACCGATTTCACCATCTGCGACTTCGTCGCCGACCGCCGCGCGCCGACGCCGACCGCGGCGGCGGAACTGGTATCGCCCAACCGCGAGCACCTGGCCATCCAGCTGGAACAGACCAAGCGCGCGCTGGAGCGCGCCTTGAGCCGGCTATTGACGGACAAGACGCAGCAGCTGGACTTCCTCGGCCGCCGCCTGACGCATCCCGGCGCGCGCTTGCAGGTGCAGCGCGAACGGCTGGACGCGTTGTCGAGCGCGCTTGGGCAGCGCGTCCAGGCTGCCTTCGAGCAAGGCCGCTGGCGGCTGCAACTGGCCGGCACCCGCCTCTCCCGCCACCAACCCGATCTAGACGTGGGCAAGCAGGCGCTGCGGCAACGGCAGGCCGCGCTGCTGCGCGCCCGCGACCGTCTGCTGGAGCGCCGCGCCCAGCAATTGGCGCAACTGGCCGCCACGCTGACCGCGCTCAACCCGGAAGCCGTGCTGGCGCGTGGCTACGCTATCGTGCAGAAGCAGGATGGCCGCGCGGTCAAGAACCCGGCGGAATTGGCTGACCGCGAAAAAGTGACGCTGCGGCTGGCCGAAGGCAGCGCCGAGGCGCGCATCGAGCACAATCAGGGCGCCCAGGGCCAGTTGCCGTTTTAGCGCTGCGCAAAACCCCTGATGCTGCGTTGCGCCGACGCGTCGTACGATTTACACCGCCGGCGCGCCTTGCCTCAGGCGCTTCACGGAGATCCGTTAGCGGGTCCTGCGCCCGCTCCTCCGCCTGCCGCCTTTCCGCATCGGCAACCATTCGAAAAAGACGCCATCGGCGTCTTTTTTCATGTCCCGGCATTCTCTTCATCATTTCAATGCATCTTATTTTCATCCAAATAATTCATCGAATATTTATTTAAAACACAGCCAAAATCATAGCCTGTTATTTTATTTTTCCGCGCCATGCTTTTATCAAATCGCGCGTTTCCTGATCCAGATTAAGCCTTCAGCATTGACGTTATCATGCCGCTTTGCGATCATGCGCCGCAACTCAAGGCCATGCGTCTCTACATCCTTGAATTTAATAAATGTCGCCATCGAAATGGTTTTCTTTCCAAGCGAAATCCACACCCCAAGAACGATTTAGCTTAGAAAACAACCGCCGTCCAATGGCGATGCCATTCAAACTTTCAATGCGAGGACATGAAAAATGAAACCGGATCAAATCAAAACGACTGCTGAATTTGAAAATCAAATGCAGAAAAGCCTGGAGCTGGCCCGCATGGTTCGCTTGAGCGTGGAAGAAATGGAAATGATCAGCGGCGGCGCTCAGGAAAATCCGCCGCGCATGACCGGAAAAATCGTATTGCCGCCGGCCAGGCCATAAACCGGCCAGCCGTACACCGACATCATCCATTCCGGCATCGACGCGAACCGATATGAAAAACGATCAGACCCGGCTGTGTCCCAGCTCAACCTTCGAGGGTGAAGGCAATATGGTGTTCGGCATTGTCGGCGGCAGCGCGCGGCAGCGCCGCGTGATCTATCTGAAGCAGATGCTGCCGGCCAACCAGATAGATCGCGCCAGGCTGGAAGACATCGCGCCGGAAGAAGTATTCCGCACCGCCGGCCCTTGCGCCAAAAGCCAGTGCGCCCATCACGACAACGCCGCTGCGCGCTGCACGCTGGCCGAACGCGTGGTGGCCGCGGCGGCCGAGGTGGTCGACCGGCTGGCTTATTGCGCGATACGCCCCCGCTGCATGTGGTGGAGCCAGCACGGCCGGGATGCCTGCGCGCGCTGTCCGCAGGTGGTGTCCATCGATCGCCAGCCGGACGAAGCCATCGCCCAGGCCCGGATGCCGCCCGGATCCGCCTCGGCCGGCTGTTGAAGCCTTTCAAGCCATCGCTCAGAAAAGAAAGAATCGATATGAAAGCAACCCAAACCCTGCAACGCTCGGAATGGAACGCCCAATTGGACCGCAGCCTGGAAATCGCCCGGATGGTGCGGCTGAGCGCCGAGGAGATCGAGTGCGTGTCAGGCGGCCAAGACAACAATGGCCCCGCCACCGGCTTCGTGCCGCGCAAGCCGCCGACAACAGGTTTTGTTCCCCAATCCTAAGGGGCCCACTGCCATGGAAAAGGCCGCTCCAGATGGAGCGGCCTTGGCTTTGGCGATAAAACCCGCGTCAGAACAGCGGGCGCAGCGCCGGAGGCAGCGCGAACACCGTGCTCTCCTCTACGCCGGGCAGCTCGGTGACCTGGGTGACGTCGAAAGCCTTGATGCGGTCTATCACCGCCTGCACCAGCACTTCCGGCGCGCTGGCGCCGGCGGTGACGCCGACGCGGCGCTTGCCGGCGAACCATTCGGGCTCCAGCAGGCTGGCGTTGTCCACCATGTAGGCGTCCACGCCCTTCAGCGCCGCCACTTCGCGCAAGCGGTTGGAGTTGGAGCTGTTGGGCGAGCCCACCACCACCACGATATCGCACTGGTCGGCCAGCAGCTTCACCGCGTCCTGGCGGTTCTGCGTCGCGTAGCAGATGTCGTCCTTCTTCGGGCTGTGGATGTTGGGGAAGCGGGCCTTCAGCGCGGCGATGATGTCGCGGGTCTCGTCCACCGACAGCGTGGTCTGGCTGACGTAGGACAGCTGGTCCTCGTTGACCACCCGCAGCGTGGCCACATCGTCCACGGTCTGCACCAGGTAGATGCCGGCATCCACCTGGCCCATCGTGCCTTCCACTTCCGGGTGCCCGGCGTGGCCGATCATGATGATTTCCATGCCGGCCTTGTTCATCCGTTTCACTTCGACGTGCACCTTGGTCACCAAGGGACAGGTGGCGTCGAATACGGTCAGACCCAGCGCCTCGGCCTCGGCGCGCACCGACAGCGGCACGCCGTGCGCGGAATAGATCAGCGTGCTGCCGGGGGGCACGTCCTTCAATTCCTCGATGAACACCGCGCCCTTGCCGCGCAGGTCGTCCACCACAAAACGGTTGTGCACCACTTCGTGGCGCACGTAGATGGGGGCGCCGTAAAGTTCGATCGCGCGCTCGACGATGGCGATGGCCCGGTCCACGCCGGCGCAGAAGCCGCGCGGGTTGGCGAGCATGATGGTCTTCGTCATCCGTATTTCCTCAATCAGGCCAGGGCCTTGCCCGGCGAATGCGCGAATGGCCCGCCAAGCGGGCCATCGCAGGTGCTGTTCCCCGCCCTTTTCAGCGCGAGGGCTTCTTCATGCTGTCCGCCACCATCAGCGCCGCGCCGACGCAGATGAAGGAATCGGCCAGGTTGAACGCCGGGTAGTACCACTCGTTGTAATAGTGGACCATGATGAAGTCGATCACGTGGCCATAGGCCAGGCGGTCGATCACATTGCCCAGCGCGCCGCCCATGATGAAGGCCGCGGCCAGGTTCATCAGGCCGGAAAAGCGCCGCTTGACGATGTTCCAGCCCAGCCAGCCTGACACGGCGAAGGCCAGGATGGTGAACAGATACTTCTGCCAGCCGCCGGCGTCGTGCAGGAAGCTGAACGCCGCGCCGGGATTGTAGACCAGGGTGAAGTTGAAGAACCCCTCCACCACCGGCCGGATTTCGCCGTACTGGAAACGGCTGTTGAAATACAGCTTGCTGATCTGGTCCAGTACGATCACCAGGGCCGCCAGCGCGAACCATTTTGGCCAGCCGCGGGCGCCAGGCATAGTCATTGCAGAATCCATCTGTCGGTATCCATGGGCAGACGGGGCCGCCGCAGCGGCCCCGGCGAATGGTCAGGCGTAGCGGCGCGGCTCGCCCTGGCCATCCAGATTGTCGACGCAGCGGCCGCAGACGGCGCCATGGCCGGCGTGGCTGCCCACGTCGGCGCGGTAGTGCCAGCAACGGTCGCACTTGCCGTGCGCGGACGGTGAAACGCGGATCGCCACCTCGCCTGCCTCGCGCACATCAGCCTTGGACACGATCAGCACGAACTTAAGTTCCTCGCCCAGGCTGGCCAGATGGCGGGCCAGCTCGGCCGGCGCGTCGATTTCCACCTCGGCCTGCAGCGAGGAGCCCAGCTTGTCGGCGCTGCGCAGCGCCTCGATTTCCTTGTTGACCGCGGCGCGCAGCTCGCGGATGGCCTGCCACTTGGAAGACAGCGCGGCCTCGCGCTCCACGGTCTGGGCCGGGAACTCGTGCCAGATGTGATACAGCGTCGACTCTTCCTCGCTGTCCACCAGCACGTTCCACGCCTCGTCGGCGGTGAAGCACAGAATCGGCGCCACCATCAGCAGCAGGCTGCGGGTGATGTGGTACAGCGCGGTCTGCGCGCTGCGGCGGGCATGGCTGTCGGCCTTGGTGGTGTACAGGCGGTCCTTGATCACGTCCAGATAGAACGCGCCCAGGTCTTCCGAACAGTAGCCGACCACTTCCTGCACCACGTGATGGAAGGCGTAGCGGGAATACAGCTCGCCCACCACCTTCTCCTGCACCTCGCGGGCGCGCAGCAGCGCGTACTGGTCCATTTCCACCATATTGGCCAGCGGCACGACGTGTTCCAGCGGATCGAAATCCGACAGGTTGGACAGCAGGAAGCGGATGGTGTTGCGCAGACGGCGATAGCTTTCCGTGGTGCGCTTCAGAATCTCCTGCGACAGCGACATGTCGCCGGAGTAATCGGCGCTGGCCACCCACAGGCGCAGGATGTCCGCGCCCAGCGTGCCGCAGATTTCCTCCGGCGCGATGCCGTTGCCCTTGGACTTGGACATCTTGTAGCCCTTGTCGTCCACGGTGAAGCCGTGGGTCAGGAGCTGCTTGTACGGCGCGCGGCCGATGGTGGCGCAACCGGTCTTCAGCGACGACTGGAACCAGCCGCGGTGCTGGTCCGAGCCTTCCAGATACAGGTCGGCCGGCCAGGCCAGTTCCGGGCGCTGCTTCAGCACCGCGAAATGGGTGGCGCCGGAGTCGAACCACACATCCAGCGTGTCGGTCAGCTTGCGGTATTGCTCGGCCTCTTCGCCCAGCAGTTCCTTGGCGTCCAGGCTGAACCAGGCCTCGATGCCCTGCTGCTCGATGCGCAGCGCCACTTCCTCCAGCAGCTGGGCGGAGCGCGGGTGCAGCTCGCCGCTTTCCTTGTGGATGAAGAACGTCATCGGCACGCCCCAGTTGCGCTGGCGCGACACGCACCAGTCGGGGCTGTTCTTGATCATCGCGTCCAGGCGGGCGCGCCCCCAGGACGGGAAGAACTCGGTGGCGTCGACGGCGCGCTGGCTGACTTCGCGCAGCGTCTCGCCGCCGTTGGCCTTGCGGTCCATGCTGATGAACCATTGCGGCGTGGCGCGGAAAATGATCGGGGTCTTGTGGCGCCAGCAATGCGGGTAGCTATGCTCCAGCTTGGACTTGTGCACCAGCGAGCCGTGCGACTCCAGCGTTTCGATCACGCGCGGGTTGGCGTCCCATACCAGCATGCCGGCGAACAGCTCGGTCGTGCTCTTGTAGCGGCCGTCGTCGGCCACCGGGTTGGCGATCGGCAGCTTGTACTGCAGGCCGGCCTGGAAGTCTTCCAGGCCATGGGCCGGCGCGGTGTGCACCAGGCCGGTGCCGGCGTCGGTGGTGACGTGATCGCCCAGGATCACCGGCACTTGGCGGCCATAGAACGGGTGCTGCAGCTGGAGCAGTTCCAGCGCCTGGCCCTTGGCTTCGCCCAGCACGCGGTATGTTTCGACGCCGTAGCGCTTCATCGCCGATTCGACCAGATCCTTGCCCAGGATCAGCTTGCCCTTGGGGGTGTCGACCAGCTGGTAATCCAGATTGGCGCCGGCGGCGACCGCCTGGTTGGCCGGCAGCGTCCACGGCGTGGTGGTCCAGATCACGGCCATCGCGCCGGCGGCGTCCGCGCCGAATGCGGCGGAGGCCTTGTCGGTGTCGACCACCTTGAAGCCGACGTCGATCGCCGGCGACACCTTGTCTTCGTATTCGACTTCGGCCTCGGCCAGCGAGGAGCCGCACTCGATGCACCAGTGCACCGGCTTCTCGCCCTTGGTCAGGTAGCCGTTCTCATGGATCTTGCCGAGGGTGCGGACGATGTCGGCCTCGGTCTTGAAATCCATGGTCAGATAGGGATTGTCCCAATCGCCGAGCACACCCAAGCGGATGAAGCCCTTCTTCTGGCGGGCCACCTGCTCCTTGGCGTATTCGCGGCACAATTCGCGGAACTTGGCGGCCGGGATGTCCTTGCCGTGCAGTTTTTCCACCATCAGCTCGATCGGCAGGCCGTGGCAGTCCCAGCCCGGCACGTAGGGGGCGTCGAAGCCGGCCAGCGTCTTGGAGCGGACGATGATGTCCTTCAGCACCTTGTTGACCGCGTGGCCCAGGTGGATGTCGTTGTTGGCGTACGGCGGGCCATCGTGCAGGATGAACTTGGGACGGCCGGCGGCAAGCTTGCGCAGCTTTTCGTAGCGCTTTTCCTCTTGCCAGCGCTTGACCCAGGCCGGTTCGCGTTTGGCCAGATCCCCGCGCATGGCGAAGGGTGTATCCAGCAGGTTTACGGTTTTACGATAATCGATGCTCATGCCTGCTCTCGCTGCAAACTTGTCAAATAGGTCTTGGCGCTGGCCGCGTCGCGTTCGATCTGCGCCACCAGCGTCGCCAAATCATCATAGCGCGCTTCATCGCGCAACTTTTTCAGGAAACGCACTGTCAGCCGCTGGCCGTACAGATCGCCCGAGAAATCGAACAGGTGCACTTCCAGCTTGTAATCCGGCGTGTCGCTGACCGTCGGATTCAATCCCAGGCTGGCCACGCCGCCCAGGCGGCCGCCCGGAGTATCGACCTCCACCACGAATACGCCCTGCAGCGCCGGTTTCAAATGCGGCAAATGGATGTTGGCGGTGGGAAAGCCTATCGTGCGTCCCAACTTCTTGCCATGCATCACCTTGCCCGATATCCGGTACACGCCGCCCAGCAAGGCATTGGCCGAGTCCAGATCGCCCGCGCCCAATCGCTCGCGCACCAGCGTGCTGGAAGCGCGCTCGCCTTTGACCAGCACCGACGGCATCGCCTCCGTGGCGAAACGCGGACAGGAAGCCAGCAGCTCGAAATCGCCCTTCCGTCCGGAGCCGAACTGGAAATCGTCGCCGATCAGCAGATAGCGGGTGTTCAACTCCGTCACCAGCACCTGATCGACGAAATCCCTTGCCGGCATATTGGAAAAGCTGTGGTTGAAGCGGTAGACAAACACATAATCAACCAGCCCCAGCTCTTCCAGCAAGGAGAACTTGTCGCGCAAGGTCGACAAACGCGCCGGCGGATTGGCGCGGACGAAAAACTCGCGCGGGTGCGGTTCGAAGGTCAGCAAGGCTGTCGGCAGCTCGCGGGCGCGCGCCTCCGCGCGCAGACGCTCCAGCATGCGCCGGTGGCCCTGATGCACGCCATCGAAATTGCCGATGGTCAACGCGCATCCAGGCAGGCCGAAACGGCGCGGGTCCCCCAGAAATACCTGCATTCGCTGTCTTTACATACGTCCCGAAACCTTCGATTGTAGCCGCCAGCAAGCGATAGCGTCCAGCCATGATCCCGCGCGGAGGCAAACAAAAAGCCCCGCGGATCGCGGGGCTTTTTTTGCGCCGAGCAACGATTAGTTGCCGGACTTCTCTACCACGGACTCTTTAACAGCGTCGATGGTCACTTCTACGCGGCGGTCAGACTCGATGCAAGCCTTGATTTCGGCGTTTTGCTTCTTGTTCTTCGCGTATTTCGGGAACTTGGCCTTGCACTCTTCGGTCATCTTGGCTTCAGCCTTGCCCTTGCCGATGGAGGTCACTTTCTCGGCCGGCACACCAGCGTTCACGAAGTAAGCCTTGACAGCGTCAGCGCGGTTTTGCGACAGCGCGTTGTTCAGCTTGTCGGAACCCATGAAGTCGGTGTAACCGTCAACTTCAACACCGTTCAGGTAGCCCTTGCCGGCGTGAGCCTTCAGCTTGGCAACCAGCGGATCCAGTTCGTTCTTGGCGTCAGCGCGCAGAACGGACTTGTTGAAGTCGAACAGAACCTTGGCGGACAGGGTCACTTTTTCCTTCACGGAAACCAGGGCCGGCTTCGGAGCTTCGGCAACCGGCTTGGCGGCTTCGCGGTCGCCACACTCAACCAGGCCGTCCTTGGCCTTGTCGAAGTAGGTGGTCTTCCAGCATTCGCCGTAGCTGTTGCGGGTCACTGCGTCAGTGGATTGGTCAACGGCATAACCCGGTTTGGCAGCAAAAGCGCTAGCAGAAACCAACAGGGCGGCAACCAGTGCGCTCAGTTTCAGCTGTTTAGTCATGTTATTCCCTCTTTAATCTATAAAATGGGTAGCAATGCGGGCTGACGCAAAGACCACGCGAACTAAGTTGACTGCAAACATCAGGGATGGCTACATGCTGTGTTGATGCAGTTAACCCGCACTATAGGAATGCTGCAACACCATGTCAACACAGCGTCGGGCGCTTTGTCGCGTTAGCGTTGCATAAATACATCACATTTTTCTGATTATACCAGAAGCTGTATCTCTGATGCGACACATTACGGTCTTGTGACGCGCCGGCGAAACAGTGGCAGCGGCTGCCTGTACGTAACCTGATAGCTTTCACTAAAAGTATTGTAATAATCGCCATCATTCAGCGATTTGCCGTCCTTGACTAGGAAGGCATCGAAACCGACCTGCCACAAGGGCCGGATCAGATCCGCCCAGACATCCCCCACCGCCCGCAGCTCGCCGGCGTAATCATAGCGCTCGCGCAACAGCCTGGCGAGGCTATAGCCCCGCCCATCGGTGAAGGCGGGAAAGTCGACCGCGATCAAGGCCAGCTCGGCCAGGTAAGGCTGCAGCTTCGCCGGATCGTCGTCAGGCGACAGGCAGACGCCGACGCCGCCCGCGCGGGCGCGCCAACCATCCGCATCGGCCAGCCAGCTCGCCAGCGGCACGATCACGTCCTCGGAGGGGTCCGCCGCCGGCAGCGCGCCGCTCTCATCCGGGCGCAACAGCCTCCAGGCATCGGCCTGCAAGCGGCCATCCTTAATGAACTGGGGCATACACCCTCTCCTTGAACGGTTCCGCGCCGATGCGGCGCAGGGTTTCGATGAAGCGCTCGCCATCCAGCCGCCGCTCGATGTAGACCTGCATGATCTTGGAGAAGGCCACCGGCACGTCGGCTTGAGCGAAGGACGGGCCTATCACCTTGCCGATCGTGGTGTCGCTGCCCTGGCTGCCGCCCAGCGTGATCTGGTACCACTCCTCGCCGTTCTTGTCGACGCCCAGGATGCCGATGTTGCCGATATGATGATGGCCGCAGGCGTTCATGCAGCCGGAGAAGTTACAGGCGATGTCGCCCAGGTCGTACAGGTAGTCCAGATCGTCGAAGGTCTGCTGGATCGCGTTGGCCACCGGGATGGAGCGGGCGTTGGCCAGCGAGCAGAAGTCGCCGCCGGGGCAGCTGATGATGTCGGTCAGTAGACCGATGTTCGGGGTGGCCATACGCTGCGATCGGGCTGCCTGCCACAAGGCGTACAGATCCTTCTGCGCCACATCCGGCAGCACCAGGTTCTGCTCATGTGCGACGCGCAGCTCGCCGAAGCCGAAGCGGTCGGCCCAGTCGGCCGCGGCTTCCATCTGCTCAGACGTGATGTCACCCGGCGGGGCGCCGCTCTCCTTCAGCGACAGCACCACGGAACGGTAGCCTGGCCGGCGGTGGGCGCGGGTATTGCGCTCGAACCAGCGGGCGAAGGCCTTGTCCTCGGCCAGCGGGCCAGTCAGCTCCGCCGGATCGTCGGCCAGCGCCGGGTAGTCCGGGTCGGCGAAGAAGCTGGCGTAATGGGCGACATCCTCGTCGCGCAGCGTGGCAGGGCCATCCTTCAGATGGCTCCACTCATCCTCCACCTTGGCGGCGAAACCGTCGCGCGTCATCGCCTTGACCAGGATCTTGATCCGGGCCTTGTATTTGTTGTCGCGGCGGCCGAAGCGGTTGTAGACGCGCAGCACCGCGTCCAGATAGGTCAGCAGGTGCTGGCGCGGCAGGAACTCGCGTATCACCTCGCCCACCATTGGGGTGCGGCCCAGCCCGCCGCCGACGATCACCTTGAATCCCGCCTCGCCGGTCTCGTTGCGGCTGACGTGCAGGCCGATGTCGTGGACCATGGTGGCCGCCCGATCCTCGATGCTGCCGGATACCGCGATCTTGAACTTGCGCGGCAGGAAGCTGAATTCAGGGTGCATGGTGCTCCACTGCCGAATGATCTCGCAGTAGGGACGCGGGTCGAACAGCTGGTCGGCGGCGACGCCGGCGAAGGCGTCGGTGGTGGTGTTGCGCACGCAGTTGCCGGAGGTCTGAATCGCATGCATCTCCACCGTGGACAGCTCTTCCAGAATATCCGGCACCTTGTCCAGTTCCGGCCAGTTGAACTGGATGTTCTGCCGGGTGGTGAAGTGGCCATAGCCCTTGTCGTAGCGGCGGGCGATGTCGGCCAGCTTTCTCAGCTGCTCGCTGCGCAAGTGGCCATAGGGAATCGCCACCCGCAGCATCGGCGCGTGGCGCTGGATATACAGGCCGTTCATCAAGCGCAGCGGCCGGAACTCGTCCTCGGACAGCTCGCCGGCCAGAAAGCGGCGCGTCTGGTCGCGAAACTGGACCACGCGCTCGCGCACCAGCCGATGGTCTACTTCATCGTATCGATACATGTTTGGATTCCAACGGGGATGCCCGCATCGGCGGGCCGGCGTTTCAGACGGGGCGCTGCAGCGGACTGGACTTCGCGTGCAGCCCGCACTCCTTGGTTTCCGGGTTTTCCCACCACCAGCGGCCGGCGCGCACGTCTTCGCCCACGCTGATGGCGCGGGTACAGGGCGCGCAGCCTATCGACGGATAGTGCCGATCGTGCAGCGCGTTGTACGGCACCTGGTTTTCCTTCAGGTACTGCCACACTTCGGCTTCCGTCCATTCCAGCAGCGGGCTGAATTTCACGAGCCCGTTGTCGGCGTCGTACTCCCTGTCGGCCAGGTCCTGGCGCGTCGGCGACTGCTGGCGGCGCAGGCCGGTGATCCAGGCCGATCGGCCGGCCAGCGCGCGCTTCAGCGGCTCCAGCTTGCGAACCGCGCAACAGGACTTGCGCAACTCGACGCTCCGATAGAAGCCGTTGATGCCGTGGAAGTTGACGTACTGCTCGGTGGCGGCGGTGTCGGGGAAGTACATCCTGACCGGATGGCCTGGATAACGCTCGGCGACTTGCTGCATCAACTCATAGGTTTCGGCCGGCAGGCGGCCGGTGTCCAGGCTGAAGCTTTCCAGCGGCAGGCCGAGACGGGCGATCAGGTCGGTCAGCACCATGTCTTCGGCGCCGTAGCTGTTGGCCAGCACCGCGTCGGGATGTTCGGCGGCGATGGTTTGCAGCAGGGCCGTGGTGGCGGCGAGTTTGGACTCCAGGCTCATCAAGCACTCCGGGGATGGTTCGAGCGTATCCTAACCAAAGCGCTTATAAACCTAAAAGAATATTGTGTTAGTATTTAATGACTACAGGTTGTATAGAGGACAGACTGCCAAGATGAAGCTACAACAACTCCGCTACCTGGTCGAGGTGGCCAAGCAGGGCCTCAACGTTTCCGAGGCCGCCGAGAAGCTGCATACCTCGCAGCCGGGCATTTCCAAGCAGATCCGCCTGCTGGAGGACGAACTGGGCATCCAGGTGTTCATCCGCAACGGCAAGCGGGTGGTGTCGGTATCCGAGCCGGGCAAGGAAGTGCTGCGCATCTCCGAGCGCATCCTGCGCGAGGCGCAGAACCTGAAACGGGTCGGCGACGAGTTCTCCCGCGAGTCTGAAGGCGCGCTGACCATCGCCACCACCCACACCCAGGCCCGCTACGCGCTGCCGCAGGCGATCGCCGAATTCGTGCGCCGCTACCCCAAGGTGCGGCTGTCGCTGAAGCAGGGCAGCCCGACGCAGATCTGCGACATGGTGGTGTCCGGCGAGGCCGATCTCGCCATCGCCACCGAGGGCATCGCGCTGTACAAGGAGCTGGCGACGCTGCCTTGCTACGAATGGAACCGCTCGCTGGTGGTGCCCAAGGGCCACCCGCTGGCCGCGCTGGAACGCGAAATCACCCTGGCGGACATCGCTCAATACCCGATCGTCACCTACGACTTCGCCTTCGCCGGCCGCTCCAAGATCAACAAGTCGTTCGCCGAACAGGGCCTGACGCCCAACGTGGTGCTGACCGCGATCGACACCGACGTGATCAAGACCTATGTCTCGCTGGGGCTGGGCATCGGCATCATCGCCAGCATGGCCTTCGAGCCGGAGCGCGACCACAACCTGACGGCGATCGACGCCGGCCACCTGTTCGAGCCGTCCACCACCAAGATCGGCATCCGCAAGGACGCCTACCTGCGCGGCTTCGCCTACACCTTCATCGAGCTGTTCGCGCCGCATCTGCACCGCCGCGAGGTAGACTCGGCGCTGCTGGCGCACGATGTCGACGACGAGGAATGAGCGCCCGCCGCGGATATCGTGATTCGGCGGGAACCTGGAGGGCCCGGCAAAGCCGGGCCTTTTCACTCTTGCAGCCCGTTCCGCAGCCTGCCGTTGAAATCCCCATCCCCCCGCCCTTGCCCTGCAAGGAGGCCTCGCTTAGCTCGCTCGAATCCGACACGCAAACGCCCCGGACCTGCCGGGGCGTTTTCTTTGGGCTTGCGGACTCGCGCTTACAGCGTCAAACCGCCGGTCACCTCGATGGCGGCGCCGTTGATGTAGCTGGCCTCGTCCGACGCCAGGAAGGCGTAGACGTTGGCGATCTCGGCCGGATCGGCCATCCGGCGCATCGGCACCTTGTCTTCCATCGCCTGCAGCACTTTTTCCGGCATGGCCTTCAGGATGGGGGTGGCGACGAAGCCCGGACACACCGCGTTGGCGCGGATGCCCTTCTTGCCCAATTCCTTGGCCCAGGTCTTGACGAAGCCGATCACGCCGAACTTGGCCGCCGCGTAGTTGGTCTGGCCGAAATTGCCGTAAACGCCCACCACCGACGAGGCGTTGAGGATCACGCCGCCGCCCTGCTCCACCATAGTATCCACCACGGCGCGGGCACAGTTGTAAACGCCCTTCAGGTTGATGTCGATCACCTTGTCGAACTGGTCTTCGCTCATCTTGATCAGCTGGGCATCCTGGACGATGCCGGCGTTGTTGACCAGCACGTCGATGCGGCCGCAACGGTTCTTCAGGTCGGCCACCATCTCGGCGATCTGGCCCTTGTCAGTCACATCCACCTTGTAGCCGTAAGCTTCTCCGCCCAGGGCTTTCAGTTCGTCGACGACGGTTTTGACCGCGTCCGGGTTCAGGTCGCACACCGCGACGATGGCGCCCTCCTTGACGAACTTCTCCGCCGTCGCCTTGCCGATGCCGCTGGCCGAGCCGGTGATGATGGATACTTTCCCTTTCAAACGCATGTGATTTCCTTCTATCTCTCTGGCTTGCAGATCTCATCAGGTCACCAGGACGGATGAGCCCGGATGTCTCCATCATCGGCCTTCCCGGCCGGTTCCCCGATTATTGTTGTCTTTCCGCGGAGCGCGGATATGAAAAGCGGGAGTTTGTGCACCGCAATATAGCGCACGCCCTCCCGCCGGTAAAGTTACGGCCTGTGACAGACCGTATCCGTATGACCGTTGATTACTCCAGGCCCTTGCTGGCCAGGTAGTCTTCGTAGTTGCCGGTGTAGTAGTCGTAACCGCCCTTGCCGTCCAGCTCCAGCACGTGGGTGGCCAGGGAGCTCACGAACTGGCGATCGTGCGATACGAAGATCAGCGTGCCCTTGTACTTCTCCAGCGCCATGTTCAAGGATTCGATCGATTCCATGTCCATGTGGTTGGTCGGCTCGTCCATGATCATCACATTGGGCTTCTGCAGGATCAGCTTGCCGTACAGCATGCGGCCCTTCTCGCCGCCGGACAGCACGCGCACCGGCTTGCCCACCTCGTCGCCGCCGAACAAGAGACGGCCCAGCGTGCCGCGGATCACCTGCTCATCGTCGCCTTCCTGGCCCCATTCGCGCATCCACTCAGTCAGCGTGGCGTCGCTGTCGAAGTCGGCCTCGTGATCCTGGGCGAAGTAGCCGATCTGCGCCTTCTCCGCCCACTTGATCGTGCCGCGATCGGCGGTCAGGCCTTCGGCGTAAGCCGGCTCGAACGCGCCGGCCAGCAGCTTGATCAGCGAGGTCTTGCCCGCGCCGTTGGGGCCGATGATGGCCAGGCGCGCGCCGGCTTCCAGGATCAGGTTCAGATCCTTGAACAGCACCTTGTTGTCGTAAGCCTTGCTCAGGCCTTCCACCTCCACCGCCTGGCGGTGCAGCTTGAACTTGTCGTCCATCTCGAAGCGGATGAACGGGTTCTGGCGGCTGGACGGCTTCACTTCCACCATCTCGGACTTCAGCTTGTCCACCTGCTTCAGGCGGGAAGTCGCCTGGCGGGCCTTGGACTTGTTGGCGGAGAAGCGGGCCACGAACTCCTGCAGCTCCTGAATGCGCTCCTTGGCCTTGCTGTTGGACGACAGCTGACGCTCGCGGGCCTGGGCCGACGCGATCATGTAGTCGTCGTAATTGCCCGGGTAAATGCGGATGGTGTTGTAGTCCAGATCCGCCATGTGGGTGCAGACCGAATTCAGGAAGTGGCGGTCGTGCGAGATGATGATCATGGTGGAGTTGCGCTCGTTCAGCACGTGCTCCAGCCAGCGGATGGTGTTGATGTCCAGGTTGTTGGTCGGCTCGTCGAGCAGCAGGATGTCCGGGTTGGAGAACAGCGCCTGCGCCAGCAGCACCCGCAGCTTCCAGCCCGGGGCGACTTCGCTCATCGGACCGAAATGCTGCTCGACCGGAATGCCGACGCCCATCAGCAGCTCGCCGGCGCGCGCTTCGGCGGTGTAGCCGTCGTACTCGGCGAACTTGGCCTCCAGATCGGCCGCGCGCATGTAGTCGTCTTCGGTGGCTTCCAGATTGGCGTAGATGGCGTCGCGTTCGCTCATCGCCGCCCACATCTCGGTATGGCCCATCATCACCACGTCGATGACGCGCTGGTCTTCATAGCCGAACTGGTCCTGGCGCAGCTTACCCAGGCGCAGGCCGTTCTCGATGGCGACTTCGCCCGCGGTCTGCTCCAGGTCGCCACCCAGGATTTTCATGAAAGTGGATTTGCCGGAACCGTTGGCGCCGATCAGGCCGTAACGGTTGCCTTCGCCGAATTTGACGCTAACCTTCTCGAACAGAGGTTTCACGCCAAACTGCATGGTAATGTTGCTTGTGGTAATCACGCTTGAGGATCCTTCAGCCAGAGCCGTAAGTATCGGAAAAACGTAGGATTCTATCACAATGAGGACCGTTCCCCGAAGCCTTGCGGGGGCCTGGCTCACGAACTTTTGCCAGCCAGACGAATTCCGATACAATCGTAAACCTTGTAAATCCTTATTCCAGATAGGCAAAACTATGCTTACCGGCAGCTTGGTAGCGCTCGTAACACCGATGTCGAACGATGGGGCGGTGGATTTTGCGGCGTTGCAACGATTGGTTGAGTTCCACATCGAAAACGGCACCGCCGGCATCGTCGCCGTCGGCACCACCGGCGAATCAGCCACCCTGTCGGTGGAAGAGCACATCGCCGTGGTGAAAGCGGTGGTCGACTACGCCAAGGGCCGGGTCAAGGTAATCGCCGGCGCAGGCGGCAACGCCACCAGCGAGGCGATCGAGCTGGGCAGGCTGTCGGCCGAGGTCGGCGCCGACATGGTGCTGTCGGTGGTGCCCTACTACAACAAGCCCACCCAGGAAGGCATCTACCAGCACTTCAAGGCCATCGCCGACGCAAGCCCGCTGCCGGTCATCCTTTATAATGTGCCCGGCCGCACCGTGGCCGACATGAGCAACGACACCGCGCTGCGCCTGGCTGCTCATCCGAACATCGTCGGCCTGAAGGACGCCACCGGCGACATCGGCCGCGCCTGCGATCTGGCGCTGCGCGCGCCGGAAGGCTTCGCGCTGTACTCGGGCGACGACGCCACCGGCATGGCCTTCATGCTGTGCGGCGGCCATGGCGTGATCTCGGTCACCGCCAATATCGCGCCCAAACAAATGAGCGAGCTGTGCGCGGCCGCCACCTCCGGCGACGCCCGCAAGGCCCGCTCGATCAACGACAAGCTGCAGGGCCTGCACAAGCAGCTGTTCGTCGAACCCAACCCTATCCCGGCCAAGTGGGCGCTGGAGCGGATGCAGCGCATCCCCGCCGGCATCCGCCTGCCGCTGACCCCGCTGAGCGCCGTCTCCCGCCCCCTGGTGGAAGCGGCGCTGAAACAAGCCGAAGTCATTTGATTCACCCCCGAAAGATGGGAGTACGCATGAAACGAAGCGCGTCCGTCGCGATTCTGCTGGCAAGCGGCGTTCTGGCCGCCTGCAGCACCCAGCAACCGCTCAGCAAGCCTCTGGACTACAAGTCCGACGCTCCGAAAACCACCGCCAACAGCCTGGAAGTGCCGCCGGACCTGACCGCGCCGCAGGTGCAGAACAAGTACAACCTGCCCGGCGGCGTCACCGCGGCCAATGTCGACGCCGGCGAGCCGGCCGTGGGCTCGCCCGTCGCCGTCAACCAGTTGGACAACATCAAGATGGAGCGCGCCGGCACGCAGCGCTGGCTGCTGGTCGGCAACAAGAAGGCCGCCGAGCTGTGGCCGGTGCTGAAAGCGTTCTGGCAGGAAAACGGCTTCGTGATCAAAACCGAGGATCCGGGCCTGGGCATCATGGAAACCGACTGGGCCGAGAACCGCGCCAAGCTGCCGAACGACGGCCTGCGCAAGCTGCTGGAAACCGTCGGCCTCGGCAGCGTGTACTCCACCGGCGAGCGCGACAAATTCCGCATCCGCCTGGAAAACACGCCGCAGGGCACCGAGGTTTACTTCTCGCACCGCGGCATGGAAGAGGTCTACGCCGACAACAGCAAGACCAACACCGTGTGGCAGCCGCGCGCCACCGATCCCAACCTGGAAGCCGAACTGCTGGGCCGTTTCATGATGCGGCTGGGCATGAACGAAGAGAAGGCCCGCGACCAGGTCAAGCAGACGCTGGCCAAGCCGGCCAAACCGCAAGATCCGATCGTCGACGGCCAGTTGCAGTTGTCCGACGGCTTCGACCGCGCCTGGCGCCGCGTCGGCCTGGCGCTGGACCGCGTCGGCCTGGTCGTCACCGACCGCGACCGCTCCCAGGGCCTGTACTACGTGAAACCGGCCAAGGGCGACACCGACAAGGAAGAATCCGGCGGCTTCTGGTCCAACCTCGCCTTCTGGAAGAGCAAGGATGGCCAGGGCGTCAAACCGACCGAGCCGGAATACCGAATCAAACTGGTGGAACAGGGCAACGGCACCACGGCCTTGCAGATCCAGGACAAGCAGGGCAAACCGCTGTCCGACGCCTTCGTCAAGGCAGCGCTCGGCAAACTGCAGACCGAGCTGCAATAACGCAACAGCCGAGTCTCCAAAACGCCACAGCCCGCGAAAGCGGGCTGTTTCTTATGCGGGATTCATTTAATTGCCGCCTTTATCGCAGTGACGGCCTCCGGGAGAATGGCTCCCGCAATTATCGTCGGCAATATGTAACGCTTTGTATTCGACAGCGATAACTGTGGTTTTTCCACCAAATATTTACAAATCATCGATACCCGCCAAACAGCGGGCGCAAAAAAACCGGCCGAAGCCGGTTTTTTTGGTGTTGCTCGCCGCGAATTACTTGGCAGCGGAAGCAGCCGGAGCGGAAGCCTCGGCAGCCGGAGCGGAAGCGGCCGGAGCGGAAGCTTCAGCAGCCGGAGCGGAAGCGGCCGGAGCGGAAGCTTCAACTGCCGGAGCGGAAGCTTCAGCCGGAGCTTCTTTCTTACCGCAAGCGGACAGGGCTACGGCCAGCAGGGCAGCAACGAGGAGCGACTGTTTCATTTTTTCTTTACCTTTGAGGATAAGTTGAACAAGACGTCAGTTATCGCACGGTCTCGACAATAAGCCGGGCGACTGAAAATCCATCAGTGAGCAAATTGTATCACGAAAAAAATGGCTGTATAGAGGGCAAAAATCTAAAAAAACCACAATGCCAAGCACAGGCTGGCATGTGTCCGCTCAGGCACTAAAACGGGCGTTTGCCCCCCAAATCCAGCCTTCCATCGCGTTGCTCGGTCGATACAAGCAAGAAAACTGTTGCTATTCTGCGACAAAAGACGAAAGATGCCAATAACCTGACAGATAGCCATCGTACAGCGCGTCTATCATATCGGCCGAATAAGAGCCCGCCGGCAGCCGCCTGCGGTTGCCGAAGTGTTGCCAATCGGCAAAATCACCATCGGCGGCATCCACTTTCTCGCCGTTGCAGTAGACGCAGGCGTCGCAGTACAGGATCTGGCTCTTGCGATCCAGCTCCAGGCCGCGCTCGGCCACCGCCTCGGCAAACGCCTCCTCATCCAGCTCGTCCTCGGGCGAATCGTAAAATACGTGCGCCTTGGGCTCGGTCAGATAATGGCCGAGGAAATCGCAGACCGTGTCCTTGTCCCAACGAATCTTGGACAACAGGCCGGCGACCTGATCGATCATCTCGCCGCCTATCTTCGCCGGATCGGCCTGCAGCTTCAGATCCGGGTCGGCGTAAACCCCGTCGATGCAGACGCGGTCCTGCAGATAGACCAGGAACTGGGCGGCCAGCTCCTGCGCCGGCGGCGCGCGGAAACCGATCGAGTAAGTCATGCCCGGCTCCAGCGCCACGCCGTAGTGCGCGCAGTGGGGCGGTAGGTACAGCATGTCCCCGTGTTCCAGCACGAACTCCTGCTCCATGCGGAAATCCTTCAGCACGCGGATCGGCGCGTCTTCGATGAAGTCGTCGTCGTGTTGCGAGGAAATCTGCCAGCGCTTCTTGCCGCCCACTTGCAGCAGGAACACATCGTAGGCGTCGAAATGCGGGCCGACCGTGCCGCCTGGCGGGGCATAGCTGATCATCAGATCGTCCAGCCTGGCATAGGGGATGAAATTGAAGCGCCACAGGATGTCGTCGATGTGCGGCAGATGGTGGTTGACGCCCTGAACCAGCAGCGTCCAGTCGGTTTCCGCCAGCCGGCGGAAGCGCGAGGCGCGGAAGGGACCGCGCTCCAGGTGCCACTTGTCTTTCTTGTATTCGATCAGCCGGGACTCGGCGTCGTCCCGTTGCGCCAGTTCGGACAAGACGGAAAAGTCGACGTGCGGGCCGACATCGGTCAGCGCGCCGCGGATCAATAACGGTTTCTTGTGCCAGTATTCGGCCAGGAATTGTTCGGGCGGCATGCCGCCCAGCAAGTTTGTGGTATTCATCTGCTTTTACGGGCTCAGCCGCCCGTCTATGGTTTACAATACGCCAGCTAGACGCGCGAGCGTCCTATCTTGCGGTGGAAGGAACACCCTCGGGACCGTCCCTGTCAAGTTTTTTTACCATCCATCACGGATATCCAACTCATGCAAATCGCCAAAAACACCATCGTCACGATCCACTACGAGATGTTCGACGCCGACAACAACCTGCTCGACAAGACCGAAGAGCCGATCAGCTACCTGCACGGCGGCTACGATGGCATCTTCCCGCTGGTGGAAGAGGCGCTGGAAGGCAAGAACGTCGGCGAATCCGTCGACGTCAAGCTGACCTCCGACGACGCGTTCGGCGATCCGGAAGAAGAGCTGATCCGCGTGGAAGACCTGGAAGTGTTCCCGGCCGACGTCGAAGTCGGCATGGTATTCGAAGCCGACGATCCGGAAACCGGCGAACTGCTGCTGTTCCGCGTCACCGACATCGCCGACGGCAAAGCCGTGGTCGACGCCAACCACCCGCTGGCCGGCCAGAGCATCCGCTTCGCCGCCAAGGTAGTGGAAGTCCGCGCCGCCAGCGACGACGAGATCAGCCACGGCCACGCCCACGGCGAACACGGCCATCACCACTGATCGGCAAGCGGCGACTCATCGCCCTGTCTGGAAAAGCGGCCCGCGGGCCGCTTTTTTATGTGTCCTCAGCGCCCGCTGCGGGCAAAGCGCCAGAGACCCGCCAGCAACACGACGCCGGCAATCGCCGCGCGCAGCCAGTATTCGGCGAACACGCCGCGCTGTCCCAGCAGCCAGGCCAGCGCGCCCGCCAGCAACACCAGCAAAATCAATTCCGCCGTGCGGGCGGTGTCGCGCAGCCAGCCGCCCGGCCAGGCGAAACGCAGCGCCAGCCGCATCGTTACCCAGCCCAGCAGCGCGCCGACGGACAAATCCAGCGGCCAATGCACGCCAATGGCGATTCGGGACAGCATCACCAGCCCGACCAGCGGCAGCCACGCGGCCGCCCTGCCCCATCCTGCGCCTCTCCAGGCGAAGGTGGCCAACGCGGCGGCGGCCATCGCGTGGCCGGACGGAAAAGAACCGTTGCCGGGCAGCCGGTCCAGCAGATCGACCGAACCGCGAGGCAACACCAGCGGCGGCCTGGGCACGGCGAAGCCGGCCTTCAGCAGCGCCGCCAGCGCGATGGCGGCCGCGCCGCCGACAATCAGCGCCGGCAGACGCCTCGGCTCGCGCCAGCACAGGGCCAGCATCAGCGCCAGCACGGTCGGCCAATCGCCGAACACGCTGATCAAGCGCCACAGCGGCGCCGGCAGGTGCTGAAGCAGCGGGTGCAGAAAAAGAAACAGCAGGCGGTTGGCCTGCGGCCAGGCCAGCAGGGCCGCGCTCAATGCGGCCAACAGCATGGCCGGCCAGAATCGGCTAAGCCGGGACATCGCTCAAACCGCCTTCCGCCCGATGGTGATGCGGTCCTGCCCCGCCAGATCGACAATGGTTTCCACTTCAAGCAAGCCGGCGTCGGCGAACAAGCCCCGCACCGCCTCGCCCTGGTCGTAGCCGTGCTCGACCATCAGCCAGCCGCCGTCGGCCAGCCGCCCCGGCGCGCCGGCGGCGATTTCGCGCAGGCAGGCCAGGCCGTCGGCCTCGTCGGTCAACGCGCCGCGCGGCTCGAAACGCAGGTCGCCTTCCGCCAGATGATGGTCGCCGCGCTCGATGTAGGGCGGGTTGGACACGATCAGCTCGAAACGCGCGTCCGCGTCCAGCGGGCCGAACCAGCTGCCCAGGCGGAAATCGACGCGGGCGCCCAGCGCGTCGGCATTGCCGCGCGCGACGGCCAGCGCCTCGGCCGAGACATCGACCGCGCCCAACGACCAGTCCGGCGCCTCCAGCGCCAGCGTGATGGCGATGATGCCGCTGCCGGTGCCCAGATCCACCGCCCGAGCCGGCATGGTACGGTCGACGCGGGACAGCGCCTGCTCGACCAGATGTTCGGTTTCCGGCCGCGGAATCAGCACCGCCGGGCTCACCCGGAAATCCCGGCCGTAGAATTCGCGCGATCCCAGCAGGTAGGCGATCGGCTCGCCGGCCAGGCGCCGCGCGGCCAGCGCGTCGAAAGCGGACGCAGTCTCCTCCGGCAGCTCGCGCTCGGGATGGCCGAGGATGGTGGCGTGGGTCAGGCCGGGCCAGGCCTGCGTCAGCAGCATCCTGGACTCCAGCCTGGGCAAGGGGTGGCGCCGCAGCGCCTGTTCTATGGTCGGCATGGTTCTATTACAGCAGGAACAGGGTGGCCAGCCCCAGGAAAATCAGGAAGCCGCCGGAGTCGGTGCAGGCGGTGATCAGCACGCTGGAGCCCAGCGCCGGGTCCTTGCCCAGCTTCTGCATCAGCGTCGGGATCATCACCCCCATGGTGGCGGCCAGCATCAGGTTCAGCGTCATCGCCGCCAGCATCACCAGGCCCAGCGACACGCTGCCGTACAGCAGCCACGCCACCGCGCCGATGACGCCGCCCCAGACCATGCCGTTGATCACGCTGACGCCCAGCTCCTTGCGCCACAGGCGGCCGGCCTGGCCAAGCTGCATCTGGCCCATGGCCAGCGCGCGCACGATCATGGTAATGGTCTGGTTGCCCGAATTGCCGCCTATGCCGGCGACGATGGGCATCAGCGCCGCCAGCGCCACCAATTGTGCGATGGAATGCTCGAACGCGCCGATCACGCGGGAGGCGAAAAAGGCGGTGCAAAGGTTGATCGCCAGCCAGGACCAGCGGTTCTTCACCGAGTCGATCACCGGCGCGAACAGGTCCTCCTCTTCCTTCAGACCCGCCAGATTCAGCATCTCGCTGTCAGATTCCTCGCGGATCACATCCACCATCGCGTCCACGGTCAACCGGCCCAGCAGCGCGCCGCGCTCGTCCACCACCGGCGCGCTGACCAGATCGTAGCGTTCAAAGGCCTGGGCGGCGTCCACCGCCGGCTCGTCGGGATGGAAGCTCACCACCTCGGTGGCCATCGCCTCCGCCACCAGCGTGTCCGGATCGGACACCAGCAGCTTGCGCACCGACAGCACGCCCTTGAGCAGCCCGGCTTCGTCGGTGACGAAGATCTTGTCGGTCTGGCCGGGCAACTCGTCGAAGCGGCGCAGATAGCGCAGCACCACCTCGCAGCTGACGTCGGCGCGGATCTTCACCAGCTCGAAATCCATCAGCGCGCCGACGCGGTCGTCGTCGTAGGACAGCACGGACTGCAGCTGGCCGCGCTCTTCCTCGTCCAGCCGGCCCATGGCCTCGTACACCACCTGGCGCGGCAGGTCGGGCGCCAGCTCGGCCAGCTCGTCCGCGTCCAGTTCGTCCAGCGCCGCCACCAGCTCGTCGGGCTCCATCACTTCGATCAGCGACTCGCGCACCGCGTCGGAGACTTCCAGCAGCACCGAACCGTCCCGCGAGGGATCGGTCAGGTCCCAGGCCAGCAGCCGGTCTTCCAGCGGCAGCGCCTCCAGCACGTGGGCGATGTCGGCCGGGTGCAGCTGGGACAGCTTGTGTCCCAGTTCCTGCAGATTGTGTTGCAGCGCCAGGGGATCGGCGGCCGTTTCGACCGCGTCCGGACGCGTGGCAAGATGTTCAAGCTGGCGCTGGCGCTCGATCAGGCGCTGCACCAGGCCCAGGCTTTCCTGCAGACGATCGGCGGATTGTTGCTTGTAGGCAACCGTCATGCACGTCTCCTTCCGCCCACTGGGCGCGCGAAGGGGGCCGACGGTGTGAGGCGGGTTTTTATAGAGTGATACGGGATTGGATTAAGGGATAACTGGGTAAGTCCATTGCGTTGGCCGCGACGTGCCCGCGGCGCGCGAAAAGAAAGTCGCGATTGTAACATACCGTCACAAGCGGCTTCCAGCCGCCGCCACGGGCGTGGCGGCAGGCGGGAAGGAACGGGATCAGGGCAGCTCGACGTAAGCCATCCGGCGCTGGATGATGCGGGTCTTGCGCGCCAGGCCCGGCGCGTTGCGATGTTCGTCGTAATAGCGCGGGTTGGGCACCATGGCGGCCAGCTTGGCGGCCTGGGACGACGACAGGCGCGAGGCGCCGGTGCGGAAGTAGTAACGCGAGGCGGCCTCGGCGCCGAACACGCCGTTGCCCCACTCGATCACGTTCAGGTAGATCTCGTAGATGCGGCGCTTGTCCAGCACCGTCTCCAGCATCACCGTGATCAGCGCCTCTTCCAGCTTGCGCCACGGCGTCTTGCCGCTGGACAGGAACAGGTTCTTGGCCAGCTGCTGGCTGATGGTGGAGCCGCCGGCGACGATCTTGCCCTTCTTCAGGTTTTTCTCGAACGCCGCCTCGATGCCGTCCCAGTCGAAGCCCTCGTGGTCGACGAAACGGGCGTCCTCCGACGCGATCAGCGCCCGTTTCAGATTGGGCGAGATCTTGTCGTACGGCACCCACTTGTGGCGCAGCTCGGCCTCGGGGTCGTCCTGCTGCAGCCTGGCCAGCTGCTCGTTCATGAAGGAACTGGCGCCGGGATTGTGGTCGCGCCAGTAAATGATATGGCCGAGCACCCACAGGTTATACAGCAGAAAGGCGGCCACCAGGGCCGCCAGGATCTTGAACAGGATGCGCGACATGCTCAGGCCAGCACTTCCCTCAGCATATTGGTCACCTTGCGCGTTTCCGGCTGCGCGCCGCGCCAGATGGAGAACGATTCCGCCGCCTGCTCCACCAGCATGCCCAGCCCGTCGGCCAGCATGCCGGCGTTTTCGCCTTGGGCGCGCTGCAGGAACGGCGTCAGGCCGGTGCTGTACACCATGTCGTAGGCCAGCGTGCGCGGCGTGAACACGCCGTGCGGCAGCGGCGGCATCTCGTTGTTCAGGCTGGTGGAGGTGGCGTTGATGACGATGTCGAAGCTGCGGCCTTCCAGCGCGGCGTAGCCGACGGCCTCCACTTTGCCGTAGCGGGCGAAATGATGGGCCAGCGCCTCGGCCTTGATCACGGTGCGGTTGGCGATGGTCAGGCTGGCCGGCTTCTGCTCCAGGATGGGCTCCAGCACGCCGCGCACCGCGCCGCCGGCACCCAGGATCAGCACGCGTCGTCCAACGATCGGGTAGTCGAGGTTTTCCACGATGTCGCGCACCAGGCCGACGCCGTCGGTGTTGTCGCCGTATACCTTGCCGTCGCGGAAAGTCAGCGTGTTGACCGCCTCGGCCGCGCGCGCGCGCTCGGTCAGCTCGGACGCGTAGCGGAAAGCGTCGCCCTTGAACGGCAGCGTGATGTTCAAGCCCTTGCCGCCGCTGGCGACGAACTCGCCCACCACGTCGTTGAAGCGGCCGATGTCGGCGAACAGGCGCTCGTAGCTGATGTCCTGCCCGGTGGCGCGGGCGAACTCCTCGTGTATGAACGGAGACTGGCTGTGGGAGATCGGGTTGCCGATTACGGCGTAACGGTCGGTCATGTCCGGCTTTCCAAAATGCGATATGTTTTCTGCGGCCAGGAAGCGCCGAGGCGGCCTCCCGCGCCCGCGCGGCGGACAGAAGAAGACCGTTCAGCGAACCCGGACCGTGGGTTCACCCCACACTTTGCCGCTTAACGCCGCAAACTTCAACCGCCTCGGGCCAGCGAACAATCAGCCCTGCACCCAAGGCAGGCCGCGCCAGCGCCAGCCGCCGACGGAGTTGCGGTGGCCTTCGCCGTCGCGGTCGCCCTCGAAGCCTTCCAGCACGTTGTACACCTCGCTGTAGCCGTTTTCGGCCGCCAGCCGCGCCACCTGGTCGGAACGGGCGCCGGAGCGGCAGATCACCAGCAGCACGGCCTCGGGGTCGACCTGATGGGTCAGCTGGGCCAGGAAATTCGGATTCGGCTCCATGCCTGGATAACTGCGCCATTCGATGTTCACCGCGCCCGGCACGGTGCCGACGAACTGCCACTCGGCGTGGCTGCGCACATCGAGCAGCACCGCCTTGGGCAGACCCTGCATCAATTCGTACGCTTCGTCGGGCAGCACCGCCCCACTGTAGGGCAGGCTCATTTGCTCCGCGCGCTGATGCGCGTCCTGCAGAATCCGGCTCATTTTGCTCATGCTGTTTTCCTCCTGCAACACTGCGGGCTTATGTTGGAGATTATCGACCCGCGCGGCATGGCTGGCAAATGGCACCATATCGGTGCATCACTCAAGCCATGGCACCAGAATGGTTCAAGCACAGCCATTCCAGCCAGCTGGATAAGCCCAGGCGGCTATGACACAATGCAGCAGCAGCGCTTCAGAGGCTGGCACGCTTCCTGCTTAACGGGACGTACCAAAATTTTCACGCACTTGCCCTTGGGTGCACGTTGCCTTTCAGGAGATAAAACATGGCAGTAGCCGACGTAGTCAAACTGATCCAAGAAAACGACGTCAAATTTGTCGATCTGCGCTTTACCGATACCCGCGGCAAAGAACAGCACGTCTCCATCCCTGCGCACGTGCTGCTGGAAGACGCCGATGCCTGGTTCGAGCGCGGCCACGCCTTCGACGGCTCCTCCATCGCCGGCTGGAAAGGCATCCAGGCCTCCGACATGCTGCTGATCGCCGATCCGGCCACCGCCCGCATCGACCCGTTCTTTGACGAGCCGACCGTGTTCATGCACTGCGACGTGATCGATCCGGCCGACGGCAAGGGCTACGACCGCGACCCGCGCTCCATCGCCAAGCGCGCCGAAGCCTACCTGAAGGCTTCCGGCCACGGCGACACCGCCTACTTCGGTCCGGAACCGGAATTCTTCATCTTCGACGGCGTGACCTGGGGCACCGACATGTCCGGCTGCTTCGTCAAGATCAAGGCCGAGGAAGCCGCCTGGGCGTCCGCCGAGGAATTCGAAGGCGGCAACATGGGCCACCGCCCGGGCATCAAGGGCGGCTACTTCCCGGTTCCGCCGGTGGACTCTTCGCAGGACATCCGCTCCGCGATGGTGCTGCTGCTGGAAGAGCTGGGCGTGCCGGTCGAAGTGCACCACCACGAAGTGGCCACCGCCGGCCAGAACGAAATCGGCACCAAGTTCAGCACGCTGACCCAGCGCGCCGACTGGACCCAGATCCTGAAGTACGTGGTGCACAACGTCGCCCACAGCTACGGCAAGACCGCCACCTTCATGCCCAAGCCCATCGTCGGCGACAACGGCTCCGGCATGCACGTGCACCAGTCGATCTGGAAGGACGGCAAGAACCTGTTCGCCGGCGAAGGCTACGCCGGCCTGTCCGACACCGCGCTGTACTACATCGGCGGCATCATCAAGCACGCCAAGGCGCTGAACGCCATCACCAACCCGGGCACCAACTCCTACAAGCGCCTGGTGCCGCATTACGAAGCGCCGGTGAAGCTGGCTTACTCCGCCAAGAACCGCTCCGCCTCGATCCGCATTCCGCACGTGGCCAGCCCGAAGGCCCGCCGCATCGAGGCCCGCTTCCCGGATCCGCTGGCCAACCCGTACCTGTGCTTCTCCGCGCTGCTGATGGCCGGCCTGGACGGCATCCAGAACAAGATCCACCCGGGCGACGCCGCCGACAAGAATCTGTACGACCTGCCGCCGGAAGAAGACAAGCTGATCCCGACCGTCTGCGCCTCGCTGGATGAAGCTCTGGCCGCGCTGGACAAGGACCGCGAATTCCTGACCCGCGGCGGCGTGTTCTCCAACGAGTGGATCGACGCCTACATCGAGCTGAAGATGCAGGAAGTCAACCTGACCCGCATGACCACCCACCCGGTGGAATTCGCGATGTACTACTCGCTGTAAGCGGCAAGCGCGTCGATCACAACGGCAGCCCAGGCTGCCGTTTTTCATGCCCTGCCGGCATGCTGGCATGAATGACGCGGCGGCGCGATTTGCTTATCATGCAAGGGCGATTCCCACCCTGTACCCGGACGATGAAGACACTCGCACTCTGCCTGCTACTGGCCTGCGGGGCCGCCCAGGCGGCCACCATCTACAAGTACGTCGACCCGCAAGGCAACGTCACCTACACCAATGTGCCGCTGCGCGGCGCGCAGCCCATCAAGCTGAACCCGCTGTCGTCCTATCCCGGCCAGCGGGCGAAGAGCGGCGGCGCCTCCGCCGGCAAGCCGGCCGCGTCCGGCGGCTATCCCAGCGTCGATGCCGACACCCAGAAACAGCGCGACAGCGGCCGCAAGAAGATACTGGAGCAGGAGCTGGCCAACGAGGCCAAGGCGCTGGACGCCGCCAAGAAGGCGCTGGACGAAGGCAAGGCGGTGCGGCTGGGCGACGAAGCCCGCAACTACCAGAAATACCTGGACCGGGTGCAGAAACTGCAGAACGAGGTCACCGACCGCGAGAAGAACGTCCAGGCGCTGAAGAAGGAATTGGGCCTGCCATAGCAAGCTGCACCAAAATGGTGCAAACTTGAAGCTGAACGCGCGCGCCTCCCCGCGGAATCCAGCCGGCGGGCTGGCGCGCTTATTGCTGCTCTCCGCGCGACACCCATAGATCAAGCCTACCCCATGACGATACCCAGCTTTGCCGGACTGGAGCTCCTGGACACCCCGGTGCTGATCTGCGATGCCGGAGCCGCGCTGCGCTTCGTCAATCCCGCCTGCGAGAACCTGCTGGCCCTGGGCAGCCGGGAACTGCTGCGCCATGCGCTGCCCGAGCTGTTCCAGCCCTGCCCGGCGCTGAATCAGGCGCTCGCCACCGCGCTCGCCCAGGGCGCCAGCTACATCGAGCACGATCTGGAGCTGAAGCCGCTGCACAACGACTCGGCGCTGCACGTGATGCTGTCGATCACGCCGATAGACGTCGAAGGCTGCCAGGCACTGATCGAACTCAGGCCGCTGGACCAGCAGCTGAAGATCGCCAACGAGGAGCGCTCGCTGCTGCAGCACCAGGCCAACCGCGAGCTGATCCGCAACCTGGCCCACGAGATCAAAAACCCGCTGGGCGGCATACGCGGCGCGGCGCAGCTGTTGGAGCACGAGCTGGCAGACCGGCCCGAGCTCAAGGAGTACACCGAGGTGATCACCGAGGAGGCGCTGCGGCTGCAAACGCTGGTAGACCGGCTGCTGGCGCCGCACCGCAGCCACAACCGCGGGCCGATCAACATCCACGAAGTGCTGGAGCGGGTGCGCAGCATCGCGCTGGCCCAGCATCCGCAGGGCCTGACCGTCGTCCGCGACTACGACACCAGCCTGCCGCTGCTCTCCGCCGACAAGGAACAGCTGATCCAGGTGGTGCTGAACATCGTCAACAACGCGGTGCAAGCCTTGCGCGGCCAGGGGCGCATCACGCTGCGCACCCGGGTGGCGCGGCAGATCACGCTGGCGCGCAAGCGCCATCAGCTGGCACTGAAATTGCAGATCATCGACGACGGTCCCGGCATACCCGACGACATCCGCGACCACATCTTCTATCCGCTGGTCACCG